>JALRJP010000154.1 GCA_023261135.1 Burkholderiaceae bacterium | reverse complement strand
CATCTTCAACGCCAAGATCCTCAGAATTTAGTCCTCATGCGCTTATATTACGGGCTTAGCCCTTTGTGACTGAAATCCAAAACACCTAGGGGTTTTCTCGAACTTTTTTCTGAAGGCATGGTCATGCGGTTGCGATTTTACCAACCCTGGTGTACTGTCGGCTGAAAATTTCTAGAAGTAGTGTCTATTTGGTTGATTTTTAGGGGGGTATATGCCGCGTCACGTCCGCTACGGTGACTATGTTCAGGCCATTACGGTCGATTCCGAACAAATTAGTTACTCCAAACTTATGCCGCAGCCCGAGTTCGACTCGCAGGGCCGCGAAATTCCCCAGAAGCCTGAAAAGCTGAAGATGTCGGGAATTGATGTCTACCGTCTTCTCCAGCCCTACCTGCAGACCAGGTTCATGGAGCAGGTCAATGCCGTCGTGCCTCTGGCCGCTTATTTAGCACTCTTCCAGATCCTGGTGCTCGGTGTCAGCATTCAAGAGGCCGGCGTTCTGGGTCTGGGTCTATTAGCGGTCATGGTCGGTCTTATGATCTTCCTCGAAGGCCTGAAGCTTGGTCTTATGCCCTTCGGTCAAATCATTGGTAGCAAGCTCCCACTCAAGCTCCCGCTGGTGGGCGTTTTGTTTATTGCCTTCCTTCTTGGCGTCGGTGTTACCTTCGCTGAGCCCGCTATCGGTGCGTTGCAGGTGGCCGGTCAAATTGTTGACCCCAAGGTGGCGCCTTACCTGTATACCCTACTTAACGACCGGGTTGATGCCACAGTATTGGTGGTGGGTGCGGGGGTAGGTGTTGCGGCGGTTATTGGAACCCTCCGGTTCCTTTACAACTGGAGCCTTAAGCCGCTCATATACATGAGCCTGGTACCCGTCTTTTTGTTGACTGCATTTTGCTTTTTTAACGATGACCTTCGTACCATGATCGGTCTGGCCTGGGATACCGGCGCCGTTACAACCGGCCCCGTCACGGTGCCTCTGGTTCTGGCCCTTGGTATTGGGGTTGCAACAGCAGGTGGTGCAGGCGAAAGTAAGCTTCAGGGTTTTGGTATCGTGACCCTGGCTTCGCTCTTTCCTATTATTGGTGTCTGTCTGCTTGCTATTTACTACCAAGTTACAGTGCCCGTCGACACCATTCTTGCAGAGGCAGCCGCTAAGCAGGCCGCCGCTGCAGCTGCTGCCTCCGGTGCAGTCGATTGGTGGACAGTGTCGCCTTGGGCTGAAGTCGTTGGCGGTGTACGCGCCATTGTGCCTCTGGTCATCTTCCTCATGATCGTGCTTTTCCTCGTTCTGCGCGAGAAATTGCCCAACGCCTTCATCATCGTCTACGGTATTTTTCTCTCCGTGGTCGGTATGTGTATTTTTAGCGTGGGGCTTACCTACGGTCTCGCTAAACTTGGAGACGGTGCCGGTAGTTTGGTGCCCGGCCTGTTTACAGCAATTGATGCCATGCCCAATGCACCGCTTTATGCAGCAGGGGCGGGTATCTTTATTGCAGCACTTTTTGCCTGGATCCTTGGCTTCGGAGCCACCCTGGCAGAACCTGCTCTTAACGCCTTGGGTCTAACGGTGCAAAACCTCACAAACGGCTCCTTCAAGAAGTCCATGCTCATGTACTCCGTGTCGTTTGGTGTGGCAATCGGTATTACGCTTGGAATCGTTAAACTTATTTTCGGGTTCAGCATCCTTTACATCCTTATTCCTGGCTACATTGCCGGTGTCATCCTTACCTACCTCTCAACTGAAGAGTTTGTGAATGTGGGCTGGGATAGCGCGGGGGTGACAACGGGTCCAGTTACCGTGCCTTTGGTTCTCGCGATGGGGCTGGGCTTTGGTAAGGCTGTCGGTGCTGTGGAGGGCTTCGGAATCCTAGCCTCCGCATCAATTTGCCCGATCGTCTCGGTACTCGCGCTTGGTGTTTATGTGCAGTGGAGGCTTAAGCGCGAGAATGCGCGTATTGCCGCCGAA
>JALRJP010000153.1 GCA_023261135.1 Burkholderiaceae bacterium | reverse complement strand
AGTTCGTCAAGCCAAGCGTGTGGATACAAGACATCGTCATCTGCAGTTACAAGTGGCACCAGGTGTTTGACCTGGGAAAGCACATAGGGCCGATACTTTTTGTGCGGCCCATCGTCCGAACAAAACAGAATTTCAAGGCCTCGTTTCTCAAGACGCCTAAGAGACTCCGGGATGGGCTTGTGCTTGAACGAGTCGTCAAGCCAAAGGAGGAGACGTCTGGGTTTAAGCCTGCCTGCTGCAATACTTTCGATGGTGGCAAACACCCGAGTAATTCGCGGGTCGTAGCTTGTAAGACTAACAACAACTGAACTGTTAGCGTTCACAACACTGCGACGACTGCCTTTGTTGGCCAGCCAGAACCACAACATAAGGAAATAGCGTTTCACAAATCGCTCTTCGGTTCGCGGGCACGAAGTGCGTCGGTCATGGTTACCGTCATGCGCTGCGCCCGCCGTAGAAGTGGTGTGGTCGAACTGAGTTTAGGGTTCTTGCATCCACGCACTTTAAAGCTTGCCCGTATGGACTCCCATTCAATCTTCAAAAGACTTACCCAGCGAAATACTAGGGCCATAGCCAGAGAGAGTTTTTCAGAGGAGACCCCGAGGCCACGCAAAGGGGTAAATAAAAATCGAAGGGCATGGATAAGTTCTTGGCTGGTGGATGACAGCGTGATGAGGTCTGCGAGTGTCACCATAACAAGAATACGGAAGAAAGTAGTAAGAGCCTGCTCAAGGCCTTGGCGATTGCCTTGCTCAAGCCCCAGTGTAAGAACAAAGCTCAACCACTGGGCAATAGCTAGAAAGACAAGCATGGGCAGCAGTGTTTTGAAAAGTATGAGCAGGCGTCGTCTGCCTGCTGCGCCAAGGCTGATATGACCAAGAGTAGCAAGCAGAGTGGACCCTGCAAGTACCCACAAATGAGTAACAGGAAGAAGCAGAACAGAGGCCAACGCCAGGGCCAGAAGCTTCCAACCGGCAGGCATACGATGAAGCCAGGTAACTTGACCAAGGTACAGGCTAAGCATGGCCAGGTGACTCAGGCTCGACGGGTTGAGATAAGAGTTCGCGAAACGACCGAAGAACGTCAAATGGAGGGCCCTGCATCACAACCCGCCCTGCATCAAGCCAAACAACTTCTTCAAAATCTTCTAACAGAGTGAGGTTATGGCTTGCCATAATAATTTGGTGAGGAAGTGTTTTTATTAGCCTAAGCAGATGTTGTGTTGCTCGCGCATCCAGGCTTGCAAAAGGTTCGTCAAACAAAAGGGTCTCGGGCTCGTCCATAAGCACCGAAAGAATGCAGACAAGCTGCTTCTCTCCCAGCGAGAGCTCGTGGGTGGGCCTTCGAACGAGGTGCTGAGCACCGTATGTCATAGCCAAGGCTCTCGCTTTTTCCTCAAGCTCAGCCTGGACTCCCCCGCGCTGCAACTGACCAAAGCACAGTTCTTCCATAACCGTGGGAAACAGAAGCTGCTGGTCGGGCGACTGAAAAATAAGCCCAGTATTCTTGCGTTCCAGAATACTGCCTTGTTCAGGTCGGTCAAGACCCTGAAGTAGGCGCAGAAGCGATGTCTTACCGGAGCCATTAAGGCCCACCAGACCCGTTTTACGGGCAGTCAGCCGCAGATTAAGGTCTTTAAAGACCGGGCGGTCCTCGCGTTGCAACGTAATGTTTTGAAGAATCATTGGGCGACATAGTAACGCCCACCGCTTTAAACGTTGAGATTACTCGCCTACAAGATCTGGCTCAAAGACACAGATCAACCGCTATACTACGATCCTACGAACGCTCTTTGCCGGAGTGGTGGAATTGGTAGACGCACCGGACTCAAAATCCGGCGCCAGAGATGGTGTGCGGGTTCGAGTCCCGCCTCCGGCACCAAATTTGCTCCCAGATCATTCCTTCGCCGTAAGGACATAGAGCTGGTAGCAAAAGAATCTGTTCAGCCCGGGCACTACACAGATCATCCTCTCCAGTAACCCAAGCAGACTTCCT
>JALRJP010000152.1 GCA_023261135.1 Burkholderiaceae bacterium | reverse complement strand
TGATAAGCCATAAATTCAAAGGGTTGGTGAAGTTAAGAGCAACTCTACAACATCTTCTGCGACTCACCATTTAAGCGCAAAACGAGAAGGTGTTAGCGGCGGAAGGCCAGCTTGAAGTCACGCAGTTCGTTGGGTTGCAATCCGACTTCGCTTGAGGTTGCCACCTCTTTCCACTGATTAACCGCCATTGCCACTTCTTGAACAATGGATTGCGCCTGTGGTTGTGTTAGCTCAAAACGGGCGGCTTGATTCAGCAGTTGCTGAATCGACGTAATCGGACCGCTGTCTTCGCTCAGCCAGGTTTTAGACTCCGAATCCTTTTCCGGAAATGGATTGAGATCAAACGCGGGGGCCAGCCGCCACCCATTATTTTCGCAGTAAAGGAACCCAATATTCTGGAGGTGATCATCAACGTTTGTAATGAGATGGTTAAAGACCAGGCGTCGCCATAGCTGCTGCGCATCTTCGATAAAGTTTTTACATCTAACGCGCATTTCATCGATGATTTCTGTGTAGGAATGTTCATCGTCGCGATTGGCTTGCAGAAGAGTTGCGCCTGAGATGTAGGGAATACGGTTTTGCTCGGGCGTTCGGTCAAATCGCCGAATCATGGCAACGGGCTGGTCTTGAACCATGACGATCCTTGCTTTCGCACTGTCAATGCCCGCACAAGTTGAGCCAGCTTCAGGGCCAGAACCTCCCCGCGTGTGACTGAGCGCTCATCGCTCACGCTGGGAAATTTGCCTAGCGAAAGCGCACCATCGGAATCCAGAATGGTGCACTTGGGACGCATGCCACCAAGGGATGTTGCTTTGCCTTGTAGGTAAGTTAAGTCTTCGGCGGTTTCTTTGTTATCTTCCAATGCGCGGGAGGCAAGGAGAATTTTTTCCAATTCCAGAAAGGGGGGCGCGGGCCGCTCTCCTTGACCCACACTTCGCAAATAATGGCCGTTCTCATCTCGCAGCCTTAGAGCGCCTACACGGCTTATATCGTCCACGCCTGCAACGTAGTCCGCCTCGGTGAGCGCAGCGAGCGCACTGTCTTTGGCGCGCGCCTTAGCATGCGCACGCGCAATGACACGTCGGCCCCAAGCATCGGGTTCGGTATCGGCCAGGGCCAAAAAAAAGCAGGTGTCGTTCTTTGTGAGGGGCTTGCGAAGTTGATAGCCGCTTTGGCGGCTGAGATCGGGCGAGACATCGAAGAATTGGTTATCTGCCAGCCAGTCTTCACTGTAGGCGAATTGAGAAAACTCCCTTGGTCCGTCTTTAATGAAAATAAGCCGCCCGAGGGGCTTTTCGGCCTTGCCCAGACAGACATCCATCTGGGTTCGCAATGGGGCTGGTCTTTCAGCTTTTTTTAAGGTGGTCTTGGGGGCCATTAAAAAGCGCCCGACTCGGTTGATTTGCGAGATTTGCGCACACGCTGAGGCAGCTTTTCGTTCATCAGCGTTAGGCCTATGGTGTCTTCGGGCGTGTCGAGCAATTGGTTGAGCTTGTCCAGTTCCCCGAACACCTGTAACGCCCTTGCAATTTGAATAATTGTGGTGCCCGGGTGACCTGTCTCCATGCGCCGAACCGTGTGCGCAGAGGCGCCAATTCGTCGCCCAAGGTCATCTTGTGTCAGGTGCCTACGCCGACGAGCAAGCGAAATGGCTTGACCGAGCCGAACGAGGCTGCGCACAACAGGCAAGGGTGGCGGAGATAAGCTTTTCATTTAAACTGCATTTTATACTTTTTTAAATCGTTTAAAATTATATATATTTAGTTTTATTTATAAAAAAGTGATTAGGTCAATGGCCGGTGTTAGTAGGTGGGGTAACCCCATTGGCTACGCTTTGGGGAAATTAGTTTGATGGTTGTAAGGGTTTCTTTGCAGTTTTCGGCTTGCTTACTACAATTGTGGTAACTCTAATTTGGAGGCCACAATGGACAGCTATTCGGTTCGAATTGCAGGGGATTTGCTCGATGCCGCCAGGCTCGCTGCCAAGGTTGAACACCGCACGCTCCAGGGGCAACTCGAATATTGG
>JALRJP010000151.1 GCA_023261135.1 Burkholderiaceae bacterium | reverse complement strand
CTGCGTGTCTGGCAGCCGGAGACCATCGAGTGGGGGAGTCTTAATCTGAAGGTTCCGCAGTTGGTAGGGCCGCAAGACACTGTTCGCCACAGCACCGAGCGAATTAGCCTTGCCAGTCGACAGCGTGACATCTTCCTTGGGCTGGGCTATCAGCAACGGCTAAGCCCGATGACCAGTCTTCAGCACGAATTCGTGCTGCTTCCAAGTGCGCAGAATCAGTCAGGCCAGGCCCCCGAGCTTGGTATTACCGTGCGACTTCATCATCGGTTCTAAAGGATTTCTCATGCAGCACCCTCTTGTTCCAGTCGTTATGTGCGGTGGGTCGGGCACCCGTTTATGGCCTTTGTCGCGGGCACTCTTCCCAAAGCAGTTTGTTCGACTCACTACAAACGCAAGTCTTTTTCAAGAGGCCGTGCAAAGAGCCTGTTACGCCATGCAGGCATGTCCCGCAGAAGATAGGACCAAATTAAGCCCTGATGGTGGGTCCATTCTTATTGTTTGTAATGAAGAGCACCGTTTCTTGGTGCTCGGACAGCTCGAGGAGATTGGGGTTCATCAGGCGAAGCTCATCTTAGAGCCCACGGGCCGTAACACGGCGCCAGCACTGACCTTAGGTGCCTTAGCATCGATCCAGGGTAGTCATCAAGCCACCGTTCAAGATATCGACCCAGTGCTCTTGGTGATGCCCGCCGACCAAACCATTGAGGACGTCTCCGCCTTTGCGCAGTCCATTCAAAAAGCCTATGAGGTCGCTCGGAGCCAGGATACGATTGTGACCCTGGGCATTCGTCCAAGCCATGCCGAAACAGGCTACGGCTACATTGAGCCCCAGGGCGCCGAAACAAGTGAAAACGCCGTGAGACCTGTTTCTCAGTTTGTTGAAAAACCCAACACCGAGCTCGCCCAAGGCTACTTCAGCGAGGGCAAGATGCTCTGGAACGCTGGAATTTTTATAACGCGTGCGTCGGTGTGGAACAAAGCGCTGGCAGGGCATCGCCCCGATATTCTTAAGGCCGTTGAGACGGCCTGGGCCAAGCAAAGCATTGACTCTCTTAGGGTAGGGTCGTCCGTGGGGGGCATTAAGGGGAAACAGGTAGGGGTGGGCCATTCAATAACAGTGCATCGCCCGGACCCTGAGCTATTTAAACAAGTTCCAAGCGAGAGCATCGATTACGCAGTGATGGAACACTGCGCCAAGGGGGCGGTCTCAGCGAGCGTGGTGAGCCTTGATGCCGGTTGGAACGACCTTGGCTCTTGGGAGTCAGTATGGAAGACACTTGATAAAGATGCTCAGGGTAATGCGCATCTTGGCGATGCACTTTTTGAAAACAGTCGAGACTGCCTGGTATCGGCCAATGGCCGCCTTGTGAGCGTTGTAGGCCTAGAAAAAGTTGTGGTGGTTGAAACACCGGATGCCGTGCTTGTTGCTGACCAGAGCCAGAGTCAATCAATAAAGAACCTCGTCGAACGACTGGGTAGCCAACAACGCTCGGAGCGGGATATTCACCGAAAGGTGCATCGCCCCTGGGGGTGGTACGACAGTATCGATGAAGATCAAGGCTTCAAAGTCAAACGCATTATGGTGAAGCCAGGCGCAAGCCTTAGCTTGCAAAAACATGCTCGCCGGGCTGAGCACTGGGTTGTGGTGCGCGGTGAGGCCCAGGTGCAAATTGGTGAGAAGGTATTTGCCTTACAAGCAAATCAAAGCACTTATATCCCAAAAGGCGAAGTGCACCGCCTGTCGAACCTCGGCCATGAACCTCTAGAGATCATTGAGGTACAGTCCGGCGATTATCTTGGCGAAGACGACATCGTGCGACTTGAAGATGTTTATGGGCGCGGTTCGTCATAGGTTTTTTGAGTTTCTTCTTATTGCTGCAAGCCTAGGCGTCACCTGGGCGATTCACAGTGAGCAGATTAAAACAACCGCCACGCAGTCTCTTGATCTCTTCATTCGCGATAATGCTCAAAAGGCGAATGCATCTGAAAAGCAAGAGACTCGACTTGCCGTTGTCGATATCAATGAGGAGAGCATT
>JALRJP010000150.1 GCA_023261135.1 Burkholderiaceae bacterium | reverse complement strand
GGAAAATCCAATTGATCCACTTGGCAAGCCGATGACCAATGGCAGACTTCGCTTGATTTGGCCTGATGAAAACAACCTCTATCCCTGGCAGAAAGGCTGCGAAGAAGAATGCCTAATTCAGCAGTGGTTTCCAGATTCAACGATGCCTGAAAGAGATACTTGCGAGGCCTACGCTCTTTTGGAACAAGCTACCCTTCGTTGAAAAACAAGCTGATCACCTAACTTTTTCCTGCCGCAGCATTTTCTCCATTTCTGAGATCAACGTTTCTCGAAAGCGATCCTGCCTCAAACCAAATTGTAGTGAGGACAACAAATATCCCAAGGGCTCCCCAACATCGTAACGGGTCCCTTTCATTTTGACTGCTGAAACCCTACCTCTTGAAGCCAATTGGTTAATGGCCTCTGTCTGTGTAAATTCACCTTGATGCTCGTGAGTATTATCTGTCGCACGAAGTGCGTCAAAAATTTCTGGGGTATATAGGTATCGACCATAAGACGCATAGTTACTGGGTTCAGTCCCCGGAGCTGGCTTTTCCACCATCTGTCTGACTCCCATGATCTCCCCTTCATTAACCGGATCAATCACTCCATAGCGTGAGAACCAAAATCTATAATTTTTTCTTCTAATCCAGCATCCCATAGTAATTTGTAAAGTTCATCTAATTGGCTCATTTCACAATGAAGTTCCCAACCTAGTTCACCCATATAATTAACTCTTAGGGCTAAAACATGAATATTGCCTATCATTATATTTTGTGAGGTCAGCCATTTAAAATTATCATTAGATAAATTAGTTTTAGTTATTTTTTGTAATACTTTTCTTGATTTTGGACCAATAATACCAAGAACCCCTTTGCTTAAACTTACATTTTTAATTTCTATTTCTTCATCACTGATTTTGTGATGATTAAACCAATCTAGATCTCTAATTTCTGAAGTAGCACCTGATAAAGCATAATAAGAGTTTTCTTTTAGTTTAGTTATAGTTAGTTCTGTTTGAATTCTGCCAATATCATTTAAAACATGAGTTAAGACGATGCTGCCATCTTTTTTAGGAACCTTATTGACAGAAATTCTATCTAAAAATTTAAAACTATCTTTGCCATTTATTTCATATTTAGAGAATGTACTTAAATCTATGATACCAACATGTTGATGAACATGTTCACATTCATTTTGAATTATTTTGAAAATATTATTTCTTTTATAGCTTAATTCTTCTTTAATATTTTCTTTATTGAACCATGCTGGTTTTTCCCATCCATAAAGATCAAAGTACTCAGCACCTTTTTCCTTAAGTGTTTGATAAACTCCAGATGTTTTCATAGGTCTACCAACCTCTACAGTTTCATGTGGCATTGGTGTTACATACATTCTTCGATATTGTTCCAATGATTTTTCAACTGAATAATTTTTATTAACCCAACTCAAATATCTTCTAGGTTCAAATGGCAACATATTAATTTCAGAGTCGCCATGAACTATCCATTGCGCCATATACTTTCCTGCTCCACCTCCATGGGCAATTCCTATACTTGCTGCACAAAACATCCAAAAATTTTTTAATCCTGGTGCTGGACCTGCTAAAAAATTATCATCAGGAGTATGAGTGATTGGTCCACAAATTATCTTCTTAATCCCAACGTCTTTAAATTGAGGAATTCGATTCATTCCAATTTCTAGATGTTTTTCAATTCTATCTAAATCGGGTTCTAATAATTCCATATCAAATTTCCAATCCATGCCATCTAGTGCCCATGCGGTAGCATCTTTTTCATATGGACCAATCAAAAGACCTTTGCCTTCCTGTCTTAAATAAGCAGAAGATTCTGGATCTCTTACTACTGGTAACTCTTTATCTAATTTTTCTATTTCAGGATGCGATTCTGTTACAAGATATTGGTGGATCATATTAATACTTGGAACATTTTTAATTCCAACCATCTGTGACACTTCAGGACAAAAACTTCCTGCAGCATTTACAACATGCTCACAAACTATATCTCCTTTTTCAGTAATTACTTTCCACTCACCACTATTAAGATGCTTGATGTCTGTT
>JALRJP010000014.1 GCA_023261135.1 Burkholderiaceae bacterium | reverse complement strand
GGTCCTCGCCTTGTCGACGATGGATCTGGCTCTGCTTCAAGCAGCCCGGTCGCTCACTACTGCCTGGCTCGCAGACCCCCGAGGAAAGCTTGGCGCTTATTAAGCAGATCGCGGGCCCGGTCGGAGAGACCATTCGCTGGATCTCTAGTTTGGGAAGCCCTAAGGGATTCCAACTACCAATGACCCCAGAAATAGGTGGCTGCCTGAGCACAGAGATCAATGGGCATTGTATTGGTCGGTGGTCAGCCTGGGGACAGCCAAGTATTTTCTTCTGGCTCGACAAACCGGTCATTCCATACCCATCTGCCCGACCCATCTTAGGCCTTGCCATTTCATCGGGAAATCCGGCCGTCACAATCCTCAAACTCGAAGCCGCCACTCAAAGCCAAGGATTGAGGCCATGAGTCTCGTTCTTGGTTTTTTTATTTTTCTCTCTATATTTCAGTGCGCGGGGGCCTACTTTGAATTAAGGCCATATTTGGATGGGCCGCTACGCAACACGGTGGTGCGATCGCTTGGCATGTTGGTCCTCTGGACCCTGCTTGGCCTAATCATCCCCAGTTATCTGGCGAGCAAATTTGATGCAAGCATGGAGATGGGTGATCTTATTCCGTCGACTACACCCCTACTGTCTTTCGAGTTTTTGGCCTTTATGATTCTAAGCCTAGGCGTAGGCAAGGTCGTTGGACCTGGCCTACGCCTAGGAGTGATCCTCTCGCTGGCCGCCTGGCTTAGCCTCGTTATGCTGCAACTGCTCCTTATTCAGCAAGGCCATGTAGCCCTAACTGCTGCTGTTGGGCTGCTGGCCCTCGTGGTCGCTACTATGGTGTTAGCCTTTGAACTTACCAACAGCTTTCCCAAAAGCAATAGCAGTTCCATGGTAGCCAGGACAGGTCATTTACGAGTCCTACTTGGTATAACTGCATTTGGATACTTGTTATTACTCTCCAGCCTACAAATCTCAACCATCGGTCTTGATCACTGGCTTACAAGCCTTCCGGCTCAAGACTACGCACAAATCAAAACCCTCCTCAGTGCGCCAAGCCCCATTGAGCCCTGGCTGCCTTTTCTTCTCATCACCTGGCTGCTTACTAAACTTTTTCTTACATACTTCCTTCTACATCTCGAGAAGCAACACCTAAGCTTGCTGAACAAACACATTGATGAGGCCTTAGTCGCAGAAGGTAATCAGATCATTGCGCCTTATCAAATGACAGCCCAGGCTCTATTTCATCTGCCCACGCCAATTCTCCTAGTCAGTCGCGCCAATCAAGAGCTCGTCTATGCAAATGGTCTCGCCCGAACCCTCCTAAGCGATACGAGACTTACTCTTCAGCCGCTGGATACCATTTTTCTCTCAATTATTCCGATCGGGGCCAGCCGAACTATGGCCCTCTTCCTCCACCCGAACCTATCGGTTGGACTATTCCGTCTGGAGCCTATTCAAACGCCAGGGATCGGTGAACTGAGCCAGATGTTGCTACTGCATCGAGAACACCTCGATACCACTCAACTTGGTCATTGGCTTATAACAAGCCGTCTCGATCCCCCTGGCTCCGGCTCTTGCCTCTTGAACTCGAAGTTTTCTATTCTGACGATATCAAAAGGCTGGGAGAGCATATTCAGTCACTACGACTCCTACTTTGCATCTGGATTAATTTGGGACCGCTTACGGAGCTTCACAAATCGAGCGAGCGATGTACTAGCACTCGAGGAAAAAGTCGCCCAAGAACATAACGTTACCCACCTGCTTGTGGACCAGGCCGGCAGGGAAATGAAAGTAACCGTGCAACTTCTTATCGGTCCCGATGGCAGCCCCAGCTATTATGTTATTGCACGGTTAACCTCCGAGGCCAATGCAAGGAATCAGATTCATCGGATAGACTAAAGGTCATATGAACTGCAGTCACACAGAACAAGTTGAAGTCCATCGCTCACACTGGAAAGACCACACCCTTGGTACCTTGTCTGTTCTTGATGATCTTGAAGCCATTCGACTTGCCTGGCCTGTGCGCGACTCTTGCCCTAGCTCCGTTTTCATTGCCACCGGTCTGGTCTGTCTAGGTAGTGTTGCCGGCTTTCTTATCACCCTGCAACTTTAGCAATTCAATGGGCAAAGCAGTTACCAGGAAAGCGCCTCAGGCTTCATCTACTGGGCTCACCGAGTCCTCAGAGGCAGTTATTCTGGTTGATGATCATCCTTTGATTCGTCACGGCCTGGCCGCAGCCATTCAGACCCGATTTCCTGGGTTAAACCTGGCTGTCTCGTCAACCGCTGAGGAGGGCTTGATTCTTGCGCGGAAAATACTGGCATGGCCAGAGCCAACAAGTCTTCATATCTTGCTTGACCTGTCTCTTCCCGGTCTAAGCGGGCTATCTGCAATTCAAAACTTTCGAGAGTTATCCGAACATATTTCAATCATTACCCTCTCGGGTAATGACGAAGATCTGCGAGTTGGGGCCTGTCTTGGCTCAGGTGCCAACGCTTTCGTGAGTAAGGCTGCACCCATTGAGGTGCTCTTAGACGTCATTCAACAATCACTTCAAAATACCTTGAAGTTAGGTACTTGGTTATCGGCTTATGGGTTTCGAGACAGCTCCACAATACAGCGACTTAAGCTAACAGGCCGTCAACTCCAGGTGCTTTTGATGATCTGCAGCGGCCTAAGTAATCGAGATATTGCCCAAGAGCTCGACATTACTGAGATCACAGCAAAAACTCATGTGAGCGGTGTATTCAAAGCACTTGGAGTGGCCAGCCGGACACAGGCTATTTTGATGGCTCAGCAATTGGGGTTAGCGTCGGGTTGATGGGCGCGCTCTGCAGTCGCAGAGCGGCCGTCTTAAGTTTCTTAAGAGAATAAGGAGAGAACATCTCAAGAACTGAGCTGTCCTGAGACCATGCCTGGCTGAGTTCATCTCCCAATGTAAGAACCATTAAAGGAATATCCGCATTAAATTCATCCCTAAGGCGACTTATGGCGGGCTCTGTAGCTTTATCCTCGAAGTTCACATAAACCGCGAAGACGGGGGTATCCTTTAAACCCTCAAGCTGTGCAATCCGAAGCGACCCGTCTTTTGAATCGAGGATTCGGTAGCCCTCTGCTTTTAACGAAAGACGAAACGCCTCAAAGGTTGCATCGGTCTTGGCATCAAGAGCCACATCGTCATTCTGAACCCAAACAATCACTCGCGCCTCGGTTGCCTGAGGATTCGCAAAAGATAGGCCTTGAGATAGGCCATGATCCGTTAAGACCTGCACGGGTTCCTCTCGACCGAGCTGACGAACTGGCAGGTCGAGGAAGAAACCTGAGCCGTGCGCGAGATGACTGCTTACCCCGAGGCGCGCGCCAATGCTTGAGGCGAGCTGACGAGAAATCAAGAGGCCCAGCCCAGACCCCTTCTCATTCGGTAAAACATATAAAGGTATCGATGATCGGAACGCCCGCCGCAGTCGACTTCGTGTTTCAGCGGTCATTCCGAAACCGTTGTCAAGAACAGCTATACGACAAAGGCTTTCCATTAATCGAATCGTGATCCGGATGCGACGCCCATCCGCATGTCGAAGCGCATTAATTAACAAGTTGCGAAGAATCCGCCCGAGCAGCCTGGGGTCGGAGCTCACACAGACGTTCTTAGGCTGCCAGCAATGAAGTTCAACCTCACTATGAAAACTGGTCGCGAGAGGCCGCAGTTGCTCAACAAAGTCACGGCAAAAGCTCTCGATGGCAATCAGCTCATGACGGGGGCTAATGCATGTATCAGCAAGGCGCTCAGTATCCAGGGCGCTCTCTACAAGCTCATTCGCAATTTGCAGACAGGCATGGATTCCACTCAGCCTGTCATGAATACCCTGATCATCGGAGGCAGGCGGCTTGCGGCTTGCGATGAGCTCGGCTAGAACCGCACGATGAGCAGCGATGGCTTGTAAGGGCTGCTTGAAGTCGTGACCAAAGGATAGGAGTAGCTGACCTTGGGCGAGACGGCGACGCGTCTGTTCATCAAAGCTGGCGTGGAGTTCTTTAACCCGTTCCGCCAGCTCTTGATTCTCACCCCTCAGCCGCCTCATTAATCTCGACCGCTGAACAAGGGTGGTGATCGAAATGGCAAGACTCAATGCCATTGCGAACACAAGCCCCGCAGCCGGCCATGATGAGAGAAACCAAGGGACGTTGCTCATCACAAAATAATACTTTAGTATGTAATTTCACGCCATCGCCTTTGATTAAACTTGACATGTCCGATACCACTCCGCCCATGGGATTTACAGGCGCTAAAGCGGCAGCATCCGACTCCCCGCAGGGCTCGAATGCGCGCTCGATACGTCGCCCCGATCTTCGGGTCTACGCGCAATATGCGCGCCAGGACCAAAGCGACCCCAAAGAACCCTCGCTTGAACGAAAAGATAAGTCTCAGGCATCCTCTCTAAGCCCCAATTCACGTAGCCGGTCAATTAACCAAATTGTTGATGAGTCACTGGCGGCCTTAAACCAAGACGATGAGGATTCGAGTGCAACGGCTCAAGGCCTTTCGGAGCTCGCAGACGAGCTTCGCGGTCTTTTCTTACAACTGTCGGAAACGCCTGCTGAAAGCGGAGACAGCCCTTGGGAGTCAATCGCGGAGCTACTCAATGATATCTCGGCCAAGGTTGATCGGCGAGCAACGCTGCAGGCCGAGCTCAGGATGGTTCAAAGTTCCATTGAGGGATCGAAGCAAAGGCTATTAGAGGAAATTAAATCCATGTCTGTGCTGGAGCAAGAACGCTTGGCGACCATTCAGGCCCGCAGCAAGATGGTTGCTGAGCTTGCAGAGCGTGTCATTCAGAAACTTCGATAAAAATAGTTCTTTTGATACTAAAGTATGATATAAAACAGAGCAGGGTCTTCTTATAGGAGCAGGAAATGGCTGAGAGTCTACAAAAATGGGTTGGGCGAAACCGACCGCCACGCGTGCAA
This sequence comes from Burkholderiaceae bacterium, assembly GCA_023261135.1. Classification (GTDB taxonomy): domain Bacteria; phylum Pseudomonadota; class Gammaproteobacteria; order Burkholderiales; family Burkholderiaceae_A; genus Hahnella. Next base: position 20,116 of record JALRJP010000014.1, on the reverse strand, counting down.
ATTACGTACGACGTGGAGATTGGCGACGCCGTGGAGAAAAAGGAATTGCCTTTCGTGATGGGCGTCCTAGCGGACCTTGCGGGTCATCCCGAAGGAACACCATCAAAACTTAAAGATCGTCGCTTTGTTGAGATCGACCGTGACAATTTCAACCAGATTATGGAGAAGATCAGTCCTCGACTCGATCTCTCTGTTGAGGATCGATTAAAAGGCGAGGGCGAAATCAAAGTTGAGCTGAACTTTAGGGAGTTCTCTGATTTTCACCCCGAGGCTATTGTTCAGCAGGTTCCTAGGCTTGCAAAACTTCTTGAGGCAAGAACACAGCTTCGTGACCTGCTCTCCAAGCTTGATGGAAACGACGAGCTCAACCAGTTACTTGCAGTGGTTGCCATTGACCACGACGAACTTAAGAAGCTTGCACCCCCAGCGGAAAAGCCAGCCGAGTAGCGGCAGCGCAAACCCCAAACCTTTAACTTGACTATTTGGTGATCAAAATGGCAGACAATCAGGACACTCAAACCGAGAACCTTGAGCTCTTAGACCGAATTATTTCGGAAGGCGGTATGGCGAACGAGCCCTCGCAGGTGGGCTATGCCAAAGTCATGCTTGGGACATTAGCCACGGAACTGCTGGATGAGGGAATGACCTTCAGCCCAGACAAGGGCTTGGTTGCAACCATTAATGAGCGTGTGGCGCAGATCGATCAGATCCTAACCGATCAGCTTAATGCCATCATGCATCACCCCGACTTCCAGGCGCTAGAGGCATCCTGGCAAGGCCTTAAGGATCTCGTCTTCGGGTCAGAGACTTCGAGCCGGCTGAAGATCCGACTGATGGTTGCATCAAAAAAAGAACTTCTAACAGACTTGGAATCGGCAGTCGACTACGACATGAGCGTGCTCTTCAAGAAGGTCTACGAAGAGGAGTACGGCACCTTCGGCGGAAATCCTTTTTCCATGCTCCTCGGTGACTACTACTTTGGCAGGCATCCACAAGATGTTGCGCTGCTAGAGAGAATCTCAAAGGTCGCTGCGGCGGCACATGCCCCCTTTATTGCTGCGCCCTCGCCCGCCCTCTTCGATATGAAGTCCTTTACCGATATCGGAACGCCCCGTGACTTCTCCAAGATCTTTGAAAGTGCGGAACTGGTGGCATGGAACAGTTTTAGGGAGTCCGAAGATTCGCGCTATGTTGCCCTTGCGCTTCCCAGGTACGCCTCGAGGCTTCCTTACGGAGCCGCCACTCGCCCGGTCGAAAAGTTCTCTTTTGAGGAAGACGTGGACGGCAAGGACCATAATAAATACCTGTGGACCAACTCAGCCTACCTGCTTGGTCTTCGTATCACAGAAGCTTTTGCGAAGTATGGCTGGACAACTGCTATTCGCGGCGTTGAAGGGGGAGGTAAGGTTGAAGGTATGACCGCGCACACCTTCCAGACAGATGAAGGTGACATTGTTCTGAAGTGCCCAACCGAAGTCACAATCACCGATCGGCGTGAGAAGGAATTAAACGACCTAGGGTTTATTTCCATCGTGAATGCCAAAGGTAACAACATGGCAACATTCTTCGGTGGGCAGACTGTTAACAAACCAAAGGTTTACGACAAGGACGCTGCGAATGCAAACGCGCAATTGTCAGCAAGGCTTCCCTACATGCTCGCAGCCTCGCGCTTCTCGCACTATGTCAAGGTCATTATTCGTGACAAGGTTGGAAGCTTCCAGACCAAGGACTCCATTCAGACTTATTTAAACAACTGGATATCGGCATATGTCTGCCTCGACCCTGCAGCCTCGCAGACAACAAAGGCAAAGCTTCCATTGGCAAATGCGCGTATTGATGTTTCCGAGATAGCAGGAAAGCCGGGCGCCTACCAGGCTGTCATTTTTGTTCGACCCCATTTCCAAATGGAAGAACTCAAGGCCTCGATTCGAATGGTGGCCGAACTCCCGGCCCCGGCCGCTTAAGCACCGACCACTCGCGCACTTAGGTAGGTACAACCACAACCATTACTTGTGATCTGAAAGACGAACCCATGAATACAAAGACCGTCAATACCAGTGGTGATCTCTATGTCCTTACCATCCCGGATGTTCCCGGGAATAACCAATTAAGTTTCGCCGATCTCGCGAAGGGCATCATCTGCGAGTCATGGCATATTAACGCCAAGCTTCCTATGCAGGTTGATATGGCGAATTCCGAGCGAACAGCCGGGCGTGTGCAGGTCTCTGACATGATGATTCGAAAGATGTCTGACCTCTCAACCTGCAAACTTTGGCAGGCTTGTACGGCAGGCATTTCCTTTGCTGAGGTTCGTTTGCGAGTGGGACGAACAGGCGCAAGCGACTACTCTGCTCTAATGGATTGGGTCATGAAGAACGCCATGATTTCATCCATTAAAACAATTGGGAGTGGTGAAGGCGGGCTACCCATTGATGAGTTCATGATCAGTTTCACTTCGATCGAAATGACCTACTCCCAACAGGGGCTCGATGCTGCTGTACTAGGTGGTACTGCCTTTAATTGGGATCTGGCAACGAATGGTCCTGTAAGCTAAAGCAGACCCCCACAAGTAACTCGAATGCTTTTAGGCAAGGGGGCTCGCTATGGCTCAACTCTCCCAAGGGGGGAATGCACCATTATTTGACCGGCTTAGTCTAAGGGGGCTCTCTACCCTTGGAGGTCAGTCGGCCGAATCTCGTCTCTTAGACACTGAAGCCTCGATCTACAAAGAGCTTCAGGCCATCACCCTTAGCCGATCTAGGTTGGATATTGAGACCTTCATCAAGACACCTAGGCTAACGGTGCTCGACTGGGGGCTTCCAGACCTCTCCGGCTTATCTGCAGAGCGTGCGGAGGACCGAGATCTTTGTGCCCGCGTGATTGTACGCGCGATTGAAGCCTTCGAACCACGGCTCTCAAAACCAACCGTTCAACTTGCGGCCTATCGGCAAGGTCGGGATATTTGTCGATTTAGCCTTGCGGCAGAGCTTCGCCTAGGTGTTATTCGCGAACGACTGACTTTTAATCTTGGAGTCGAGGCTGATGACGCCTGAGGCCACAACCCTTCAGTCTTACTATTTCGCCGAGCTAACGGCACTTCGCGAACTCGGCGCTGAATTCGCTCAACGGCATCCGAAAGTTGCGGGAGCGCTTGACCTTGGCCCCGAGCAATCACAGGACCCCCATACCGAACGACTTATTGAGGCCTTTGCCTTCTTAACGGCGAGACTTCAGCTCGATCTTGACCGAGAGTTCCCTCGAATTGCTCAATCTGTTATCGATTACCTTTGCCCGGCTTTGCTGCAGCCGACACCTTCCATGAGCATTGCAAGATTCGAATGGCAGGAACGCTTGCCCGGGGCGACGACCGGGCTAAGCATTCCTGCCCAGACCATGCTGGCCGCTCGCTCCCAAGAGGGTGTTCTCATTCGTTTTCAAACAGGCTGGGAGACCAGGCTCTTGCCTATGATGGTGGGGGCGCTTAAGCGTGAGGACGATGGGGCAGTCACTCTTTGCCTGCAAACCCTTGGCCAGGCTAATCTTGAAGACCTTGATCTTTCGCAGCTTCGTTTCTATCTGCAAGGCGATTGGAGTACCTTAGCGCCACTTTTGGAACTACTGCTTGCCGACACCACCAAGGTCTCCGTAGGTACTGAGCTTGCTCAGCTAAAGGCTCTTCCATCACCTCCCTCGCTTACCGGCTTAGGTGATAACGAGGGAATCCTCCCATGCCCGCCGTCTGCGCATCCCGCCTACAGCCTTCTGCAAGAGTACTTTGCTTTCCCGCACAAGTTTCATTTCATTACATTGCAGGGCATTGAGACCTTGGGCGTGAAAGGCAAGACTCTGTTCATTCGCTTTCATCTTGGTCCCTCCTCGTCCCGCATGACCAGGCTTAGCGAAGACAACTTTCAGCTCGGTTGTGTTCCAGTGGTGAACCTTTTTCAACGGACTACCGAGCCCATACTTGTAACGGATGAGCGTCACGAATGGCTTGTGGTGGGAGATCATGATCAGGAGTCAAGCACCGAGATTCATAGCCTCCTAGAAGTCTCTCTCAGTCAACCTGGCGCTGACCGCCCAAACTTACTTTCACCCTTTGGTGCGATGGGGGACTTCCGAGGCGACTCCAATCAGACGCTATGGATGGTTCGTCGTGACCAAAGCCTTCGTAAGGACATCACAGGGACTGATCTTTTCATTAGCTTTGTTGACCGCTCCCAGTCTCCCGTGCGCCCCCCAAACACAACGATTTACGCCCAGGCCCTTTGTTGCAATAGAGGCCTTGCCGAACAGGTTCCGGCCCAGACCCAATGTCATATGGAGACGACCAATCTCGGGATTAAGGCAACACTTTTGCTTACACCCTCCACACAAAAGTCACCGCCTCTGGGAGGCGATGCCGCTTGGCGCTTAACGAGACTCGTGCGGCTGCACCACGGCAATTTACTTGGGCCGAATGCACTCGAACAGCTTCAAGCCTTATTGCAGCTTTTTGCGGGAGATCAAAGAAGGGACTCCGAGCACATTGCAGGGATTGTTGATATTCAGGCGAGACGCGGGTTTCAACGCCTTGGTCAACATCCTTGGGCGGGTATGCTGCCCGGAACCGAAATTGATCTTCGAGTTGATCCGAAATCATTTTCCGCCGGCTCAGCATTGCTCTTCTCGGCAGTGCTATCGAGGTTCTTCTCTCTGTACACCACGGTGAATAACTTCACCCAGACCAGCATCTGGCAAGGGGACGACTGCCTCAAACGTTGGCCAGCCGCAACGGGCTACCAGGAGATGCTCTAGTGTCTGGGCACGTCGACAAACTGCTTTCATCGCCGCAGTCCTTTGATTTGCTTAAGGCCATCGCCCTGCTCGACCAAGAGGCGAGTCAGATGGGCTTTCCGCCTCTTGATTCACGTGATTCAAGGCCTGGCCTCGAGACGATAGGCAGACAGAGCGTTCGTCTCTCCGGTCAATCGAGCCTGGGTTTTGTGCCAAGCGACGTTTCGGCGGTAACGTCGTCGCCTGAAACCGGAGAAGCTTTCAAGCTTTTAACAGCCGTAATGAGCCTTGCCGGTAACACTGGCCCGCTACCACTGGCCTTCACCGAAGAACTTATCGCACGAAATGCGAATCAAGACTTCGCCACACGCGACTTTCTCGACCTCTTTCATCACCGACTCTTAAGGCTCTTTTACCTTATTCGCAAGCGCTCTCACCCAGGCCTCTCCATTCAAGATCCTTGGCAGTCTGCTGTTCCCCGACTCGTTAGCCATCTTGCGAATCTCCCCTCAGTAAGATCCGCGCGAATTGAATATTCCCCGGCGACTTATCCCCGCCATTCTTCTCTTCTTGCGATGGAATCTCGGTCGGTTGTTGGTCTCCGTCAATACTTGTTCGACCGGCTAGGTATTCGCTTTCAGATTGAATCCTTTGTTGGACGTTGGCAGTTCCTTAAGGGAGGTTTTGTGAATCGCTTAGGCTCGTCCACGAGTGAACCCACAAGCGCTCGGGGCCACCAAACCATACTAGGTAGAACTGCCATTCTCGGTCAGCGCGTCATGGTGCCAACCCATGGCATTCGACTTACTGCAGGGCCGATGCCAAGCAAGATCATTCATGGCCTTCTGCCCGGTGCCCCTGACCACAGCAAACTTAAAACGTGTCTTATTCAGTACCTTCCCTCTTCTACAAGTGTTGAGGTGAGCCTTTCACCACTTAGAGCAAGTATTCCAAGACCCATCCTTGCCGCCAAGGCCAATCTTCGATTAGGGCAGACTGCCTGGCTTGTGTCGAAGGTTAAGCAGGCGGCTCGTCCAAGCGCAAGTCGTTTCGAGATTGAGACCATCACTCAATGCAGTGGGTTTGGCTCGAAAGAGGTTAGCGCATGAGGCAAGGCTATCGCCAGACGGGAAACGTGGCAACCCTACAAACAGGGCTTGCGGGCGACCCGCTGCTTGTCACCGAACTGCAGGCAAAAGAATGCCTGTCCGAGCCCTTTTCTGTGCATCTAAAGATGAAGTCTGAGAATACCAATATAGACACGGTTGGCCTCATCGGAAAAAAAGCGAGTGTAACCATTCGCCTGTCAAACGGCTCACAGCGCTTTTTTCATGGCCTGTTCAAGGCGGTGGGCTTTGAGGCGGTCGATGCGGCCTTTGCCTACTACACCGCAGAGATTGTTCCTGAGCTCTCGTGTATGGAATTCGATCGAGATCGACGGATCTTTCAGAATCTATCGGTGGTTGAGATCATCGAGCAGTACCTCCAACGCTACTCACTCGTCTTTGAAAAGCGATTGATTGGTGCCTATCCGAGCCGAGAATACTGCGTTCAGTACGATGAGTCTCCCCTTCACTTCCTTAGCCGACTGATGCAGGACGAGGGTATCTGGTACTTCTTTAAGCAAACGACCGATGGCTGCAGCATTGTTCTTGCAGATCATAATGCTGCCTTTAGCCCCGAAGGTCCCAATGAACCACTGGTCTATCAAGGACGGCAAACCGAGGCATTCTCAGAGAACGCCATTCTGTCTCTTAAACAAGTTAACCAGTTAGTCACCCAGGCTTGGGCTGTTTCCGACTACAACATGCTTACCCCGACGACGAACCTTGCGGCTGAGTCCAAAGGTCCGTCCGGTCTGGGTCGCTGGTTCGAGTACCCGGCTCCAGGCGCTACACCTACCATGACTGCCTCCTCCGCAAAGCGCCTTACCAATGCCAGCCAAATCGCGGCCTCCACCACCTGCTTTGAGACGATTCGCTGCGAACTCACGGCCGGAACACTCGTTGAAGTAACCGAGCACCCGTCGTCTCTCATCAATACTGACTACGTGGTGCAATCGATTACGCACACGCTGCAAGACGAGACCTATTGGAATGAATGCCACGCCTTTCGTCAGGCACTGCCTTTTCGACCAAATAGTAGCCTTAAAAAACCTCGGGTCAGCGGAAATCACTCCGCCGTGGTCGTCGGCCCCAGCGATGAAAAAATCTGGGTTGATGAGCTCGGTCGCGTCCGGGTTCGCTTCTTTTGGGATCAACACGGTCCGAACGACTCAACAAGCTCGTGCTGGATGCGTGTGAGCCAGAGTTGGGCAGGCAGCAGCTGGGGTAGCGTTTTCCTGCCGCGTGTCGGTCACGAGGTGATTGTCTCTTACATCGATGGTGACCCAGACCGGCCGATAGTCACAGGCTCTGTCTATCATGCCGAGGAAGAGCTTCCGGTGAATCTTCCCGCCAACAAGACCCAGTCCATCTTGCGTACCCAATCCGTTAAAAAAAGCACGACCACCCTTGAGGCAATTAAGAAGGCCGTGGCCACTGCTTTTAACGAATCCAGCCAGGCAGGCGTGGCGTCACTTGCTGCAAGCTTTGGTATCGGCCAGTCCAGTGACCGCGAGCCCGGCAATGCCATTCGATTTGAGGACCAATCGGATGCAGAAGAGTTCTACCTTCACGCCCAGAAAGATATGACCGTAGAGATCGAGCATGACAGCAATACAACGCTCTATAAGGGGTCGGAGACGCACACACTAGAGAAGGGAGACCGCACAACAGAAATTAAGACGGGTAGAGACCTGCTTAAAATTGCGAGCGACCGAGAAATTGAAGTCGGCGGCAATGAGACCCATACGACCTCAGGCGATCTGACTCAGTCGGTTTTGAAGAATTTAGCGCTAGATGTCACGGGCGATCTGAATCAGACCGTCACAGGCAACATGATTGAATCCATTACAGGCAATATGAATCAGACCATCACGGGCGACTATGTACTTAAGGTTAGCGGCAACCTACGTATCGAGGTCGACGGTGATCTCTCGCTAAGCGCATCGAGGTCGCTAAGCAGTAAGAGCGGTACCGAGCACAGTGCAGAGGCTGGAACGGCTCTCAGTGCGAAATCAGGTACGGCCATGGACCTTACCGCGGGAACTGCATTGAATCTCAAGGCATCCGCCCAGGCCAGCGTCGATGGGGGCTCGATGCTTGCGCTCAAGGCCGGTATGGTCAACATTAACTAGCCAAACAATGCCCATGTCAGACACCTTTGAACGTCACCTTGCCAACGGAACCCTCATAGAGCGCGGACTTTTAGGTGAACAAGGTCTTGAGGGCCTCTACGAGGTCTCTGACTCCGAAGGCAGGCCTTGCCTCAAGTGCGCCTACGTTAGAGGGGAGCGGCATGGAACGAGTGACTATTTCAAGAATGGCCGTTTAACCATGCGTCAGAATCTTATTCAGAATCAGCTTCACGGCATCACACAGAGCTTTGACGATTCCGAAAGGCTTGCAGCAGAGCTTTCCTATGCGAATGGGCTGCTGCACGGAGCAAGTAAGTTCTACTCCCAAGGCGCCCTGTGTCGCCAAGCGCACTACCTTAATGGAATGCTTGACGGGCTTGTTGAAGAGTATTCAGAGGACGGCAAACTTTTGTCACGCTCAGAGTACTCAAAAGACCAACTGCATGGCGAGCGCTGCCTGTTCTGGTCCAATGGAAAGGTGCTTCAACGTGAGGCCTACGAGCGGGGCATCCGCCAGGGCGAGATTGAAAAGTTTGACGAGGCAGGGCAGCCGCTTAAAAACAAGCCTAAATCGGTATCAATGAGCGACCGTCTTGCTTCCGCGCTAAGAGGCGACTAATGGGTAAACAAGTCTGCGCCGGTGCCATGATGCAGTGCTCTTTCGGGGTTGCACCCGCATCGCTGGTTGTGCTTCCGGTGAATTGCGTGTTCACCATAACGCCAGCAGCAAACGTTTTGGACAACATTCCAATGCTAAACATCCTACCGTTTGGAATGTGTCAGTCCATGGCAAACCCTACCGTAGCCGCTGCAACCGCAGCGGCCATGGGCGTTCTTACGCCCATGCCCTGCATGCCACTAACGCCTGCACCTTGGTCACCGGGAAGTTCAACCGTAAAGCTTGGGGGCATGCCTGCCTTACAAGACAGCTCGAAACTTAACTGTGTATGGGGGGGGTCTATCTCTATTAATCAGCCTGGCCAACAAACCGTAAGCATTCCATAGGTCAACCCATCGTGGAATTTCGAATCTCTCTTACACCCCGACTCAGCATTCTCCTGATGCTCTTTAGCCTTATTTTTCTCGTTCTTGTCAGTCTCATTGGCTATGAACTTGGCTATCGTGAAGGCCAAAAGTTTGTCGCTCCAAATAGCCTTGATAGCAAGGCTACAAGGTCAGAATCGTCTGAGCTCGTAGCCCGACCAGCCAGCGTATCGAACGAGCAGTCAAACAAGGCTGAGACACAAAGACCATGAGCTTCCCTTTTATCGACATCCGGCTTGTCCGTGCTTTCATGCTTCTGATCTGCCTTATTACGCTGTCTGCTTGTTCGATAACAGGAGCTTTGAAATCTGCAAAAGACTTTCTTATACCGCCCGGTGACCGCTTGGAATGGGACTACCTAAGCTTCCTGGTCGATGAGGACGCAAACAATAACTCCCCCTTGTCCGTCGAACTAGTTTTAGTAACAGAGCCCGAGCTCATTCCCATCGTTGCAGGTCTTTCAGCAGAACAGTGGTTTGCCCAGCGCAAGGGCTTGCTGCAGACCAGCCCCTCAGGGCTCATCGTCCAAGGCGGTGAGCTTGTTCCAGGCAAAAGCCTAAGAATTACTCGCACAAGCCTTCCTCAAGACAGAGCACTAGCCGTGTTTTTATTCATGAATTTTCTCTCAACCGCTGACCATCGACTTACGCTCAACCCCAAGGCCACTGCGGTCATCGTACAAATCGGACCCAACGACAGCACGCTTCAACCTGTTACCCGTTAGGACACTCATGCTCATAGGACTCTCCTTATGCAATTTCTAAAGCCGACACTTCCTGTGCAGTGGCATGAGGGTATGCTACTCAGCCCGCAGCACTTTCAGCAAGAAGCCGAGAGCCTTCGCAGCGCCTTTGCATTTCATCAGGCACTTGCAACTCCGTACGGCTGGGGCTTTGAAACGCTTCAGATTGATGAGTCGCTTCTGCCAGCCGGGCGCGTTCGACTCCTTACAGCTAGGCTGGTCTTTCCCGATGGAACAGCAGTCTGGTATGACGCACAGACCGACGACGAACTTACGCTTGACTTGATAGCTGCGGATGCAGATTTTGAAGCAGGCCCGGTTGACCTCTTTCTGCGCCTTGCCATTCAGCCGCAGCTCAACACACCTCAAAGACTCGGCCGCTATCGCCCAGTGGTCCAGGCACCCATCGAAGACAGTGTCTCTGCGGCCCTGCCTATTGACATCCCACGACTCGGAATTGCCTTAAGCCTCTCTTTTGGAGCCCCACCCTCGGGGGCGTTTACGTCCATTCGCCTTGGTCGCATCATCAGCATCGCTGGTGTCTTCAGGTTCGACAGCACGCTGCCCCCATTGCTACGTCTGCACTGCGCTCATGCCCTGCTAGACCGTATTCGAAGCCTTCTGGGCAGTCTTCGTTCCAAAGCAAGCTTTGTAGCTCGGCAGGTTGCAGGACTTGCGAAACCCGAGTTGCTCGCAGAACGCACGCTCATGCAGCAAAGGCTAAGTGCCATGGTTGTAGCGCTGCCCCAGGTCGAGGCAGTGGCGCAGTCTCCGCAGGCCTCAGCCTGGCAGGCCTATATTGCTCTTGTTCAACTCAATGCCCAGCTCAGCCAACTTAATTCAGCTACGGTGCCCCATGCACCCCCTATCTACGACCACGACAACCCTTCAATAAGTTTTGTTCCGTTACTTGAATCACTGGAACAGCTGGTTCTTGAAATAAGTCAAGACTATCGAGAGATTCGTTTCTCTTGGGCGCAGAACGCCTTTGAACTTGAATTGCAACGTTCCTGGCTCGATACACGACTGGTGGTGGGGCTTCACGGGGAGTCTGAGCAGGTCATGACAGACTGGATGGAGGTGGCCTTAGTTGGAGAGGCCGAGGAACTCGATGAGCTTATGGAGCGCCGTGTTCTCGGGCTTCGAAGATTACGCGTGGCATCGGCCGATGAACTTGGCCTACGTCCACTTCCCAAGACTGTCTTTTTTGAGATTCAGCCTGGTGCGCTCTTAAATTCTGAAAGCCCACGACTGGTCATTCGCTCGTCAAGCCGCACCGGGCCGCTTACCCCACCGCGCAGCATTGTGCTCTATGTCGCGAATCAGCCCGGCCCGCAACGATCTAAGGGGTCTGCTGCGTGACTCGACGAGAGCCTGAGCTAGAGACACCGCATCTGGGCAGTGCAACGAGCCCACAGATTCAGCAGTTTCGTGCCCTGCTTCAAATTATTCACACGCTTCAACGCGAGCAGCCAACCTCCAGCACGCCAGACGAGGATAAGGATAAGGCGGCGGAAATGGCGCGCGATCGACTTGTGCAGGCCATTGCCGCACAAGAGCTTGAACTTGCCGCGACTTCGGCCACCGACGAGCTCGCCACCTTAGACGAGGCCCGTTACCTGAAGGCAGCCCTTGCCGACGAACTCCTTCTGCATTCCATCTGGATGGGCCAATCGGCACAGCTTAACTTCCTTCTTGAGGACCAGCTTTTCCATACAAGCTACTCGGGCCAGGAAGTTTTTCATCGAATCGACGGCATCTTGCGTGACCCTTCGGCACGTGCAACCTCTTTGTCATCCATTTACCTTTTTGTTATTAATGCCGGGTTCCAAGGCCAGTATCGAGGCGAACCCTATGCGGAAAATCGGCTTCAAGAAATCGCTGAGCAACTGTTTAGGCGGGCCTATCGTCGACCCGCGCAGGCCCTTTCAAAGGCCATACACCCAACAGGTCGTGTCGAACAACGAATCTGCCATCAGGCTTATGAAAACGTTCTATCGGGCCTAGCCCCCATCAAGGTCTTTCGCTTTACAAAGGGCACGGTTTTATTCATTAGCCTTTTTCTTACGCTTGGGCTTGCATCACAGCTGATCTGGTTGTCAATCTCGGGGCCTGTTAGGCAGGCCCTAAACGATAACAGTGCTTCCGCCGCAAATACCACGCAGACGAGTAAGGCAGGCCGCGAGCAGACACGATGACCAGCGACAGCCTTTTCTGGCTTATCTTTCTAGCCGTTATCGTTCTGCTGCTCTTAGGGCTTGCAATCGCAGCGGCCATTCGACGGGGTTCACAGCCAGAAAAGTCTATGTTGCACTCCACCGCGCAAATCAACGCGGTCTTCTCGGAGTTCACGCAGGTTGTCGATTCCAGCCTTGGCCCCTCACGCACGCGCTACGACCTGCCACTGGTTATGGTGCTCTCAGAAGGCGAGCAGCCCGACCCGGCCGGCCTCAGTGAATCGGCCCTTGCGTTTGCAACCCGTGTCTCTGGTGGTGCATCGAGTCAACTCGAAGGCCCAGTGATGAAGGTCTTCGATGAGGGAGGTCTTTTTGCCTTTGCAACCGATCGGCTCGCTGACCCCACAAAATCAGTCGATCAGCGTCGCTGGACAACCTTTCTTGACCTAGCTGGTCAGTACCGGCCACAACGGCCCTTTGACTCCGTAATTGTTGATGTCCCAGCGTCGCTGCTGCTTAAGGCGGATCAGAACGAGGGAATTAATGAGATTGAACGGCGTGCGACGGCCAACAGCCGCCGCCTCTGGCATGCACAGAACCACTTCGGAATTCGTTACCCTGTCTACCTTCTTATATCTGGTCTCGAAGATCTTGAAGGCTTTGAATCGCTTCAGCTCCTCTCGGATGAGATGCGTGACGGCCTCTTGGGCTGGTCCTCTCCTTTTGATCCCACCAAGAAGTACTCCTCAAGCTGGGTTGACGAGGCTCTGACAAGGACGACCGAGAGCCTTAGCCACCTCGTTGCTGAACTTACCACAACTGATCGATCCCCTGCCGCCCGGGGCGCACTCACCTTTCCGGGTCAGCTTGCCCGCTTGGCTAAGGGCCTTCGTATCTACGCCGAGATGCTCAACGGCTCGGCCACCTTTCATGAACCCTTCTTTTTCCGAGGAATTTACTTTTCGGGTAAGCACGAGCGTGCAGTATTTGTTAGAGACCTCTTGAGACGAAAAGTCTTTGCCGAATATGGCTTGTCACGAGCAGCCCTTGCCTTCGCGGTAAGTCGCCCCATCACCAGTCGTGTTCTACGATGGGGGGCAATTAGTTTTTTAACCATCTGGCTCCTTGGACTTATCGTCACAAGCTACCAACTCCAGCAGATCTTTCCACGCATTGCAGAGGGCATCAACGGCCTGAACCGTGACGCCTTATATCGGCAAGTGACTAAACCTTCAGACGAGGAAGATACAAGCGAATGGCAGATACGGACAGCAACTTCACTCATCATAGGTCTTGAAAATATTCAGACTCATAGGCTCATTAAACCCAACGAAAAATCTGAAAATGTCGTTATAAATCCGTTCATTCCTGGAAGCTGGCCTTACTTTGATTCTCTTCTTGTCGATCTTAGAAGTCGTATCGAGCGTGAGTTTGACGAGGTTGTGGTACACACTGTACGCAGGGTACTTGTTGAGAAAGGCGAGACCCTTACTGGTGTGCGTTCGCTAGGACAAGCTGACGCCGCCTCAGTGCAGTTCTCTGACATCACTAACTGCAGGCCGTTGGAGCCCACGCTGTCGAGAGTGAGCGGCCATTCGTTGTCTGGGGGCAACAAAACCCTCGTTATAAGCAAAATGGAGCAGTACCTAAAGCTGGTTCGTTTTGTTGAAGAATTAGCCGATTTCGATAAAGCGATTAACCAGTATGAGAGTGTTGATGCACCTTCGCGCTATGCAGAAAATGATCTACGTGAGCTCTTGCGCTACACCCTAGGCCAACCCTTTGAGATCCCCCTTACCGCAACCCTTCAACTTTTTAACGTATCACTTGACGATACAAACAAGCACCTCTACGAGCCCGCCTTTCAGGCGGCTCAGAAATGTTCTGTCAATAAATTTTATTCGTCGCTACTACAGCAATTAGTTGAAAACAACCCCATTTTAGTGAGCGAGAAAAAGATCGCGGATATCCAATCCGAATTGCTGCAGGTTGATAATACTCGCGCCTCGTACTCTCAAAGACTGGAACTCGCCCAGGCTCTACTTGCAAAGCTCAATGCCCAAAAAGATCTACTCGCTCCTGGTACAACCGCATGGATGACTGGGCCCGAGCCTGATCTCTTCTTGGAGTTGGGCCCGCTTCTAAGGTCTATTGAGAAAGTGCCGTTACTTGGCCCAGACTTTGTGAAAAATAACCTTATCCCACAGGCCCGAGAGGCAAGCCTAGCGCTTGGCGCAATAGTCTCTAAGCTCGCAGACCCAAGTACGGACCCGGGACTTGTAATCGCTAAAGAGGAAAGGCTACCTATTACACAGTCGAAGGAACGTACGGAGTTCACTGTCGCGTTGAAATCGCTTCTTAACTCTAATTTCCTTCCCTATGACGAGGAGCCACTTTCAGCCAAGTTTCAGTGGCCCAGCAGCCTGCGATGGGACGAGGTACTGCTTACTGAAGCAGTAGAGGAACTTCAGACTAGAAAAAAACGTATCGACCAAGAGCTTAAAAATATTCCTCGGCAATTTCATAAAGTTATAACGTCCCTGTTAAATGACGCCTTAGGGACCCACATACAAAACCTAATAATAAAAGCTGTAACCGAAGACCCCTCCGAAACAACGCTCGTTTCCGAGAAGTTTTTAACAAACTATCAAAGTACGAACGCACACTTGAAGGTGTTGCTGACAGGGCTTGAAAACCTGTCTCAAAAAAGCGCAGCAAGCGCGATTCGTGAAGCAATCGATCAAGACGCCCTCTTAAGACTTGAGGAGCTCAAAAGTGCATTCAATCAGACTGAACCCTATCGACTTCTTCGAACACAGGCTAGGGGTACGTCTTCTCTGGATGCAGCCCTGTCGTTTGATTCCGCTAGCCTCCAGACCTACCTGCAGACTCAGTTCAACACCATTCAGTCCATCAACAAGATAGGCAAGGTCTTAGTGCAGGGGCTAACAACCCAGCGCCCCGATCCATTCTGGAAGATGCTTGATTCCAATGTGCAACGCCAAGACTCCGGTGAGCCCACAGCCACGATCAAAAGGCTTGAAGGCCTTCTGTACACCCTCACATCGGAAGATTTTGGTGTGTTTTGTAAAGACAAGCTTCCAAAGCAATCGGTAGCCGCCCGGTCAACAGACTATTTTGAGGCGCGTTTTATTGAACTTCATGGCGCCTTAAGTCAACACTGTCGCGACCGGAGTTCAACTCGCTTTATTGCTGACTGGGAATCGTTTTCAAACAGCGTCAACAACTACCTTGGGAAATACAGACCTCTTGTGAACCTTGGCCTGCCCTCCGCCAGCGCAAACGGAAGTCGTTTCCCGGTTTTAGACCGACCATTAATCGCGAATCTACTGAAAAATCCTGGTCCAACACTCTCTGCAAGCCAGCTTACCGCCTTTGGTCTTCCCTCCTCCAAGAAGGTCGAGCTTCTTGGGTTTGCTGATCAATGGGAGAAGACTCGTTTAGCTTTGCAACAGATCTTTCCCATCGACCCAGCCAAGCCTGCAGGGGCCAAGTTTCAAGTGGTCTTTCGCGATTTACGCGACCTGGAATTTGCAGCCAACCAAATTCTTGACTGGTCTATTCAGGTGGGTGGCAAAACCGCGAATGAACGGAACGCGAAGACGACAACCCTGCTCTGGCGTCCTGGTGACTCCATCGTTATCCAGTTTCGCTTTGCTGATCAATCAAACCTTGTACCTGTCTCAGAGCCTTCTGATCCAAGCTTGCAGATGACGGGCCGATCGGTTCGACTTACCCTGGACGGGCCCATTGCGCTTCTCGATCTCATTCAACGCTTCAAGGCCAAACCCATTGGTGGGCAGACCGACAGAATGCTTCTTAAGCTTGAAGTCCCCGTTCGACTTGTCTCTCAGCCTTCAGGGCAGGCCTCACGACGGGTCATCACTTTTCTGGGGCTAAGCCTCACGTCACTTCAGGACGATTCGGTGGTGAACTGGCCCCTTGAAATTCCTGTAAGAGCGCCCTCCTTGAAAGGCTTTTGCACCGATGACGCAGGAGGCCTTTCCCCCTGCCCTCAAAAGCCCTAGGCAATGAGCACGGATAGCTCCCGTTTTAATACTGCAGCTCTGCTCACCCCCATTGCGGGCGAGGAGGCCTCCGGACCGTGGTTACGTTACACCGCCACATTTCGGGAGATCGAGAGTCTGCGTGTCAACGAAGACCCTACCCTTCCCATGGGCGAGTGGAGTCGGCCTTTGGTTAGGGCCGACTGGGGGGCTGTGTGGCGGCGAATTGATGAGGTCCTTCAGCAAGATTCTAAAGACCTCCTACTCGCGGCGTGGTCCTGCGAGGCGCGGCTTCTAGACACAGGGCTACCTGGGCTGACCGAGGGGCTGCATAGGCTGCATGCCCTGGCGGTTCATTTCTGGGAGACAGCCTGGCCGCGGTTAGATCCTAACGACCCCAGTGCTCGACTCAGCCCCTTTGAATGGCTCAATCGGTCTATTCCCTTGCACCTTCGACGTGAGCTTACCCTTCTTCCGGCAACACTTGAGCGCCCCGAGCGGCTAACCTTCGCCGGATGGCTTGCCCTTGAGGCAAGTTCCAACGGCCAGGCTACCAAGACCCCCACGAAGGAATCTGTTCGAAAGAAATTATCAGCATCGGATACCGAACAGCTTGAGAAACTGGCGGGCCAGATTGACGATGCAGTGAATGCGGTTCTGCAAATTGATAGTCAGCTGGAAGCTCAGCTTAAAGACGAAAAGTTTGGGCTTAGCCTTTTAAAAGCCGAGCTTGAATCGCTCGGTCAAATTACAGGCTCCCTCGCTCGGTCTGGTCTCGAAGCAAACCGCAAGCAAACCCCCACCGAGACGAATTCTCTGCCCTCCCAGGCCAAGCCAGAATCCTCAGAGCAGCCAGAGAATGACGTGCCCATTGTTCGAGCGCAGACAACTCCTCAGGCCTCTGAGCCCGTTGAGACCGACATACAAAGCCTGAATCGTGATGAGGCCTACCGAAGCCTTGAAAAAATTGCTCTTCGACTGCGGGAAATTGACCCCCACAGCCCAGCTCCCTTGCTTGCCCTAAAGGCCGCCAGGTGGGGCTCGATGAGCTTTCAAGAAATCGTTCAGGCCGAGTCCAAAGAAGGCGTTGAAATAGCAAACCTGCTTAGCTTTCTTGGGCTTAGCAAATAACGTACGCTATAGGCGCTACTAACCGCCAGGCGCTATGGTGCTAATCACAGAAATTTGTAGGGGCGGAAGCGGTTCCGGTGCTGCTGTTAAACACACAGGATTTTCCGTCGATGGAATCCAATACAACGCTGCCCTCGCCCAAATTGGTGATGGTATGGCTGTAGTTGTCATTGGCGGCACTATAAGTGACTTGTGTGTTGAAATCGTCTCCAGTTACCGCATAAGTAAGGTTATGCCCACCATAAACCATGGCCACGGTGTTGCCGGCACCGAGGATATCAACATCAACCGTACCTGCACCACCGGCGTCGTTACCTAGAATCGAAAGTGTGTTTCCGTCACCACCGCTAATTCGGTCCGACCACACGGTTGATGGGACCGCTTTAACCTTAACTAAACACCTGCATGAGCTACCAATGCTCAAAGGGTCTCCTACTGGCGCAGGAGACCGGTTAAAAGCGCCCGAACATCTTCCGGAATGCTCACTGGCCGGTTGGTCTGACGATCCACATAAACATGTACAAAGAGCCCAAGGGCCGAGACCTCTGTCTGGTCATTGGCAAAGACCCCTAGCTCGTACTGCACACTGCTGTTGCCGATTTTCGCAACCCGCAGACCAATCTGAATTCGGTCGGGAAACGTCACCGAAGAGAAATACTGACAACGGGTTTCAACCACTAGCCCAACAACTGGGCTGGTTTCAATATCGAGAAGCCCCCCTTCAACCAGGTGCTGGTTCACAGCTGTATCAAAGTAGGAGTAGTACACAACGTTATTAACATGCCGGTAGACGTCGTTGTCTGACCAGCGTGTGCTTATCGGTACGAACACCACGAAATCATTTCTGCTTAGTCTCTTTTTTTGTTCGCTCACAACACCTCCAAATAAATAGCAAGGGCGTCGTCATAGGTTAGCTCGCGAGGATTGTTAACCAGCAGACGGGTCTGCTTCATGGTATCGGCTGCCAAATCGGGAAGGTTCTTGGCAGCAATTCCCAGCTGCGACAGACGAGTCTCCAGTCCAAGCTCTGGGGCTAGCCGGCCCAGAGTCGCTACAAACCAGTCTGCCGCCTCGGCCTCGTCCGCTTCTGGCGGCGCGCCAATAATTCGGCCGAGCTCGGCGTACTGGGCACAGGCAAGGGGGATGTTAAAACGCAGCACGGGCGCCAGCACCAAGGCGTTCGATAAGCCGTGGGGCACATGAAAGCGGGCTCCAACGGGATAGGCCAAGGCATGAACAGCAGCAACCGGTGCATTCGCAAATGCCATGCCTGCAAGGCAGGCTCCAATGAGCATGTTTTCGCGGGCTGTTAGATCCTCGCCCTGGCGGCATACTTGATGAATATTCTGGGAAAGCAGGCGCATTGCCTCTCGGGCCAGGCAATCGGAAATTGGGTTTTTCAGCCTTTTGCTGGTGTAAGCCTCTGTGGCATGCACCATGGCATCAATGCCGGTTGCCGCAGTGACATGGGACGGAAGACCAACAGTTAATGTGGCATCTAAAATCGCGACATCCGGTAACAACGTGGCGGAGACCACGCCTTTTTTCTCTCCAGTACCCGTCGTGACAATCGCGATTGGGGTCACCTCAGAGCCGGTACCCGAGGTGGTGGGTATCAGAAAAAGTGGCAGCCGCTTGCCCTTGACCATACCAACACCATAAATAGTCTCAAGACGCTCATCGGATCCTGCCAGTAAAGCCACAAGCTTGGCGGCATCCATAGAGCTTCCACCCCCAAAACCAATCACCAGGTCTGCCCTTGCACGTCGCGCCTGATCAACCGCTTGAAGAATGACTGCATCAGAAGGGTCCGCCACCACCTCTGAAAATACAACCGTTTCAACCGACGCTCGAGCAAACATGCTCAGGGTGTTACTAAGCAGCCCTGCCTTGATGACGCCGGCATCCGTGATGATCATCGGACGCCGACATTCAAGTGCGGCCGCACGAGCCGTTAATTCATCGCCAACTGCTCCCCTGCTCACCAGGATGGATCGACTTGTAGCGAATTCAAAAGATCTGGACATCGCAACCCTCGTTTAATCTTCTCAATTTTTTGTGCCTCTACCGCCTATATTCTGAAGCAAATGGCAGGCTGCCTTGGCTAAGACTGACCCATTTAGAACGAGATGACCTACAGCATCTCCCTAAGTCTGGTCTTCAAGACCTTTCCATAGTTATTTTTCGGCAAGCACTCAACAAAACGGTACTGCTTGGGTCGCTTGAAACGAGCAATCAACTCCATGCAGTGTGCATCAAGCTGTTCACGGGAGAGCTCATAACCGCCTCGGGTCACTACAAATGCGACAACCGTCTCACCCCACTCTGGATCTGGCGCACCCACAACAGCCACCTCCTCAACCGCGGGGTTCGTCAGAAGCACTTCCTCAACTTCACGCGGGTAAATATTCGCTCCACCACTAATGATTAAATCTTTGCTTCGATCTTTAAGGGTTAAAAACCCGTCGGAATCAAAGACCCCAACGTCCCCGGTAAGAAGCCATCCATCTCTAACAGCCGCCGCGGTCGCACTGGGATTC
The DNA here is from genome assembly GCA_023261135.1 of Burkholderiaceae bacterium. Taxonomy (GTDB): domain Bacteria; phylum Pseudomonadota; class Gammaproteobacteria; order Burkholderiales; family Burkholderiaceae_A; genus Hahnella. The sequence continues at coordinate 440 of JALRJP010000014.1, read as the reverse complement.
TCCCAATAGCCCTTCATAACGGTGTCACCCCTCACAGCCACCTCACCCACCTGCCCTGCAGGAACCGGAATACCCGCGCTGTCGACGACTCTTACGAGAACAGGGCTTTGTGCCACCCCCACCGAGGCCAACCGTTGCTCAAACCTTTCGTGGCTTTGATTGATGAGGTCTTGCCGAGAAAGTACGGTTGCAACCATTGGCGTCTCACCCTGACCATAAATCTGAACAAAGCGCGGACCCATGACCGACAAGGCACGCTTCATATCTGCCGCATACATTGGCGCACCGCCATACACAATAGTCTTAAACACCTCGGCGCAGTCCTCGGACGTTAAGGCAGTCTCCTCTGCGTATTGAACGAGTTTGTTCACGATCGTTGGCGGTGCAAATGTTGAGAGTGGCCCCAAGGCCCGACCAAGCTCAAAGAGTTCTTGCGCATT
>JALRJP010000149.1 GCA_023261135.1 Burkholderiaceae bacterium | reverse complement strand
CTTCTTGTGGTGGGCTTGTGGCTTGGCGCTTTTCTTGGTTTTTACTATCAGTGGCTGCCCATGCTTCCGGTCGTAGCGCCCACCTTGGCGATGGCCTTATCGTTATGGATGATGGATGTGCTTATTGGACGCGCCGAGCGCAAGCAAAGGCAGTTTGTTCAAGGCGCGTTTTCTCGCTACGTTGCTCCTGCAGTCGTCGACCGCCTGGTTGAAAATCCAGAGGCCTTGAATGTCTCTGGAGCAAGACAAGATGCGACGTTTATTTTTACTGATATCGCCGGCTTCACCACCCTATCTGAATCCTTGACGTCGGAGAAATTGTCGGAGGTTTTAAATGCCTATCTTGATGGTGCCTGTGCAGTTGTTTTTAAGCATGCGGGTACGGTCGATAAGTTTATTGGGGATGCAGTTATGGCTGTTTTCAACGCGCCTATTCCACAGTCAGATCATGTGGCGCGTGCCGTGCGGTGTGCACTCGAACTGGATGTTTTCTGTGAGAGCTTCCGGCAGAAAATGAATGCTGAGGGCATTCCTATTGGTGTAACGCGAATTGGAATTCATACCGGGGTGGCTACTGTCGGTAATTTTGGTTCGCAGTCGCGCATGGACTTCACAGCGCTGGGTGATACTGTAAATACTGCCTCTCGAACCGAGGGTGTTAACAAATATTTCGGCACTCGAATTTGTGCCACTCAAGAAGTTGTTAGTCAGTGTCCAGAGCTGTTTTTTCTTCCGATTGGCGACATAGTTTTAAAGGGTAAGACACAGGCCGTACGTTTATTCACACCGATCTCGGAAGAAAAGAGTCGCTCAGCCTTTGCTTTGCAGTATGCAGAGGTGGTACAAGTCCTAGGAAATCTCTATGCATTAGACGAGCAATCCGCGTCTGATGCTGCGAGGCAGGTTGGGACCACCATTCAAAAGCTCAAGGACGATTTCCCCGAGGAGCCCTTGGCAGACTTTCATGCGAAGCGTGTGAGCCAAGGCATCGTAAGCCTTCGGGTTGTCATGGAGGATAAGTAGAGCGTGCGTATTCGGCTTATCGGAAATCTAGCCTCTTTGTTCATTATGGCGTCCGCGCTAGGGCTTGCCTCGACGGCAGCCGCACAAAGTTTTCGCCTCCCGGGCGACTCCGACACCTCGCGCATTCGCCCCCCTGCGCTGCCACTTCCTTCCACGCCATCTTTCGATCTTCGTATTGAATCACCGGAGCGCTCGGCCATTCCCAAGGCGGTGGATGAGATTGATTTCGAGGTAAAAGCCATTCTTGTTGAAGGTGTCACCGCCTACAGTTCCGAAGAAGTGAAAGCCTTGTTCAGCGAACTCGAGGGCAGGCGTATAACCCTTGGTTTGCTTCGAGAGGCCACCGAGGCCCTAGAGAATCGCTATCGCCGCGACGGTTACTTTCTCGTCCGTGTTCTCATTCCACCACAGCGGGTGAGTGACGGCAGCTTTCGCGTGCAGGTGATTGAGGGTTTTATTGAGAATGCTTTTACGCAAGGTGGTACGTCTGCTGCTCAAAGCCGTGTTCAGGCCATTATTCAAAAGGTCGTGGGGAAAAAGCCCATCGATCTTCAAAGCCTGGAGCGGATCTTATTGCTCTTGAACGACCTTCCCGGGGTATCAGGTTCGGGTGTCCTTCGCCAAGGTCAGGGCCTCGGCGGTTCCGAGCTTGTGGTGACTCTAAACGATCTCCCCCCCACAGGCCTGTCTGTTAACTTTAACAACAGTGCATCACGCGTTATGGGTATTTATGGACTGAGCCTGAATGCAAATTTCAATAATCCGCTTCAAGACTCCCCCGGCCAGGCCAGCCTTGGCTACTCGAGCGCTTTAGATAACGAGCGCCTCAATGCTTTCAATGGGCGTTACGCCATGCCCATTGGGAATGAAGGGCTTGTCCTGAGCGTTGCTGCGCTAAGGGCAATCGCAAAGCCTGCAGGAGCACTTCGTGAGTTAGCCTTGGAGAGCAAGTCCAACTCCGTAACGCCTCGGTTACGTTACCCGTGGCAACGAAGCCGCGAACAATCGGTTTATCTTGAGGCGGGCTTGGCACTGAACACCAGTCGAACGACGCTTCTGAAT
>JALRJP010000148.1 GCA_023261135.1 Burkholderiaceae bacterium | reverse complement strand
GAATCGTGCGTGAAGACATGAATGACCTGCTTGCGCATGAGTGCGGCCATTCGAATCGCGTTGCGGCTGTAGTCCGAGAACGTCAGGAAGGTGCCGCAGTAAGGAATAAAGCCGCCATGCAGGGCGATGCCGTTGCAAATCGCAGCCATTCCAAACTCACGAACTCCGTAGCTAATATGCTGCCCAGGGCTGAGTTCGCCCGAACGATTCACAGTAAGGCTGGTCACACCCTTCCAATTCGTGAGGTTGCTGCCAGTTAGATCGGCTGAGCCACCGAGCAGACCTCCAAGCTTAGGGCCAATTTCATCCAGTGCCATCTGCGAGGCCTTACGACTTGCCACGCTGGGAGCCTCTTTGCAAATCTTTTCAATGTAGGTCTGCATGGACGCAACGAAGTCTTTGGGTAGCTTTCCAGACATACGCCGCTTGAACTCACTCGCCTTTGCAGGGTGAGCCATGCTGTAGGCTTCGAAAAGTTTGTTCCATGCGGTCTCGTGCGCCTGGCCAAGTGCGCGTGAATCCCACGCCTTGGCGACGTCATCGGGCAGTTCAAAGGGAGCATGGGGCCAGCCGATAGCCTTTCGTGTAAGGGCAATCTCTTCGGCGCCAAGCGCCTCACCGTGTGCCTTAGCAGTGCCCGCCCGGTTAGGCGAGCCCTGGCCAATGACGGTTTTGCAAATAATTAGGGTGGGTGCAAGACGTCCGTTGCAGCCATTAGCAGCCCAGTCGCGAGCTGTTTCTAGGGCAGTCGAAACCTCGGACACATCGTGGCCATTAATAGGACCAATCACGTTCCAGCCGTAGGCCTCAAACCGCTTTTTCGTATCATCACGGAACCAGCCTTCTACATTGCCGTCGATGGAGATGGAATTGTCGTCGTACAGCGCAATGAGTTTAGACAGGCCCCAGACCCCGGCAAGCGCACAGGTCTCGTGGCTAATGCCTTCCATAAGGCAGCCGTCACCCAAGAATGTGTAGGTGCAGTGGTCAACAACCTTATAGCCCGGCTCATTAAACTCTGCCGCAAGAAGGCGCTCAGCAAAGGCCATGCCCACGGCGTTTGAAATGCCCTGGCCCAGGGGCCCGGTAGTGGTCTCAACGCCCGGCGTCATGCCCACCTCGGGGTGACCCGGGGTCTTGGAATGAAGCTGACGAAAATTCTTCAGCTCCTTCATGGGCAGGTTGTACCCAGTCAGGTGCAAGAGGGCATAAATAAGCATGGACCCATGGCCGTTACTTAAAACAAATCGATCGCGATTTGCCCAAGACGGGTTTAGGGGACTGTGCCTTAGCTGACCATGCCAAAGCGCTACGGCCATCTCAGCCATGCCCATGGGCATTCCGGGGTGGCCTGAATTGGCCTGTTGAACCGCATCCATGGCAAGCGCGCGTATGGCATTGGCCATGGCCTGAGTCTGCATTGAGGGGGGTTGCGTGGTGTTTGAGGCAGCTGTTGTTTGAGTTTGCGTCGTTGCCAAATTCGTCTCCAAAAAATGACCGAGCCCCTGCCCATACAAGCCAATACAAGCCTGCATAGGCCTCCCAGGGGTGTTACTGTACTGATAGCCTACTGGAAACCCCTAAGTGTACCCGCGGCACCCCCGCAAATCCTGAAGAGATTCTTACCCTAACTATTAAGAAACCGCTTACCTTCCGCCCACCGCCTCAGCCATGCCCATTACAGGCCTATGACCCCCCGAATCTACCTTCCCAGCCTTCAGTCAGGCCCAAACACGCTTTCAAAGGAACAAAGCCACCATCTCGTGCGCGTGCTGCGCCAGACGGCGGGAGCAGACTTAATTGGGTTTAATGGGCAAGGCCAAGAGGCCCTAATGCAACTTACAGTGGTGGACCTGCAAGGCTGCCAGGTTGAGGCCGAGGCTCTCAAGACAATTAACCGCGAATCCCCCCTGAACACGGTCGTAATACAGGCCCTTTGCACCGGCGACAAAATGGACTGGGTCGTTCAAAAAGCCAGCGAGCTTGGCGCAACCGAGGTATGGCCCATTGCGGCCGAACGCTCGATCCTAAAACTGACAGGTGATCGCGCAGAGAGTCGGCTTGATCACTGGCGAAAAATTGCCGAAGCGGCGGCCTCCCAGT
>JALRJP010000147.1:300-2141 GCA_023261135.1 Burkholderiaceae bacterium | reverse complement strand
GGTTGTCAGGGAACCGTCGGCCTTGCTTTTTTATAAGCACAAGCCATACCAAGGTGCACTCAAAACAAGGCGCTGTAAACTCAAATGGCCTTTTGCGACGCAGGGAGACGGGTGCTCGTCTGAGGATTCGGGTTTTGAGATCTTTTGTAGAAGGAGGAAAGTAAAGTGATTCTTGCCATCGTGACGTTTCCAATAACAGCCCCCATGAGTGTTGAAGAGGCAGCTGCCATTTTTCAAAACACTGCGCCTAAATTACGCACACGCCCGTCATGGTAGACAACGTAGCGGGCCAGATTGTTACCTTTTAGTCGAGTTGGCGAGTGAGTCTCGTTCTCTTTTTGCGTTCGCGTTCAAATTATTTTTTTGCGGTTGGTCTGCCCCTATATTTTCTTCTTCATCTTATTTCTCGAGTCTGGGTCTCGCCCAGTCTTGAGCTTGATGAGGCCGAGCAGGTTCTTCTAGCCCAGAGTCTTGGCCTTGGCGAGGGTCTTCAGCCACCTCTTTATACCTGGCTTCAGTGGATTGTTTTTCAGCTTACAGTTGGCCCATCGGTCTTCGGGTTAGCGCTTTTCAAGGCAGTGCTGCTCTGGTTGACTTACTGGTGTGTTTATAAGGCTTCCAGTCTTGTGCTTGCAAAAAACCAGGCCGTTGCAGCAGCCCTTGGGCTTGCCTTGTTTCCTCAAATACTTTGGGAGTCGCAGCGCGACCTTACCCATACCGTTTTATTAGTGGCCTGCGTTGCAGCCTTGTGGTGGCTTGCCATTCATCTTCTTGCTCAGCGTTGCTCGTCTGCTAACACGAAATCTTCAAGGAAAACGCTACGCCTAAATAGTTTGGCTTTAATTGCAGGTTGTCTTTTGGCGGCAGGCATGCTTTCGAAGTACAGCTTCGTCATCGTCGGTCTCACGATGGGCCTTGCCTTGGCCTGGACTCTAACTTCTGAGCGACTTCTTGCGGCAAGAGATCTTTTTCGTTTTATTGCCCTTGCTTTTTTTACTGCGGCTGCTTTATTCGTTCCTCATAGTTTATGGCTGCTCGAGAACATGGGTAGCGTTCAGGCATCGGTGGCAAGGAAGCTGGGCGCGCAAGGCAGTGGTGCCTGGCTAGAGTCTTTGCTGCAGTCATTTCAAAGTCTTGCTCAGGCGGCCCTTGGGTTTGTGGCGCTATGGCTTGTTGTGGGCCTTGGTGTTTATTTTTATTCGCACTTCCTAAAGGGGGCGAACACGCCTGCTTTAAAGATGGAGGTTGGCGCGCAGCAGGAGCCGCACGACTTCGCAAAAACCCAGGCGACGGTCGTGCTCTTTTTGAAGCGTTACTTCACCCTTCTTGGGTTTGCCTTCCTCCTCCTTATTTTGCTTGCCGATGCCAGCCAGTTCAAAGACCGATGGATGCAGCCCTTCCTCTTCCTTTTACCGCTGGCCAGTTTGCTTGCACTGCGAAACGCGCCTGCGCTTAGCTTTCGTCTAAGCACGAGCTACCACTGGCTTGCCGTGTTGCTTATGGCACTTACCCTGGTGGTGATGCCATTAAGAACGGTGCTTAGCCCTAGCCTTGGCGGTTTTTCTAGGCTTAATATTCCGCACGATCAACTTGCCAAGACTCTGAAGAACGATTTCCCGGACCAACAACTCTGGGTCGCCGAGCATCGCCTGCTTGCGGGTAACCTTGCACTTTATTCCAAGGCCTACAACTGGCGGGTCTACGAGACCCAACAGGCACGTGCCCTAGCAAATGACTTACCCTGGTCACAAATGATTTATATAGAGAAGGTCCACTTGAAAGACCCGTTAAAAGAACCCTTAGAGGCACCCTCTACGGCACCCTTGGTCTCGCATCCGTAT
>JALRJP010000147.1:0-290 GCA_023261135.1 Burkholderiaceae bacterium | reverse complement strand
TGTGGAATTTCGTGTTTATAAGGCGCAGACTCCATGCGCGGGTTTTGAATCCTGCTTCCCATTTTTGAAGCACGGTCAGACACCCTAAGTCAGTGCCCCTTCGTTATGAGACTTCCAGATATTCTTGTTACCAATCTGCATCGTCGGTACACCGGGGTCTCCGCAACCGTCTTCGCATTGCTTCCGCATCAGCAGATGCTTGAGCCCATTGGCCTCTGGGATACGGGCGAGCTTCAATTCAGTGAAGGGCAGGCAGTTCAGGTGGAGACCGTTGGTCTTTTTCACCTTCT
>JALRJP010000146.1 GCA_023261135.1 Burkholderiaceae bacterium | reverse complement strand
GATCAGGCCATGGGAGATGTCCAGGGGAATCCTCCACCACCGCCACCCCCACCGGGCGGCCCCGGAGGAGATCCCATGGGGATGCCACCGCCGGATGGTATGGATGATGGTCCGAAGGACGAGCCTCCACCGGATGGGCAAGATCCGATGGCGGGTTAAGTCAGTGACGTCCCTTTAAGGCATCGTTTTACGCCTGCGTTCAGCCCTCGCCGATTTCAAAGTCGGCGGGGGCTTTTCACGTTTTTGGTATTTGCGATGCGCTTGGCCCGCCAGTTCAACCCCAGTGAATTCAAAGTGCTTGCAGGCCCCGAAATTATCGAGCGGTTTTTGGAAGGAGACGCGGGCTTTCTAAACCAGCTTATTGATGAGCTCGGCAAGCCCATTAGTTTGTCGGTAGAGGGCCAATATCCACCGGGTGGCTACGACATGGTTCTGCTTTAGGTCGAACCTTTGAGGTGGGTAATACGTAATGCTAGTATTACCCATTACCGACAACGCTGCCTATACCCCCCGAAATCATGCAGACCACAACCAGCAAACTCACTAAGAAGTATCAGGCAACCATTCCAGAGCCTGTGCGGCGACTATTAAATTTAGAGGCGGGAGATGCAGTTGCCTTTGATATCAAAGGGCCAGTCATTCGTCTGCGCAAGGCTCGCCCCATCGACTTGGCTTATGCCGCAAGCTTGGAAGCTACGTTAACGGAATGGGAAACGCAGGCCGATGAAGATGCCTACAGAGACCTTTGAGGCTTTCGATGTCGTGGTTGTGCCGTTTCCGTTCACAGATAAGGCCGCGATGAAACGTCGTCCAGCCCTCGTTTTGTCAACCCCCGCTTTTAACGTTCCAGTCGGACATGCTGTGCTTGCAATGATTACAAGTGCTGAGAATGTAGCCTGGCCTCTTGATGCGCCGATTAAGGACCTGAATCAAGCAGGTCTGACGTCAGCCTCTATCGTCAGAATGAAGCTCTTTACCCTGGATGAGCAACTTTTTCTTCGAAAGGCGGGGCATTTACATAAGGTCGATCAGAAGGCTGTGCGCTTCTCGTTGGCGAAGCTTTTTGCTTCAGTCCTTTAAGGTTTGTATTGATTTCAAGGCGAGCCCTAGGAGCTCGGCCGTCTCATGCAGAGGCAGTCCCATAATGCCCGTCGGGCTTCCCTCAATTCGCTTAATCATGCTGGCAGCGTGGCCCTGTATGGCATAGGCCCCAGCCTTATCCATGGGCTCACCGGTTTGAATGACCCAGTCAATCCAGGTATCGGTAACTTCCGTAAATTCAACCTTTGAGCTTGAGAGCGCCTGTACCACCTGTTGCCCGCCAGACCCAAAGGCAACGGCCACTCCCGTATGCACCCAATGGCTTCGCCCCGAAAGGCGCCTCAACATTCGCCGGGCATCTTCGGCATCCATAGGTTTGCCCAGAATTTCATCCTCAACCGCCACCGTGGTGTCGCTGGCCAAGACGAGTTGCGGTTCAGTGACCGCAGGTCGTTCGCTTGCTGCTTTTGGTGTGATTGCGGCAATGATGAGTGCGTTGGCTCTGGCTTCTGCAGCGAAATCGCCCTCGCTTTTGCCGCCCACACCGCGCTTTTCTAGCCTAGCAATACCGCCCTGAAGCTTGAGTCCCGTCACCCTCTGAACATAGTCCTTGGGCTGCTCACTTGGTAAAACGGCTTCGAGTGCCTCCGCATCTTCGCCCGGATGAGGGGCAAGCAACTCCACCCTGAAACCCATGGAGGCACTAAGCTGCTCAAGCAGTTGACGTCGCCTCGGCGACTGGGAAGCAAGGTAGACAATGCTCACACTACATAGCCTCACTTAGCGTCTTCAACGAAGAAACCCCGCCAAGGCCCGCCCGGTAGGCGTTTTCTTCTTTGCAATGTCTCGAGGCAGCCCGGTGGCCACGAGCTTGCCACCGTTCACACCACCGCCAGGGCCAAGATCAATTAGCCAGTCGGCTTGCGCCCAGACATCCAGGTTATGTTCAATCACCACCACCGTATGGCCTTGGTCAACAAGCTCATGCAGAGCATGAATAAGTTTCTCCACGTCGGCCATGTGTAGCCCTACTGTGGGCTCATCAAGAATATAAAGCGTGTGACTGCCTGCTCGCACGCTTACGCTACGCCCGCTACCTACTA
>JALRJP010000145.1 GCA_023261135.1 Burkholderiaceae bacterium | reverse complement strand
TTCGATGTTACGCAGGTGAATAAGATCGACACCCGAGAGGATGCTAACAGCGTCTTGTCTAAGTTAGACAGCGTGATGGATAACGTCAATGCCACGAGGGCGGTTATGGGGGCGGTTATGAACCGGCTTACCCACGCGATGGATAATTTAAGTAACGCGTCTATGAACCAGTCTGCGTCAAGATCCCAGATTGAGGACGCGGACTACGCAAAGGCGTCAACAGAATTAGCCAAAACTCAGATCATGCAGCAGGCAGGCACGGCAATTTTGGCCCAAGCGAATGCTAGTCAGCAGCTTGTGATGCAGCTCCTAAGGGGGTAATCTTCTTTAGTTATCTCTGAGAGTGTCTCTTTCTATCATCATGTTAGTCTATATACCTAAAGGTCCTCGTAAGGTCGATACTAGCTGTGCAGAGCGCGCGCTTAATAAGCCGCCCTGCAAGGTGTGTAGCCTTATTCGTATTTACCTCATGTTTGCCATTCCGCTGATATTTTTGGCGTTCGCGGGGGTGAAAATTGACTGGCCTGATGTGAATATGACGGCAGTTGTAGGCTACGTTTTCCTGGGAGCCTTTCTTATTCAATTGGTATGGCGTATCTATGTCGACTACTTCAAGAAAAAGTAAGTCGGCGGATGATCAAGATTCGCTAAGTCTCCTTACAAGGTCGCCGCGTGGGGTAGATCTTTACCGTGAAGTCTTTGCTGAAATAAAAAAAGGCCCCAATTGTTGGGGTTGCAGGCACTTTCAAATCACCTGGGATACCCGCATGCCTTATGGCTGCAGACTTATGGGTTTTAAAACCAAGGTGCTACCAAGCATCGAAGTCCTGCGTGCCGATGGTCACTTCTGTTTGGGATTTGAGGAAAAAGGTTCGCCACGGTCTGAACAAGCTCAAAAGCCTAAGCGCCTTAAGCGTGGTGGACGAGGCCTGGTTGTGTAGACCCGGTTAGGTCGTGCGCGTAACTGGTTAGCTCTTACTGAAAGCGGTTTGCTGGATTTAACGTGTCGCAGCAGTTTGGACAGAGGCCACCGCACCACCCGGAACTGAGGCACTTCGGCCGGTTGGGCCAATCACGGCAATACGTTCTCTACTTTGGCCTCCGAAGAATCTGAGTTCTTGAACCGTATGCAGATAATGATTCACCACGAAGTGAGCTTTTGGCCCTCCGGGGCAAAGCTCTGAGGCAAGAAACCGCATTTCGTGAAGACCTGCAGGCAAAAACATGGTGGTGTGGATAAGTGCGATGGAGTCTGAACCACGGGTAGCCAGCAAGGTTTCGGGGCCCGAGATAGTAAAGGTGAGTCCCTCCACCTGAAGGCAGGCAGAGCCTTGAGCGTCGGGTCCGACGAGTAGGGCCGGGTCGGCCGCCCGGGCACCATTTGTTGGCGTGGCTTGGGCAAAGGCCTTTAGGCTCCAAATGCCAAGAACGACAATGCCAAGAACAATGAGGCCTCTCAATTTTATGGTCTGGTCGAAGGGTTGTCGTTTCATGATCTAAAAGGGGTCTAAGGCTATAGTGTGGCTTTCACGTTCTTTGTGGAACCTGCGTTTTTTACTATTAGAGTTATCGGATTAAACGACCATGACTAAAGACAGTCTTCAGTGGTTTGCAAAGCGTTTTTACTGGGGCGCCGGCCTTGGCGATCACTTAGCTCCTTGGTTCAAGGGTGGCCTGTGGGTCACCGGCTTGCTTTTGGCCTGCTTGTTTTTCTTGCAGGGAACGCCAACTCTTGCCCAATCCTTTAGTGGTAACCCTAGTAACGATCCCACACGACCCTTTAGCGAACAGCTTCAGGCAGGTCTTAACGCCCTTGAGCGCAAGCACTACGCCACGGCACTTCGGTCTTGGAGGGAGCTTGTCAATAACGGCGATGCTCGGGCCATGAACAATGTGGGCCTTATGTACGAGCGGGGTCTGGGTGTTACCCAGAGCTATGTTGAGGCCATGAGTTTTTACCGAAAGGCAGCGGATGCTGGCCTTCCCGAGGCGCAGTACAACCTGGGGACCTTGTATCACAACGGCTATGGAGTCGAGGTTAACAATAGCCAGGCCGTTTTCTGGTTCCGAAAGGCGGCAGCCCAAAGGCTGCCCGAGGCCCATTACATGATGGGCCTGCACCTTTGGGAGGGTAGGGGTATCAGGCGTGATCCCTT
>JALRJP010000144.1 GCA_023261135.1 Burkholderiaceae bacterium | reverse complement strand
GTCATACCAGCCCCATGGGCGATGTACTTTACGATGAATTTCGCGCTCGGCTCTACCCTGTAAATTCAAACGCTCAACCAGGTTCTTGATGAGCTGGCTTTTATTTTGGTGAGCAACCAATACGGCATCGGGGGTCTCAACCACGACAACCCCTTCAAGGCCTACCACCGAGACAAGCCGACCAGACGACTTCACAAAACAGTCTTGGCTCTCTTCAAATAACGCATCCCCATGGCTTGCATTGCCCTGAGAGTCCTTCCTGGCATGCTTCCAGACGGCATCCCATGACCCAAGATCACTCCAGCCAACATCAAGCCCAATTACGCTTGCCTTGACCACGCCTGTGGTGCACTTTTCCATAACTGCATAGTCAATGCTCTCACTGGGGCATTGCTTGAAGGTTTTGTTCTCTGGGCGAACGAAGCCATACTGCCGAGCCCCCGCAACAAGCTGGTCGCCCGTTCGCCCCATCCAGCTTGCCTTGACTGCATCGTAAATGTCGGGGCGATGTGCAGAAATGGCCTGAAGCCAAGCTGAAGCACGTACGACAAAAATGCCCGCATTCCAGAGCATGCGCCCTTCATCAAAATACTGCTTTACTTTGTCGGCATTGGGCTTTTCAATGAATGCGGCGACATCAACCCCCTTACGCAGTGCATCCCCATTTGTCTGGCAAGGTTCAATGTAGCCATAGCCTGTCTCGGGATTCGTGGGCTTGATTCCTAGAGTAACAATGGTGTCTTCAGCCGATGCCAGGTAATAGGCCTGCGCAACGGCCTCGGTAAAACCTTCGATGTCTTGTATGGTCTGATCCGCAGGCATCACCAGCAGCACAGCCTCGGAATCCCCAGCTGCAAGTGCTGCAAGGGTTAGTGCTGGGGCTGTGTTGCGACCCTCAGGCTCAAGAATAAGGTCCACCGTACTTGCCAGCCCGTCGTCAAGCTGCCCTTGGGCTAAAAAGCGGTGTTCTTCATTGCAGACGATGAGAAGCCGATCTTCATTAACCTTAGCACCAGTGATTCTTTGGCAGGCCAGCGCCCTTTGCACCGACTCTTGAAAAAGGCTTTGATCGCCGGTTAGTTTTACAAATTGCTTAGGGAAAAGAGCACGTGACAGGGGCCAAAGTCTTGTACCCGAACCTCCACAGAGAATGACAGGCAGCAACGGGGGGCTTGGCAAGTGATTCGTCACAGTCAATTTATTGTCCAGCGGTTGAATAAATTAGAAGCTTTGCCTTAGCTGAAGGGCAAATCCAAGACTATGACCAGAGCCGTCGCTTGGCTCTAGCTTAGGGATCACCATAAGCTCTTGCCTTAGTTCAAGCCCTTGACGAACCTGTGTTTCATAGCCCAATCCAAGATGCCATGGCCTTGACTGGGACGACAAGCCAAAGGTTTGTCGCTGCATGGTGACGTTCGTTGTTGGTCCAACAAGGTTGGGCAACTGCATCGTAAGCTCTCCCGACTCAATGGTCTCAGGCTGCCACAACTTGAGGTAAGCCCGATCCCCTTGCTTGAACAGATCGTTGCGGGCCATCACAGCATAGAACTCAGAGCTCAAGATGGGACTCACAGATTGAATAAGAGAGTCCGTTGGTGTCTGTGCTCGACTTAGGCCTAGACTTGCCCCAACCGACAGAGACCAATCGTCACCTTCACGACGGTAAGAGGGGGCTATAAAAAAAGACGAACTATGCTGAGCAATCGCGAGTGCTCCCTCGCCAGTTGTTCCTCTTAAGGCCTCTGACTCACGCTGTGCACCAACAAGGAGATCCATTTTGCTAATCGCATCCGATGTTAGAGAAAAACGAAAGGCCGTTCCAAAGGTATTGGGATTGGCGGCTTCGGACTTAAGGCCGCGAGGCTGGCTCTTGCCTATGTACCCAATGACTTGCCCAGGTCCCAAGGGGATGGAGGTGGCAAATTCGGTCGCCGACGAGATCAAGCCATAGCCTAGACCCGGGGTTTCCCACGTTTTGTTAACTGGTATGGTGTTGAAAGCCAGTTCGGCCAAACTGCTTTGGCTTGCAAAACTGATGGGACCCGACCCTGCCAGGTAACCGTGTTGCAGTTCGACTCGCTGGATGGTTTTTTGAGGTGCCTGACTGATCCACTGGTTCACAGGCCTTGGCGCGGAAGCAGACCGTACAAGAGGGGCAAGCGAGACCTGGAACCCTGCTCCAAGCGCGTCGT
>JALRJP010000143.1 GCA_023261135.1 Burkholderiaceae bacterium | reverse complement strand
ATTCGGCTTTCGCAGCACTCAGAAAGCACCGCCTGATACCCAAGTCGTCTTCATGCAAATCTTGCCGCCGCCGCAAGAGCAAGTGCCTTCCAGGAATCAAGAACTTTCGCCAGTAGCGGAGCCGTCGCCCGAGAAAACGCCAGTCATTACTGAAGCCGCTGACTCGCAAGACAAGCAACCGTCTGCTCACGAACCAGCCCGGATGGCTGCCCCGCCCGCACCCACTGCTGAGGAATGGGCCTTTGCGGCGAAATACACAAACAAAAACAGCAAGGGCTACCGCTACAGCTGGGGGCAACAGGTTCGTAGCATGATGGGGACGGCGGTTGAGGGCCCCGATCAGGGCTTCGTGCGTTTCAGAATAGAGATTGCGCCTGATGGCACGCTCGCCAAACTAGAAACGCTGTGGACGACTTCTGAAGTGGCCGAACGATTGGCCCGACAGGCAGTCGAGTCCATGCCTGCCTTGCCTCCTACGCCTACCGGTAAGCCCTTGATATTTGAAAAGACGATTTCGTTCTCACCCTTCGCATCAGACGGTCCTCCAAGTTACAAGGACGACTGCCTGCCAGACCCGCCTGTATTCCGTAACCCATTTGCATGGGATGGCAAATCTCCTCAAGTAAGAGCAGAACCTCCAAAAACTGAAAAGCTGGACCCTCAAGCACTGGAGGAATGTCTTAGGCAACTTCCCCAAGACTCGATTGAAGCTGAAATAACACGCGATCAAAGAGCAATGGAAAGATGGGGCTGGAGCAAATAACGACCGTTTATCAACGGCTGCTATTGGCCGAAAGCAGCCCTGCCTACAGAGCGCCACGATAGGCCACTCCCTGCTGAGAAAAAGCACAAACGCTGGCGGTATGAACCTGTATGAAATCACCGCATACAGGCTTCGAGGGGCAAGTCCATGGCTGCTGACCGCACCTCTTCATCAAATTCACGGGCTGCAAGCACCCGTGACGTGCTGGACGTACTGGCTAACGGCATTGCCAAAACGGCAGCAAGACAGACCAAGCCAGAGCCCCAACCCCGCGCTGCAGAGGTTCCGGCCGAACCCAGCCGAGAACTCCTGACCGAAAAAATGCTAGCCGATCGCTGGGTATGTTCCGTTGCGCGCCTTCAGCGGTGGCGCACCGTCGGCGAGGGGCCGTCGTACTTGAAGATCGTGGGGAAGGTCCTGTACCGGCTCAAGGACATTGAGGCCTACGAGGAGACCAGCCTGGTCCGGAAGGTGTTCTAGTAGCGGCCCAAGGGGCCCCGAACGATTTGTAAATTGTTCGAACGACTTGGAATCAGTTCGAATGAATCTTGGCGGCCCAGCGAGGGTCGCTGCGCTTGTTTGCCGGGGTCAAAATAAATCAAGTTCTGGTGGGGTCGGGGATTCGAACTCAAATGAATCAATAAGTTACGACGGTCGCTACCCGACCAAAAACAAAGACATGGGCGGGGCCTGCACCCAAAACCTTCGCTAATTGGTACGTTCAATCTCGGTGCTCGGAGCCGCCATTGTGGCTATAGAAGCGGGTCGGTAGATTAAGGCTAAGTAAGTCCTCTGGGGGGAAGGATGCGGCTATCACTGCTGTCAGAAAATCCGTTTGTTTAGAGTCCAAAGAGTACTTAGCAAACCTAAGCAGGTTAAAACAGATAAGCCAGTCTTTCTGGCCATAAAAAAGCTCGTCAAATAATCTCAGGTAGACCGCCCCAAAAACCAGACTGTTGATTCATCAGCCAAACTGAGCCAGTGGCTCAATTTTGGATGTGATTCAACAGTCGTGAAACATAAAAGTCCGAAAAACGTGTTTTGGACATTTTGGACATTGCGGGTTCGTGTGGATTGCTGGTGCTCTTGGGAAGCCTTTGCAAGAGGTCAGCGCCAAAATATTTTCGAGGCGACATCGCATCCGCCTTACCAAGTGTAAATCGCTGTCAATCTGGAGGTTATATGCCCCTACCCAGCCTACGCCTTCATAGCGCAAAGCAGTGCCGAGCTAGATCGAAGCGTAGCGGAAACCAGTGCTTGAACCCCGCCGCATTCGGAATGCCGACCTGCCGAATGCATGGCGCAAGGCATCCCGATAATATCTTGCGAGGCGAAGAGCACCCCGCATACAAGCACGGACAGGAAACGACCGAAATGCGTAAAGACCGCGCTTTGGCTAGCGCTCGGCTAGCACTACTTGAGCAGGTCGGCTACG
>JALRJP010000142.1 GCA_023261135.1 Burkholderiaceae bacterium | reverse complement strand
ACTCTCGCCCACGCGGGGAATAATGCCGTAGCCTTGCACAATGCGGTTGTCTTTTTCAAGCACCTTGGTCTCGACCGAATACTGAAACTGGTTTGTACCTTGCAACTGAACGGGGCCAAGGCCTCGGTTCACCCGAGGTGTAAGGGGCACAGCAATTTGAAAGCCTGCAAACGAGGTGTAGGGCTCGGAGCTATCAATACGGCTCTTGCGAAAGAAGACACCAAAGCTTGTGTCGCCATGCCAGAAACGCTGAGTAATTAAGTAGCCCTTGTCGCCTGTCCAGAAGGTGCCGCCCTGAATTTCGGTGTGGCTTGATGGCCAGATACCGGGCGCAACACGCACCGAGACGAGCGACGGCTCTCGATTTTTAGCTCGGCCCGTTGCGTTGGCTGCAGCCTCTTCGTTGGTGAAATCGCCATGCGCAAGACCAAGTCGTAGCTGCCCTTCAAAGAACTGGCTGGCGGCCTCGAGCTGCCAGCCCTGCCAGGCGGAGGCGGGCAGGGTAATAGGGGCAATGCCTCCTGTTATAAATCGGCCTTCGCCCTGAGCTTTGGGTCGGGCAAAGATGCTGCCGTAACTTAACCTTGCCAAGCTGTCGCCTGCGGGAATACGCAGCAACTGGTGAAAGAGCTTGCGGTCGGTGGCTGCTATGAAACGTGAGTTGTAAAACGCACCGCCCGATTGAAAGTCACCTGACTTAATGCCGGAAGGGATAACGCGGTTAATGTCGAGGTAGGCGCCCTGCCACAAGGGCAGCACCAGGTTGGCATTAACAGCCACGTCGTGGTCAAGCGCACCCGCCTCGGTGCCAATGCCAGTAATGAGGCCTGGGCTAAGAATAAGTTCGGGCCGAAAGGCCTGGGCACTGAAAAGGCCAATTCCCCAACCGCTTAAGCCCTGGACAAGGCCGCCGGTCTTAGTATCGCCAGCATCGCCTGTAACCGCGGCCTGTACGGCGGTCTTCGAGCCAAGACTCACAAAACTTAAAGGGGTGCCGGTGCTGCAGGCAAGCGAGCCCTCGGTTAAAAATTGGTAGGAGCAGTTGCTCGTGCCCTCAAGTCTGGCAAGCACAATGCCGCGACGCGAGACTTCTAAAACAAAAGGCTTTTCCACTTTGCCATAGGCCGCGGCCACGGGGCCCAGGGCGGCGCCTGCGGCATCCAACAGGTTCCAGGCGTAGCTGGTGTTATCTACCCGAACCCAAAGGCCGTTGGGCGCGTCTTGCACAAGAGGTTTATGAAAGCCCGCGGCTTGCAGGGCTGAGGCCAGCTGGCTGGATGGCATGGAGGTCACCGCAAGCGCACCTGCAGTAATGCGATTGTTTGAAGAGCGCGAAGCGTCACCCTTCGCATTAGGCCCCAGGCTTGGAAGCCCTGTGTCGAAGGCCATGGTGGCGCCAACGCCCATCCAGTTTTTCTCGGTCAGGCTGGAGTCCGAAATACGCTGTGTGACAGAAAAGTAAGGCTGAATGGACCACGAGGTGTAGGCCCGTGGAGCCTGAAGACGCGCGGACATCCAGGCTTCGCCGCCAACGGCTTCGGCAGAAAGGCCAAGCCAAGAGGCAGCCTGCCAATAAATAGAGCCGAATACGCCATCCAGTGGTGCCGTGGGAACCTTGGCTGAGGCCATGCCTAGCGACACCTCGACATCGTCAAACCGCTGCGAGGCCACGCCGTAATAGGAACGGAAATAAGTGGCTGCGCCACCCAGGTCGGTGGCACCAATGGCAAACTTGGGCAGGCCCGACCACGAGCCAGGCACAGGAAGCTGCCACTTCAAGGAGCCCGAGAAGTCACGAATCATTCCCGGCGGGCACTTGCCTGCTTCGAACATATTGCAGTTTAGGTCGTTGGTGGCAAGCCTTCCCACCATCTCTAAGCTTGGCAAAAGCCCAAAGCCCATTTGAATGTTGTAGCCATCGGGGTCGGGGGCACCCGGCAGTTGACGGTCGTAGGAGAGGCCAACCGCGCCTGAGGGCAGTGTGTAGGCATTGGGCGTCATGACGCCGGTAGAAGAATAGCCTTGAACCGACAAGCCTGTGTTCACGCCTGTCCCAGGCACCGACTGGGCATGGGCTGCGCCCAGGGTCAAACCCAGCACGGTGGCGAGGCTTACAAAAAGCGTGTTTGAATAAGGCATTACGCATCCTTCCTAACTTTGGAAACGAACTGTGGAAACTGTATGGCGATGTATGACAGCGAGGAT
>JALRJP010000141.1 GCA_023261135.1 Burkholderiaceae bacterium | reverse complement strand
ACCCCCGGCCTGCAAGATTTCCCGGGATCAGGGTGGATTCAATAAGGTCTTTGGCTTTGAGCTGGGTATCGGTGTCGGCAAAGCGCACACGAACCGTGTTGCCGGTGTTGTTTTCTTCAAAGCGAACACCCTGATGTTCAATGCCAGCTGTTTGTAAGGCCTGTTCAACGCGTTCGGCCACCACAGACTCCACCTTCAGCGTGGCCTTGGCTGTTGAAATTTGAACCGCCGGCTTCTCACCAAAGAAGTTCGGCAACGTGTAAAGAAGACCAAAGGCAACGGCCAGCCCCATGAGGCCGAGCCGCCACCAGGCGACACGATTCATGAATTAGCTGATGGTTTTAATGGTGCCTTTGGGCAGCAGCGTTTGTACGGCCTGGCGCTGCATGACCATACTAATTTGCTTGTCGCCCGAGCCCACATCCACCGTAATGTAGGCATCGTCGACCTCGGTGACCTTGCCCACAATACCCGCGGCAGAGACAATTTCGTCGCCCTTTTGCAGGCCTTCAACCAGTTGGCGATGCTCTTTGGCGCGTTTCATTTGTGGGCGAATCATAAGAAAGTACAGCACCACAAACATCAGGATAAGGGGTAGAAACCCAATCAGTGGGTCTTGGCTCGCACCAGCGGCCTGGGCGTAAGCGTTGGAAATAAGCACGGGATAAGCCTCCGAAAACAATAACCCGTAAGTATAAGGTAGGCTAAGGGCCTTATGAATTCACAACCCCCCAGGCTACATAGCAACAATAAGGTGCACGTCAAAGCCGCGGGCGCCTCGTTTTTCGAGAAACAGGCCCAAGACGGCCAGGCGCGTGCGGGTCGGCTTACCCTTGCTCACGGGGAAGTACTTACGCCCATCTTCATGCCAGTGGGCACTTACGGCGCAGTAAAAGGGGTGCCACCAGCCATGCTTGAGAAGCTGGGCGCTCAGATTATTCTGGGTAACACCTTTCATTTGTGGCTGCGGCCCGGGCTTGAAGTAATTCAGGGTCACCAAGGGCTGCATGCTTTTGTGAACTGGAACCGGCCCATGCTCACCGATTCGGGTGGCTTTCAGGTCTGGTCACTTGGCGATCTTCGAAAAATTACAGAAGAGGGTGTGGCCTTTCAGTCGCCCGTTAATGGCGACAAACTCTTTCTGTCGCCTGAGGAATCCATGCGTATTCAGCGGGTGTTGAACTCCGACATTGCCATGGTCTTTGACGAATGCACGCCCTACCCTGCCACCCACGAGGAGGCTGCGCAAAGCATGCGCATGTCTTTGCGTTGGGCGGCGCGCAGTCGGCAGGCCTTTGAAGGCTCTTCGAACGCACTATTCGGAATTGTTCAGGGGGGCATGTACGAGGACCTGCGCGAGGAATCCTTGGCAGGTTTGTTGGACATTGGCTTTGAGGGCTACGCCATTGGGGGCTTGTCGGTGGGCGAGCCGAAAGAAGACATGCTGCGAACCCTTGCCCATATTGGCCCACGACTGCCGGAACACAAGCCTCGTTACCTTATGGGCGTGGGTACGCCCGAGGACCTGGTGGACGGCGTTGCCAATGGCGTGGACATGTTTGATTGCGTTATGCCCAGTCGCAACGGTCGTAATGG
Source organism: Burkholderiaceae bacterium (assembly GCA_023261135.1). Classification (GTDB taxonomy): domain Bacteria; phylum Pseudomonadota; class Gammaproteobacteria; order Burkholderiales; family Burkholderiaceae_A; genus Hahnella. The sequence goes on along the minus strand of JALRJP010000141.1, from coordinate 639 downwards.
CTGGCTCTTTACCCGTAAAGGTGATTTAAAAATTCGTAACGCGCGATTCAAGGACGACCCCCTGCCCATTGACCTTCACTGCGCCTGCCCGGTCTGCAAGCCCAGCGCTCATGGGGACGACCGTCCTGGCTTTTCAAGAAGTTATTTGCATCACCTGCAGCGTATTGATGAGATGTTGGGGGCAAGCCTTGCCACTATTCACAACCTAGCTTTTTATTTGCAGATCATGCGCGAGATGCGTGAGGCTATTTTTGAGGGCCGGTTCGAGGCTTGGCGGGCGCAATTCGCAGAAGACCGAGCAACGGGGGTGTAGGGGAGCTGGGGAATGGAGACGTCTCGTTAAGGGCCCCGTAAGGTGTTGAGGGTATGAGGCTGGGGTGAGTTCAGACCTAAGTGCTGGAGTGTCAATCCTTAGACGCTTCGATTGTGAGCTTGCCTGCTCTGGACAACTCTAAAAACATTTGCCATTCCCGTTGTTGTTTACTTGGAAGTGTTTTGATGAAGTCTTCCATGGGAACAAGGCGGGCGAGCTCTTCGTCTGAAAGAGGCGGATTATCAGGGTCACTCTCGGCAGCACATGTAAGTGCAAGGTCTTCCTCAGATGTCGGCATCACAACTTCCTGCTCTAAATTCAAAGTA
>JALRJP010000140.1 GCA_023261135.1 Burkholderiaceae bacterium | reverse complement strand
TGGCTAAGATGAAGATTGCCCGCGTGAAGACTCAGTTTAAACGAAGGCTGGTACAGGGGGGCAAAAAAAGGGAAGCCTTGAATATGGTCCCAGTGGAAATGAGAAAAAAGTAGCGATACCTGATGAACGCCCTGCGCCATTAGATGCTCGCCAAGGAGCCGAATACCCGAGCCCGCGTCAAAAACGAACCAGTTGTCGCCACATTGCACGGACACGCAACTGGTGTTGCCTCCGTACTTAAGGTGGGTTTGAAGTGGACAGGGGATGGTCCCCCGAACCCCCCAGAATTTCACATGCAATGGCGTTCCTTTAAAGCGTAACTCATGCCAATAAGGGGACCTTAACGCAATAAGCGACAGGCATAAAGAGCAAAGGTGGGGTCCTGCGTTGCAATAAAGAGATCACGAACTTGAGCCTGTGCGATGAGCATCCGATCGAACGGGTCGCGATGATGAAACGGAAGGTTTTTTAAATGCAGAGCATCGCTTGCTGAAAAATCGAGAAGTTCAAAGCCACTTTTCTCGGCGATTGCGAGAAGATCAAAGTCGAAAGAGAGTTTCCCGAGCGATGCCTTGATGGCCAGTTCGGAGACGCTTATCGAACTCAAGTAAACGTTATTTGTTGGGTCTTCAATTTCCCTACGTTGTGCTGCATTCAAACGCACAGGGTCGGCGATGGCCCATAAAAAAATATGAGTGTCGAGAAGAAGCCGCACTAAAATTCAGCGCGCGTCACCGTAAAACATGGCCTCAACGTCTGAATCTTTAAGTAAAAGGTCATGCGTTGAGGTCCACTTACCCTGAAGCAACCCAAGTCGACGTTTTCCCTGCGGTTTATGAGGTACCAGGTCGGCCAAGGGGAGGTTGTTCTTGCATATAACAACGCGCTCGCCACGATGGGCCTTATTAATAAGACTGGACAACTGCGCCTTTGCCTCGGAAACATTGATTTCCATGAAGGTTTCCCCAAGAAATTAAGCTTGAAAACGACTCAATAAGGTGTAGGTCGAGAGTACCCAAGTTGGTCAACCTGGTCAATCCTCAGGCTGAGGCCATCGAGACCCACAGGGCGGCAAGAGCCCAGCCACCTGGGTCCCTTAAGCCGCCTTCACCTTCAAGCGCCAAGCATGAAGCAAAGGCTCGGTGTAGCCACTTGGCTGTTCCCGCCCTTTGAAGACTAAATCGCATGCCGCCTGATAGGCCTTGCTGGTTTTGAAGTTGCCGGCCATGGGTTTGTAGGCTGTGTCCCCTTTGTTCTGCTCATCCACCACGGCAGCCATGCGTTCCATGGTGGCGCGAACCTGGTCTTCAGAAACCACGTTGTGGGCAAGCCAGTTTGCAATGTGCTGCGACGAAATACGCAGCGTGGCGCGATCTTCCATGAGGCCTACGTTATGAATGTCCGGTACCTTCGAGCAGCCCACGCCCTGGTCGACCCAACGCACCACGTAACCCAGAATGCCTTGGGCATTGTTGTTGAGTTCTTGCTGTTTCTCGTCCTCCGACCAGTTGGTATCGGTTGCCACAGGAACGGTAAGAAGGCCTTCAAGCAAGGCGGGCCGCTCGGCTTCGGCACTGACCTTTTCAAGTTCGGCCTGCACCTGGGCCACACTTACCTGGTGATAGTGCAAGGCATGTAGCGTGGCCGCGGTGGGGCTAGGTACCCAGGCGGTGTTGGCGCCTGCCTTTGGATGACCAATTTTCTGCTCAAGCATGGCGGCCATGAGGTCCGGCATGGCCCACATACCCTTGCCAATTTGCGCGCGACCGCGCAGGCCGCAGGAGAGACCCACCAGTACGTTGTTACGCTCGTAGGCTTGAATCCATGCGCTTGCCTTCATGTCGGCCTTGCGAATCATGGGACCGGCCAGCATGGCGGTGTGCATCTCGTCGCCGGTGCGATCCAAGAAGCCCGTGTTAATAAAGGCCACCCGGCTTGCAGCCGCTGCAATACAGGCCTTCAAATTCACGCTGGTGCGGCGCTCTTCGTCCATGATGCCAAGCTTCACCGTGCTGTCATTCAAGCCAAGAAGCTGCTCCACACGCGAGAAGAGCTCGGCTGCAAAGGCCACCTCGGCAGGCCCATGCATCTTGGGCTTCACAATGTACACACTGCCTGTACGACTGTTGCGAACCGGCTCGCCGGAGCCGGGAAGCTTGCCGCCCCTTTTCAAATCGTGCAGCGCGATAAGGGTGGTAACAACAGCATCCATGATGCCTTCGGGAATCTCGCGCCTCTGGCCATCGGCTGCCTTATAAAGAATGGCC
>JALRJP010000013.1 GCA_023261135.1 Burkholderiaceae bacterium | reverse complement strand
GCAGGCGCCAGACAGGGTCCAGCCCGTCGCGACCGGCCTGAACCAGTGCCTGAGCAAGCCCATCGTCTTCCGTAAAGAGCCCTGTGTTGACATGGCCCAGCGCTACCACACAGGCACCTGTAAGCGTGGCAATGTCAATGACAGCTTCGGGCTTAAAGTTCTTCTCTACGTAACTCAGAGCATCGCAGAGAATCAGTCGGCCTTCGGCGTCGGTATTAAGAATCTCAACGGTCTGGCCGGACATGGTCTGAACGATGTCGCCTGGCCGGGTGGCCGTGCCACTAGGCATGTTCTCGCAGGTTGGAATAACGCCAATCACATTGCGTTTAAGGCCCATCTCGGCAACCGCACGCATGACACCCATGACGGTCGACGCCCCCGACATGTCGTATTTCATTTCGTCCATGTCGCCTGGAGGCTTCAGCGATATACCCCCCGTATCAAAGGTAATGCCTTTGCCAACCAAGACTACGGGGGCGTCCTTGGCTGTGCCGCCATTGTGATGAATAACAATGAACTGAGGGGGCTGGGCCGAGCCCTGAGCCACTGCTAACAGGGCATTCATACCCAGTTTTTCCATGGCGGGCTTGTCCAGAACCTCGACCTTGACCCGAAACTGTCGCGCCAGCGCCTTGGCTGTGGCGGCCAGGTAACTGGGCGTGCAGAGGTTCGGGGGCAAATTGCCGAGGTCTTTACTGAGTTCAATGCCGTTGGCTACGGCCTGGGCTTCAGCAATGATGCGAGGCGCATCGGTCGGCCGCATGTCCCCGGGCAGCAAAACTTCCAGAGCGGCAAGACTTGGCGCCTCGGGCCGTGCAGGCTTCGCCAGCTTAGCAGCCGTCTTTGCATCCTCAGCTTTGGTCTCTTTGCCGTCTTTACGGGTTTTAAACCGATCGAACCGGTAAAGAACGTCCCGGCAGGCGACCACATGGGCCTGAAGTCGCCAGTCGCCCGAACGCTCACCCACAGGCAGCTCGGTCAGGAACGAGGAGACGCGCTTCACCCCCTTTAAAGGCACCATGGCGCGGGTGGCTGCGCGCACAGCCTCGGCGTAAGCCTTTTCGTTGAAGTTTTCTTTAGGCCCGCAGCCAACCAGCAGAATGCGAGAGGACGGCACACCGTTGAGGTCGCGCACCAAGAAACAATTGCCGAGCTTGCCGTCGAAGTCGCCGGCCTTAAGCAGTTTGGCAATGGCTCCGCCGGAAACCTTATCGACCACACGGGCCGGCATAGTGAGTTCAACGCCTGCTGCGGTTGAAAACAATGCAACCCAGGCGCAGTCGGCCTGGGCCCGATCGACCGGCTTATTGCTTGCTGTAACAACAAGCTCCGGCCTTTGTTCGGCAGGAATTTTTGAGTCTTTTGAGACGTCTTTGGTGTCTTTGTTGGTTGCTGTGGTCATGACACAATGCCCTTAACTGATGCTCGAAACTCTCCATTATAAAGTTTGTGATCGCGTTTAAGTCTTTTCTCCAAGAAGTCAGAGGGATTGCAGGGGCGGTTTTCGCTGTTCTGCTCACTATTTTGGTGACCAGTTCCCTTATTCGTATGCTTGGTGCAGCAGCGTCTGATCGCGCCGATTCCGAGCTTGTCGTGCCTCTGGTGGCCTTCGCTGCCCTTCAGGCCCTGCCTGTGGTGCTGGCCCTCACGGTCTACCTGTCTGTGCTTTTGGCGCTCACAAGGGCCTGGAAGGATTCCGAGATGGTGGTCTGGATGTCCTCCGGCCTGGGGCTCGGGCAGTGGCTACGGCCTGTTGCCCGTTTCGTCTGGCCCTTGGCGCTTGCCATGGTCGGGTTAGCCTTTTTTGTCTCGCCCTGGGCCCAGCAGCAGCTCGATGAGACGCGTCTTGAGTTCAGCCAGCGTCCCGAAGATCAGCGCCTTGATGCCGGCCGTTTTATGGAATCGCGCTCCGGGCGAGTGGTTTTTTTCGGAGAAATGACCGCAGACGATGAGAAAAGACTGGGGCTTGTGTTTATTCGGGCGGAGTCTGGGGGTCAAGAGGCGGTCATTCTGGCCTCAAAAGGTGAAATTCAGCCGCAAGAGGGCGGCGGGGCCTGGCTTTCTCTGTCGCAAGGTACGCGTACCGATTTCAACCCCTTGGATCTTGAGACTCGGCAACTTCAGTTTGACTCCTACAGGCTTTTTCTTGACCGATCCCCTGTCCCCGAAAAGGTCACGCCTTCGCTGCGTGCCTCGGGTGTAACGGAGCTTCTGACGCGTTCTGGCCAAGGTGAACCTGCCGCAATGGCTGAGATCAGTTACCGCATCGGGCTATGCCTCATGGCGCTTGCTATGCCGTTTTTTGCCATACCCATCGCGGTCACGAGCCCACGGCTTGGACGATCGCTTCATCTCATTTTTGGGGTGGTGAGCTTCATGCTGGCGATGAATGCGGTAACGCTTGTTCAAGCCCTAATTGCCGAGGGCCGCTTGGCGATGGGGCTGGGCTGGTGGCTCACGCCGGCTGCAATTGGCGTTGTTACGGCTTTTTTATTTTGGTGGCGCCAGCAGCTCCAACCGAACCCGCTTGTTCGGCTTGCCCGTTTGCTAAGGCCGTGGCGCGTTGTACGCCGAAAGCCAAGTCCGTGATTACCCTTCGACGTTATTTTGCGGGTCAGCTGGTGGTGCATATCGGCCTGGTTCTCGCCGGCTTTGTGCTGCTTTTTGCTTTTGTGGATACCGTGAGTGAAATTCGAAACCTTGGCCGCGGCGGCTACACACTTGAGCAGGCCCTCACTGTGGTGCTCTTCCGTATTCCAGGAATGGTCTACGAGCTCTTGCCAGTGGCCACGCTTATTGGGGCCGTCTGGGCGCTAGCCCAGCTTGCAGCGGGTTCGGAGTTCACTGTGGCTCGAGCCTCTGGCTTGGGGCCTCGCCAGGTGCTGGGTCTTTCGGTCTTCGTGGGGCTTCCCTTGGTTGTATTGACCTTCTTTCTTGCGGAAGTGGTTCTACCGGTATCCGAAGTCGCGGCCGTGCGGACCAAGGCTACGGCCGATGGTCGGCTTGGCTCGGGTTTTTTATCGTCGGGTTTCTGGATGCGCGACTACCCAACAGGAACTGGGGAGGATCGCGTTCGTGTGCGCATGGTGAATCTCACCAGCATGGATCCCGATCGCAGGCTTCAGGGCGTTCGACTCTATGAGTTCGGAGAGTTACTGACCCTGCGTCGCCTCGTGGAAGCCGACTCTGCTGTTTTCCTTCGTAGTCGCCCCGCCACCAGTAATGCGCAGGAGGCCTCCGTCTGGCGTCTTCAAGGCGTTCGATTAACCGATTTTGCTGCCGATGGTCAGGTGACACGCAGCCGGCTTCCAAGTCTTGAGCTGCCGCTTTACCTTTCGCCCGCACGGCTGGGGGCGCTCATGGTGAAGCCTGAGCAAATGTCGGCCCGCGAGCTCTTTCTTTATGTGGACTACCTGCAGGCAGGTAAGCAGGCCTCTGGCCGCTACGAGATTGCATTCTGGAAAAAAATGATCTACCCCGTGGCGGTTTGGGTAATGCTCGTCCTTGCATTGCCCGCGGCCTACATTCAGGCCAGAGGGGGCGCCTTGGGCCTTAAGGTGTTCCTGGCCATCGTTGCCGGCATTGGGTTTCACCTAGCCAATAGCCTTTTCTCACACCTCGGGCTGCTTAATGACTGGCCTGCGCCTATAATTGTCGCCACCCCAAGCCTGCTTGCCCTTGGCCTCGGCCTTATCATGCTCTGGCAGTTGCAGCGACGTGCGTTTTAGCGTTTCTGAAAAGGGCTTTGCGTTCAGGCTTAGTGCAATCGCCGGCCGGGGTCTGGCTACAATTATGGGCTATGACTACATTCCAATGCAGGCTACTTCCTTCCGAGAAGAGCTTCGAAGCACATGATCACGAGACCATTCTTGAGGCTGCACTGCGCGCGCAGCTGGTCCTTCCTTATGGCTGTAAAGATGGCGCCTGTGGCTCCTGCAAAGCGAAGCTCGTTGAAGGAGAGGTCGACTATGGTAACTATCAGACCAAGGCCTTAACCGAGGACGAGCGCAGCCAGGGTTCGCTGCTTTTGTGTCAGGCTCGGCCGAAGTCCAATCTGGTGCTTGAGGCGCGAGTGGTCGCTGCCGAAGGCATGATTCCTATTCGTAAACTGCCTTGTCGGGTGGCGAGCATAGACTACCCTGCCCAAGATGTGGCGGTCGTGCGCTTGCAGCTACCCGCATCCGAGCGGTTCCAGTTTCATGCAGGCCAGTACGTCGACATCCTTTTAAAAGACGGCAAACGTCGCAGCTACTCCATGGCCAACTCCCCGCTTGAGGCCGAACAGCTTGAGTTGCATATTCGTCAGACTCCGGGCGGGGCTTTTACCGACCCCGTTTTCGGACAGCCTACAAGTTCAGCCAATGCGATTAAGCAGAAAGACATTCTGCGTTTTGAGGGTCCGATGGGCAGTTTCTTTTTGCGTGAAGAAACCCGTCAGCCCATTGTCTTTGTTGCGAGTGGAACGGGCTTTGCCCCTATCAAGGCCATGATTGAATACGCCCGGTCCAAGAACTTCGACCCACCGATGACGCTCTATTGGGGTGGCCGCAGGCCGAGCGATCTTTACATGATGTCGCTTGCTCAGCATTGGGCGGCCGAGATGCCGCACTTCCAGTTTGTGCCTGTGGTGAGCGACGCCGAGCCCGAAGACCAGTGGCAGGGCCGTACAGGCTTTGTTCATAAGGCGGTCATGCAAGACTTTCCCGACCTCTCGGGGCATCTGGTTTATGCCTGCGGGGCGCCTGTTGTGGTCAGCTCCGCTCAAAAAGATTTCGTCGAGTACTGCAAGCTCTCCTCCGACAATTTTTTCTCCGACGCCTTTACAACCGCGGCCGACCTTGCTTCCTCGAAGCCTGAGGCCGCGCATAACGCCTAGCCGCCTTGGGTTCTATCCAGCCCCTTGCTCGTTAGGCGCGGGTAAAGCCCTTAAATGGCTCGGCCCTTCGTTGTTATTGCCTGCCAGTCCATTGACTTCTTTGGCGATGCAGCCGTCTGTCTTCGGCTTGCCCAGGGTCTTGTAGCCAGGGGAGCACAGGTTCGTATCCTTGCCGATACCCGTGCACTCAACCATCTTGAAGGCATGGAGCCTTGCTATGCGCAAGAGGGGATTAACGGCTTTGACAAGGACGCGGCGCTTGGCTACTGGGCGTTCGACACCCTGGCTCAGGCTGGTCATGGTCTTCCGCTGCATCGGACAGACTTGTTTCTGGAGGCCTTCCAGATGCAACCGCCCAGGGTTGTGCTGTCGCAGCTTCCGCAATCCACAGTGCGCTATCTTGTGGACTACCTTGCCATTGAGGACTGGACCTCCAGCTGCCAGGGGCTCTTAGCGCCTGATCCTCAGTCTGCTCAGACCCCCCGGATCTGGCTTACCCCCTCACTGCGCCCCGAGGGGCCTGGGCTTATCCAGGGGGATCGCGCTGTGGTCTTCGCATCATGGTCTCAGGCGCAAAGGCGGGCTGTTCGCCGCTCGATGGTGGGCGATTACGATGAGGCTTCCGTTTTATTGGTCTTTGCCTACTGCTATGCAGACACCAACCTAATGGATTTTCAGTCTGCGCTCGATCAGGCGCTAGAAGAGGTTAAAAGGGACTGTATAAACACGGTCGACACCGAGACTCGGCGGGCCTTACTAGGGTTTGAGCGAGTCGTTGTTTTTGAGCCGTCGCAAACCGGTGATTCTTGCTTCTTGAATCAGCAGGCCTTTGATCAATGCATGGCGGCCGCAGACCTCAGCCTTGTTCGAGGCGAAGACTCCCTGGGCAGCGCATTTTTTTGTGCAAGCCGTTTTCGCCTACCGTTCGCATGGCAGCCCTACCGGCAGGAGGCTGGCGCCCACCTTCAGAAGCTGCATGCCTGGTTGGCTCAGTCGTCTCGGCATGGCCCCAAGCATTTCTCTCAAAATAACGCGCGAGACCCCATCACTCAGGTCTGGTCGCAGTTGCACCGCGGCTTAAGTCCAGAACCTTTAGAGCCGGCAGGCTCGACGGATTGGCTGGCCATACTGCGACCGCTTCTCATGCATTGGCAGGCTTTTTGCGATTTCTGTCAGTTGGTTGGCCAGGCGCATTATGGGCAGCCGTTTTTTGAAGAGTCGCTTTTAAGGCATTGGTCGGGCAAGCCTCAAGACAGCCGTTGAAGATAAACTTACAGATTTGACTCTAAGGTGAAGCTATGAAAACCGCGCACGAACTGCGGACCGGAAATGTTTTTATGCTCGACGGTCAGCCGATGGTGGTGCTTAAGGCCGAGTACAACAAGTCGGGCCGCAATGCCGCTGTGGTAAAAATGAAGTACAAGAACCTGCTAACCAACTCGGGCTCAGAGTCTGTGTTCAAGGCCGATGAAAAATTCGAAGCCCTTGTTCTTGATCGCAAAGAGGTCTCTTACTCGTATTTCGCCGATCCCATGTATGTCTTTATGGATGCCGACTACGACCAGTACGAGGTCGAGGCGGAGTGCATGGGCGATGCACTGAACTATCTTGAAGATGGCATGCCCTGCGAGGTGGTCTTTTATGACGGCCGTGCGATTTCGGTGGAAATGCCGACCAGCGTGGTTCGCGAGGTGGCCTACACCGAGCCTGCCGTAAAGGGAGATACTTCGGGCAAGGTCATGAAACCCGCGCGTATTGCGCCCACCGATTTCGAGGTTTCGGTTCCGGCCTTTGTTGAAATTGGCGACAAGATCGAAGTGGATACTCGCACAGGCGAATACCGTAACCGGGTGAAGTGAACATGCCAAGCGCCTCCGTTCAGGAGTTCCTGCATGACCTCCTGCAGCAACTAGGGCCGGCTTGCCTAAAGACGGACCCTAGCCTTATTTCAGGCCATTTAGTGGACTGGAGAGGGCGTTATCAAGGTCGAGCGTCAGCGGTTCTTTTCCCAGACTCCACGCAGCAGGTTGCCCAGATGGTTAGGCTTGCTTCGAAGCATCGAGTCGGTCTTGTTCCTCAGGGGGGCAACACCGGGCTCACCGGCGCAAGCGTGCCCGATGATTCGGGCGAGCAACTGGTTTTAAGCCTCTCTAGACTTCAGGCTATACGTGCGGTGGATCAGGCCAACAAGACCATGACGCTGGAGGCGGGTGTCACCCTTGCGAAGGCACAAGAGCAGGCCGAGGCCCTTGGCCTCTTGTTTCCTTTAACGCTTCCTTCGCGAGGCTCGGCAACCATTGGAGGGAATCTGGCTACCAACTGCGGTGGAACCGCAGTGCTGCGCTACGGCAATGCGCGGGCTCTGTGCCTGGGTCTTGAAGTTGTGACCGCCTCAGGCGACATCTGGTCTGGGCTTCGTGGTCTGCGCAAGGACAACACCGGTTACGACCTTCGCGATTTATTCATTGGCTCAGAAGGCACGCTGGGCGTTATTACGGCGGCGGTGCTTGCCTTGTCACCTCGACCCGCTGCCCTTATGACGGCGCTCGCCAAGGTGTCCTCGGTGGAGTCCGCTGTTGGCTTACTTGGCCTTGCTCAGTCGAAGGCGGCGGCCCAACTCACAGGCTTTGAGTTAATGACCTGGTCGTCTTTGGACTTGGTTTCTCAGTATTTTCCTGCCCTTGCTCAGCCTATTAAGGGCATGGGCTCGGCCGATCTGGTTCTTCTTGAAATCTCAAGTCCAAGTGGCGAGGCCGAGGCGGTGGCCTTGCTTGAGGACATTCTTTCACGTGCGTTGGAGGCTAAGCTTGTCGAGGACGCGCTTGTGGCTCAGAGCATTCAGCAGGCCCAGACCTTCTGGGACATTCGCGACCACATTACGCTGGCCTCTTCGGAAGACGGTCACCAAATTAAACATGACATTGGCCTTCCCATTTCATGCATCCCCGAGTTCATGACAGCCATGCGACAGGAACTTCAGGACCTTCTGCCTGGCGTTCGCATTATTAACTTTGGGCATATAGGCGATGGCAATCTGCACTACAACGTTGCCTGTCCGGTCCGTCCTGAGTCCTGGGCAGATCGTGGCCAAAGGCAAAAGGCCTGTGCAGACTTCATGCATGCCCACGAGGACGAAATTCATCGCAGGGTACATGACCGCGTGGTCTCACTGGGCGGGTCGATCAGTGCCGAGCATGGCCTGGGTGTCATGCGTCGCGACGAGGCCGCGTATTACAAGGGCCCTGTTGAAATCGGTCTTATGCGCGCAATTAAGATCTCGCTTGACCCTTTGAATATTCTTAACCCCGGGAAAGTCGTTCTCGTCTAGCTTGCTTTGTCTTGGGGCTTCAAGAGAAGCTGACTTAAGACCTCGTCAAGGGCATTAGACCAGTGAGGGCGCGTGAGTGAAAAGGTTTGATCGGTCAGGCTGCAGTCCAGATGGGAGTTCGCTGGCCGAGGTGCGGGTGCTGCAAATTCTTGACTGCCGATGGCCTGTATCATGTCCTTTGAGGTAATGGTCCAGTTTAGTTGGGGGGCTATGCGCCGGCTACGTTCAATGATTTCGCAGGCAAAGGCATGCCAGTTAGTCTGGCCTTCGCAGCAAAGGTGAAAGACCTCGTGTGGTACACCGCGTGAACCGTTTATAGGCCATTGCCTTACGATGGCCAGTGTTGCTCGGGCAATGGCATGGGCCGATGTGGGTGCTCCCCATTGGTCATTCACTACGCGCAGTTGAGGCTGCGTCTGGGCGAGCCGCAGCATAGTCTTCACAAAATTTTTACCGTGGTCCGAAAAGACCCAGCTGGTGCGCAGAACAAGGCTTGGTGAAGACCCCTGGGCAAGAGCCTGTTCACCAGCAAGTTTGCTTTGGCCGTAGACCCCCTCGGGTGCAATCGGGTCGAAAGGGGCGTAGGCCTGGCCCTTGGGCTTTTGACCGTCAAAGACATAGTCGGTGGAGTAGTGAACGATGGCGAGAGGGTTTTCACCTCGAGCGGGCGCATGAGCGGCTAGCTTGGAAAGATCGGCCAGTGCCTCGCCATTGACACGGTGGGCAAGCTCCGGTTCTTTCTCGGCCTGGTCGACTGCGTTGTAGGCAGCCGCATTCACAATATGACTGGGTTTGAAGCTTTCAATCGCCTGGGCTACGGCCGACCGGAATTGCTCGGACTTATCGAGCGGAGCTTGATCCCGGCCAAGGCCAAGCGCCTCAATGGCCTCAGAGCCTTTGCTTGCTTCACACAGCCGCAAGAGGCTGTTGCCCACCTGGCCTCCTGCTCCGAGCACCAAGAGCCTGGGTGGCGGTCTTTGCAGGTTACTGTTCTGAGTCGTCATTACAGATTGGTGAACATGCCTTGGACAGGGCTTGGTCTATTCGGCTAGGCCGACCGGCTAGCGTATTGCTTGTTAATCCAGTTCTTATAGTCACCGGACTGCACGTGTTGCACCCAGTCATTGTTTGCAAGGTACCAATCGATGGTCTTGTGAATGCCCGACTCGAAGGTCTCTTTTGGCTTCCAGCCCAGCGTATTAAAAATTTTGGTGGCGTTAATGGCATAGCGCTTGTCGTGCCCTGGCCGGTCTTTGACAAACTGAATAAGGTTCTCGTGCCGCCCGCCCGCTGCCTTGGCTGTTTGTGGGCTCTTTGCATCAAGCAGCCTGCAAATGGTGCGCACAATGTCAATGTTCGTCATTTCATTCCAGCCCCCAATGTTGTAGACCTCGCCTGGCTGACCTGATGCAAGAACGGCCGCAATGCCTTCGCAGTGGTCAACCACATAAAGCCAGTCTCGAATATTGAGCCCATTGCCGTAAATGGGCAGGGCCTTACCCTGAAGGGCGTTGGCAATGGTCAGGGGAATGAGTTTTTCGGGGAACTGAAAAGGACCGTAATTGTTGGAGCAGTTCGTGGTTAGAACAGGAAGCCCATGGGTGTGGTGCCAGGCCCGTACCAGATGGTCGCTGGCCGCCTTGCTGGCACTGTAGGGGCTATTAGGCGCATAGGGCGTGGTCTCGGAAAAAGGCGGGTCCTCTGGCTCAAGTGAGCCGTAGACCTCGTCTGTTGAGACATGAAGAAACCGAAATTCACTCTTTTCGGCCGCAGTTAACGATTCAAAATAGCGAAGGCTGCAGCTAAGAAGCCGAAAAGTTCCGTTGATATTGGTCTGAATAAAAGCTTCGGGTCCAAGAATGGAACGGTCAACGTGTGACTCGGCTGCAAAGTGGATAATGGCTCGAGGACGATTTTTTGAGAGAAGGTTTTCAATAACGGTTTGATCGTTAATGTCAGCCTGCTGAAATGAAAACCCCTTGTTATTTTCGACTGATTTCAGGTTCTCTAAATTGCCTGCATAGGTTAGTGCGTCAATAACTAATACCGACTCATTTCTCTTTTCGAGCCAATTTAAAACAAAATTGCTGCCAATAAAGCCCGCCCCGCCCGTGACCAAGATCACGCGTTAGTTTCCTGCCGGGCCAGTTGCTGAGGCGATAATGAGCATGGACTCAAGACTACGACCGGATGCAAGCGCTTGGGAAACCCATTTCGGCATTTTGCCCCGCCCTGTCCAGGTGTTCCCGGTAGCGGAATCTTTGTATTTTGGAGGCACCTTAACACCGGCATTGGCGCGCTTGGCCCGGGGCTTACGACCTTTCGCTGCTTTTGCGCCCGCCTTCGGTCCACGCTTCGTACCTGCAGCACTTAAAAAGCCCAATTCCTCGGCCGTAATACCGAACTCTGCGATTTGCTTTTTAATGGCTTTCAAAACAGAGGAGTATTCCTCTTTGCGCTGTCGCTCGGCCTGTTTCTGTAAGTCGTTAATTTGCTGAATAATTTCTGAATAGCTAGGCATGGGTTGAGATCCTTTTTGAATGGTGATTACCAGGTTATTTCAAAAAACTCCTGATGTAAATTCTATTTTAATTAATATCGATGTGCAATTAACTCGAGCCCGCGTGGCTCTCAGGTATTAATTTAATCATCATTTTTATTGTCAATCGTGCGTTTTCCTTTGTTTGAAAAAGCTGCAATACCATTATTAATACGCTTAAGTGTCTGGTATTGGTCAAGCCGTTTTTAATGGCCCTCGACCTGACTTAAACTTAGGCTTCAAATCAAATAACTCAGGGTTGTTCATGAAGATATCGATTGTGGGAACCGGCTATGTGGGCCTCGTCACCGGGGCCTGTCTTGCTGATGCGGGTAATAACGTTCTCTGCCTGGATCTTGATCCCAAGAAAATTCAAATTCTTGAAGCCGGTGACATTCCTATTCACGAACCGGGCCTTCTCGAAATTGTCCGTAAGAACGTTGCCGCAGGCCGCCTTAAGTTCACAACATCGGTTGAGCAGTCGGTCGCTTTTGGTCTGGTTCAGTTCATTGCCGTGGGGACTCCGCCCGATGAAGATGGCTCTGCCGACCTGCAGTACGTACTGGCGGCCGCGCGGGCCATTGGGCAGCATATGACATCGGAAAAAATCATTGTTGATAAATCCACGGTACCGGTTGGTACCGCCGACAAGGTTCGCGAAGAGGTTAGGCAGGCTTTGGCTGCACGTTCGGCCGCAATCCCCTTTCATGTGGTCTCAAACCCCGAGTTTCTTAAAGAGGGCGCGGCAGTCGAAGACTTTCAGCGACCCGATCGTATTGTGGTGGGTGCAGACCACCCACGGGCCATTGAGGTCATGCGTTCCATTTACGCGCCATTTCAACGCAACCATGACAAGCTCATGGTGATGGACGTGCGTTCGGCTGAGCTTACCAAGTACGCAGCCAACGCCATGCTGGCAACTCGTATCTCGTTTATGAACGAACTTGCCAACCTGGCAGAGTCCCTTGGCGCTGACATTGAGCAGGTGCGTCGCGGCATAGGCTCCGACTCGCGCATTGGGTATGGCTTTCTTTATGCCGGCTGCGGTTATGGCGGCTCTTGCTTTCCTAAAGATGTGAAGGCACTTATTCGTACGGCCGATGAAGTCGGACACAGCCTTAAGGTGCTAACGGCGGTCGAAGAGGCCAATGAAGCACAGAAGACCGTCTTGGTCTCTAAGGTGGCGCGTGCCCTTGGTGAAGATCTTCGTGGGCGCCGCCTGGCACTATGGGGGCTTGCTTTCAAGCCCAATACCGATGACATGCGTGAGGCCCCTAGCCTTGTGCTGATTGATGCACTTTTAAAAATGGGGGCTACCGTGTCGGCCTATGACCCTGTTGCTATGGGCGAGGCGCGACGTATTCTGGGCGATGCCATTCACTATGCCTCTGGGCCCATGCAGGCGTTAGAGGGCGCCGATGCTCTTGTTATCGTGACCGAGTGGAAGGAATTTCGTAGTCCCGACTTCGAAGCCATAGCGGCTGCGCTAAAAACTAAGCGCGTCTTCGATGGCCGTAATCTTTACCCACCCGAGATGCCTGCCTCGGCGGGGCTTATTTACGAGGCCATCGGGCGAAAATGAGGTTTACTGCGCTGAAACGCGGTAATGGTGAGCCTTTTAGGTATTGATTTACGTCACGTCATTGTTATGTCTAACCATTAAGGATCTTCGCGCTTATGACCGCCGTCGCCATTGAGCCACTTCGAAATTATTTCCTTGGTCTGCAAGACCGCATTTGCGATGCTATTGCTCAGGCCGATGGTCATGCGTTTTCCGAAGATGTCTGGGTTAAGCCCGAAGACTCTCCCCTGCGTGGCGACGGACGTTCCCGTCTGATTGAGGAGGGTGGGCTGCTTGAGCGCGGTGGTGTGGGCTTCTCCCACGTGCGGGGTGACCACCTGCCGCCCTCGGCCACAGCCGCTCGTCCTCAGCTTGCCGGGCGAGGCTTCGAGGCCATTGGTGTGTCCTTGGTTTTTCATCCGGTGAACCCTTACGTTCCTACGGTTCACATGAATGTGCGCTCGTTTGTTGCCAAAGCTATTCAGCCTGGAGACGAGGACATTTGGTGGTTTGGCGGCGGTATGGACCTCACGCCCTACTACGGCTTTGAGGAAGACGCAGTTCATTTTCACGAAACCTGCAGGCAGGCTCTTACCCCTTTTGGCGATCAGTACTACCCCAAATTTAAAACCTGGTGCGATGAGTATTTCTTTCTGAAACACCGGCAAGAGGCACGTGGTATTGGCGGCGTATTTTTTGATGATTTCAGTGAACTGGGCTACGAGCAAAGCTTTGCGATGACCCGCGCGGTGGGCGATGCATTCCTGAATGCCTATCTGCCCATTGTCGAGCGGCGTAGGGGCCTTGCCTTCACAAACCGTGAGCGAGATTTCCAGGCCTATCGTCGGGGTCGTTATGTGGAATTTAATTTGGTCTACGACCGCGGCACCCATTTTGGCCTGCAAAGTGGGGGACGCGCTGAGAGCATTCTTATGAGCATGCCTCCTAAGGTGACCTGGCGTTACAACTGGCAGCCTGAACCGGGCTCTGCAGAGGCCGCGCTCTATGATCTTATTAAGCCTCGTGATTGGCTAGGCGCGCTCTAGCGCCGCAGGCGACAGGGCAATTTTTTGTTCGCGCCCAAGCAATTCGATGAGAACAATAATTCTGTCTGATGCAACCTTCGAAACGAGACCCTCAAGCCCAATCATTGGCCCGCCGGTCACCCTTACTGTTGCTCCTATGTCAAGCCTTTTATAGCGCCGAGTTGCTTCAACAGGATCAGACAACTGAGTTTGAACTAAATTCATAATTTCATTCATCATTGACTCTCTCAAACGGGCGTATTCGACCCCAAACCGAACAAGTCTTGAAATGCCCACCGTTGAGCGGGCTGGGTAGATCGAGTGTTGAGAGTGCTCTGGCCGAAAAAAAATATAGCCAGGAAACAGGGGCTCGTCCTTCTCAATTAATCTGGTCTTGGAATGCCGAAGTTTAGGGATGAGTGGAAGTAAGACCTCATATTTCTGGCGAGTCAGATTAAGTTCTGCGATATGCTCTTGACGTGGTTTCGTCTGAGCAACATACCAGACTCGAATTTCCGACGTATCGTTGGCTGTCATAACCTTGAAACTTTCTCTCTGTTTTTGATGAAAAAAATTCTAGTAACAGGTGCAGCCGGTTTTATTGGCCACTTTGTGTCTGAGCGCCTATTAAATATGGGTTACCAGGTGATTGGCGTCGACAACCTAAACGACTATTATGACCCTGGTCTTAAAGAGGCGAGGGTCAAGCGCCTTTTAGGTCTCAATCAGGGCCAAAACTTTGAACCCATCAAGGCTGATCTTCAAGACCGTGGAGCAATTGGGTCAATTTTCGATGCCCATGCCTTTGATGGTGTAATTCACTTGGCAGCCCAGGCGGGGGTGCGCTACTCGCTGACTCATCCGCAAGCCTACATCGATAGCAATATTACTGGTTTTCTCAATGTCCTCGAGTGCCTTCGAGCCTCCCCTGTTCACCTCGTTTACGCAAGTTCATCGAGTGTTTACGGGGGCAACCGACTTTTGCCTTTTTCCGAGAGCCAGAGTGTTGATCGACCCGTGAGCCTTTATGCAGCCACAAAGAAGGCAAACGAGTTGATGGCGCATACGTACAGTCACTTGTTCGAGATCCCCGCCACTGGCCTGCGCTTTTTTACTGTTTATGGACCCTGGGGACGTCCCGATATGGCCGCCTTCAAATTTGTTAGGGCGATTTTGGCGGATGAACCGATTGACGTGTACAACCACGGACAGATGCAACGAGATTTCACGTATGTGGATGACATTGTTGAAGGTGTACTGCAGGCATTTCTTCACCCCCCTGTGCGCAAGCCATCTGGGGAAGACTTCGCCTTTGAAACGTTTCCCGCTCACCGGGTTTTGAATATAGGAAATCACCATCCCGAGCCATTAACTGCCTTTATTAAGGCTATTGAAGATTCGCTTGGCATGAAGGCGCGTAAGAACTTCTTGCCTATGCAGCCAGGAGATGTTCCCGCCACTTATGCCGATACAAAAGCCCTTCGGGACCTTACTGGGTTTGCTCCGTATACGCCCCTGCAAGAAGGAGTAGCCCAGTTTGTCAGCTGGTACAAGGATTACTACGGTGTGTAGAAAAAGTTTATTTAAACAAGGGCTCCGCAGGGGCTTGGGGGCTAGATCCGCTCCCCATGGCTTCACTCTTATCGAAATTCTTGTCGTTATTGCCATTATTGGAATCTTGGCAGCGGTCGTTGTGCCCGCGGTTATTAGTCGACCGGACGAGGCGCGTGTTGTCGCTGCCAAGCAAGATTTGGCTACGATTTCTGCTGCGCTAGATCTCTACAGGCTTGACAACTTCTCCTATCCAAGCAGTCAGCAGGGCTTGGCTGCGCTTGTATCCCCGCCCACATCCGAGCCTCTTGCGCCCAATTGGAAGCCAGGGGGCTATCTTAAGCGGCTCCCAGAAGATCCATGGGGTCGTCCTTACATTTATTCTCTCGGCTTGGATGGCTTTACCTTTGAGGTCTTAAGTTATGGAGCCGATGGACAGCCGGGTGGTGAAGGTTTTGCATCGGACCTCTCCTCCAAGGGGCTTTAGTCTCCTCGAAACGCTTGTTGTGGTTGCCGTCTTGGGGCTCGTGATGGCCTTGGCGGGCCTTAGCCTCTTCCAGGCAGCAGATCGAAAACTTCAGACGCAGGTTGACCGTATTCAGGCCGTCCTGAATGCGGTCTCTGACCGCGCAGCTGTTATGCAACGTGCTCATCGGCTAGTCATAAGCGCAGAGGGATTTTGGGTTGAGGAAAGACGAAGGGGCGAGTGGCTTCAGCAACTCACTTTTCCAATGCAGTTTCGGTCCTGGGAATCTGGCTTGGTGTTCGAGGGGGAGCCGGCTTATATCCGGGTGGATCGAACTGGGCTTGTTGAACCTTCAAGGATTAACTTTAAGAAGGCCGATCGTTCCATCGTTATAACGGTCGACCCTTTCGCAAAGCTTCATTTAAAGACGTCTGAGTTTAGATGAGATTTCGCATCGCTTCTCTCAAAGACCGCCCCTCTGGCTTTACTCTGGTCGAGGTTCTTGTTGCCTTAGCTGTCGCTTCCATCGTTTTTCTTGGAGGGTTGAAGTTGTTACAGACAGTCAGCCAAAGCCTTTTTGAATCTCGAGACCGCAGCCTAGCCATGCTCTGTGCCGATAATGCGTTATTGCTTATCCGTTTGCAGACTCGCCGACAGGGCTTAGCCGATGGGCAGGAAATCTGTAATCAGGGATCACGTGTTTTTATGGTTCGGACAAAGGTTCTGAATACTCCTCATGCGAACTTTCGACGTATAGAGACCCGAGTGTATCTCGCCGATTTGCCCGAGGAAGACTTTTTTCTAGCTTATCGTGTTGGATTTTTACCCCTAGGGTTTTAGTTCTGGAGCTTTGAGTATGTGCACGCCCCGTTTCTCTCGTCAGAGTTCGTTGTCGTTGACATACCCCTTGGGGCTGACCTTAATTGAGATGCTTGTAACGCTTCTCATTACCTCCATCCTTGCATTGATGGGGTTCCGTGTCATTGAGCGATTCACAATTTCACAAGAGGGGCTCTCGTATCAGTCAGCCACGCAACGAGGTCTTGCTTTGACCTGGGCTCAGATTGAACAAGATCTCGAGATCCTATCTTTTCTCTCGCCACGACAATGGTCGGTGCAACTTGCTCGGACTCCGCTCGGCTATCGAATGGGTTCAGTGACTTGGACTCTTGGCGAGGATGGAGCCTTGATCCGTACTGGCTTAGTGGACTCCACTTCGATGGTTTTTCTGAGGCAAGTAGCCTCAGTTCGTCTCACTCTTATTCATGGCGATGAAGAGCGAGAACTAGGTGCTTACTCCCCGACCGAGATTGAACGTATTTCTCGCCAGGCGTTCGGGATTGCTGTGGCGATTCAAATGAAGGGCGAACCCGCGCCTTTACGCAAAATTTTTCTTGCGGTATCACATTAATGATTCGTCCTTTGCAATATTCGAAAGAGAGGAATCTGGCACCAAAGGGTGTCGCATTGGTCTCGGTCATGGCTTTGATGGCTGTCATTGCAAGTTTGTCAGTGGGTCTTGCCTGGCTTGGCTACCAAGCTATTGCCAGAACTCAAGCTCAGCGCGACGCTGGACAAGCCATCGAGCTTGCCAGAGCACTCATTGATTACGGCCGCTGGGTCTTGTGGGCGGATGGGCGTGGAGCCGCCGGTGGGTCCTCGGTCATGGATCACCTTTCAGAGCCATGGGCACAGGTTATTCCGCACAGTCGGTTGGATCAATTGCTAGGTCCTCAGATGAATGCTCAGGATCGGAGTCGTTTCGCGGCTGCAGCAATCTCTGGACAGATCTCAGATGAGCAATCTCGATTCAATCTTGCTCTTATTCAGCAAGAGGATGGGACCTTTTCTTCACCGGGACGCGCTCAGTTGGATAGGCTCTTCCTTTTTTTAGGTATCCCATCAGGCCAGTCGTCTGCGCTCATAGACAAGCTCCAAAGTCTGGGTAGGCGGGACTCTGTCCGAGAGCCCCTTCCGCATAGTCTAGAGCGATCGCCCTGGGTCAGAATGCAGCAAATACTTCGATCCGATGTTTCTCTTAGCGAAGATCAAAGGCGTCGAATCCTCGAGCACCTTACTTGGTTGCCGGGTGTCGAGCGTTTGAATATAAACACGGTTGCCCCTGAAGTGCTGCGGGCCCTGGCCGGTGATGGCCAGAGCGAGCTGGTTGACGAGCTTATTGCGCGTCGTGATCGTATTCCCTTTCGAACGCCTGCAGAGGTGGCCGCTTTGACTCCCCCCAATTCTTATTTCAAGGTTTCCCTATTGGATACGCAGACAAGCCACTTTCGAATGCAGGGTTACGCTCAATTTGGGCTGGCAGAAGAGAGTTTTCTTGTGATAGTTCATCGGACTGGTGGTAAGGTTTCTATCATTGATCGCCTAAAGCCATAGTCGAGTAACCTCTTGATGTTGTCTCGGTGTCGATCCCACATCGCCGGAGTATGTCCGTTTTGTTACAACCCCGTTTTCAATCTTTTTCCGAGTTGTATGTCGTAGAGTGCCATCGTGGCCAAAATAGCGGGTCCTCGCCCGTTGAGGCGATGGTCAGAGTCTGGCGGCATGGCGCGCCCATCGCCTATCAACCGCTTAAGGATCTCGAGTTGATTGGGAAACAAGCCGTGCCCTTCAGCGTCGCAGCGGGTAGTCCTGACGATCCCATGCCAGCCGGTCAAGATTTGCCCAGTGCCTGGCGACCTTTGGGCCTGTCGCTACAGGGTCTGGCACTTAAGGGATGGAAAGCCTATTTGGGGTCAAATGTTCTAACCCTAAGCTATGGGCGAGACTTGTTCTTTTCAGTGGACTTGGCTAAGGGATCGGAGAGTGCTAGAGACCTAATCAAGCTTGCCTTTGCACAGATGCCTCCTAAGTCCCAAAGAGTATATGTATTTGACGCGTCTGATCTTAACTTGTCGGGGCAAGGTTGGCTGGTACCTGCGCTTCAAGAGCTGGGTCTTAGCGTACGTCCACTTAAGCTCGGTCAGCCTTTCTTTCTGATTCCATGGCAGTTTTTTTCAACGGCTCCTCGGGGGCTACTCTCGGGGCTTTTTGTATTGTCTTTGCTGTTAGTCGTTCAGATTCTTTGGAAACCTCTGGATGTCTGGAATTCTTCTGCTCGAGTTGTCGATTCGAGCGCTGCAAAGGATGTGAGTCGGGAGTCATTGCCTGCCAACGGAGTGACCCAATTTTTGCACCAGGTTGCTCAAGCGCTGCTCGCTTCAGGCACGTTTGAAATTGGTCGTATTCGGCTTCAGTCTATCGAGGGCGAGGGTGAGCGCCAACTGGAGTTTGATCTTGTAAGCCTAGACCTTGCGACACCTCTCAATCGTGAGAGCTTAATCACACAATTAAAACGGATACCTGGGATTATTGAAGTTGAGAAGAAGGATGGTTCGCAGTTGAGCTTTGTGGCTCGAGTGAGACCTCAGGTCGTTCTGAGTTCAAGCCCAAAGACTCAAGGAAAGGCCGTACGGTCATTGTCGTCTAATGAGCTTAGCTCCCGTTTGTCTGACTATAGTCGTCGCGTAGCGTTAGTGCTGGCTGATCCTAAGAAGACTGCTACTGGCTGGCGCATTGAGGCGATCCAGCAGCCCAGCGTGTCTGCCATTCGTTTCTTAGATTCCTTACCTGCCGACGTCCTTTCAGACGAATCCTTTAGAAGCATTGAAATTCAGCGCTCCGGCGTTGCTGGCCTAGTGTCGCTTTTTATAGAGATTACGTTGTGAGGCCCCGCCCTACCAAACAGTTCTTTTCTTTTTTGGGACCGTTTGGGCTTTTTGTTCTTACGGTCGTTGCGATATTTGGGTTTGTCGTTCAGACCCCTGCTGCGTGGGCGGACTTTGTTGTCGCAGAGGCTACAAAAGGCGTAATTAGGCTCATTCGTGCCGAAGGGAGTTTATGGAATGGACGCGCTGAGTTGCGAATCGTTCCAGCGGAACTCCAGCTCGGTGGTGATTCTTCTTCCGAAAGGCAGAGTTTTCAGCTTGTTCGGTCCGTAAGTTGGCAAGTAACACCCCGTCTCAATTCTCTTGCCCTTGCTCTAAAAAGTGATGCACTGGAGGGCCCCATCACCCAAGCCCCGCTGTTAATTTCATTTGGGTCGGTTTTAATTCCCGATGGCAAGCTTCGGCTTCAGTCGTTTCCCATGGAGCAAGCGGGTGGGGCGCTCGCATTAGTGAGGCCTCAGGCCGCTCTCGAGATTTATTGGTCGGGATTAGATAGGCCTACGGAATCTGGGCAGACACAGGCTGTTTCAGTTGATATTCATGAATTTGTAACAAGTCTTTCCCCGATTAAGCCACTTGGAAGTTATAGGGTTAAATTAACGGGCTTACATGGACAGGTCTCCCAGGGGTCTCGGCTCTCTTGGTCTGTCGCGTCTGTAGAGGGTTCCGTTATTTCCATATCTGGTTCGGGGACCTTGTCTGATATGGTACGAGGCCAGCTTCAATTCAAGTGCCATCGCCAGTGCGAGTTTGTGAACGGTCTTTTGTCAGCCATCGGGAAAAAACGTGGGGATGTTTATGAAGCAAAACTTGGTATCTAGAGACCTAGCGGCGCTTGCTTTTTTTAGCCTAGTACCGTTTGGTCTTGCATTGAATCAGGCGATTGCACAAACGGGAGGGTCGGAGAGTCGAATTGGTTCGCAGGCCTCCAGTCAGCCTCTCGAATCGGATGATTCAGTTACTCTGGCCTTCCGCGATGCTGAGATCTCAGAAGTTATCTCCGCTTTTAGCACTTCCATGGCGATGCCGTTTTTGCTTGATGCACGGGTCAAGGGCAAGCTAACTCTCGAGGCGCCAGGACCGGTGAGCCTTGATCAGGCCTATGAACTTCTCGTGGCGGCCCTCTCTTTACAAGGTTTTGCGGTTGTCTCCGCCGATGGCTATGCAAAGGTCGTTCCTACCGCTGAAGCGAAATCGCAATTCCCAGCGGTTAATTCCGCTGCCATAGACGCAGGTCTGTCGACACGCGTCTTTCAGCTCGAGAATGAGGATGCAACACAACTCCTTGCTGCCATACGCGCTCTTGTTCCTGCAACGAACCCTATGACTGCACATCCAAGCAGTAACAGCCTAATCGTCACCGATACTAGAGAAAATTTAAGACGTATAACAGAAATTATTCGTTCTCTTGATCGTCCGAATCGAACCGCTATTCGAACCGTGTCAATCAACCATGGTTTTGCGTCCGATATTGCTCAGACCGTTGACCAGCTCGTCAACAGAGGAAGTTCTGAAAAAGGCGGTAAGCTTCCTGATCATCTGCAGGTGGTCATCCTGCCTGACGCGCGGACAAATCGTATTCTCTTTCAGTCAAGTGATCTTAGGCGCTTGTCTCAGGCTGCCGAACTGGCGCGGAATCTTGACTCGCCACTCGCCACCCCTGGAAATGTACACGTTTTATATTTAAAAAATGCAGAGGCTGGTGTTTTGGCGCTGACACTTCAAAACCTATTTCGTTCTGGTGCGCAGACTTTTAACTCTTCCTCCAATCGGACTTCATCATCCACTCGACCGTCGGCAACGATAGTGCCGGGCACCCCGTCGAGTTCCGTCTTGTCCACTATTGGGGGGCACACTAATACCAGTACTAAGAGTGACTCCGGATCAGGTAACGGTGCGCCTCAGACAGCCTTGATAGGACCAGAAGCATCTGGTGTAGTGATTCAGGCCGAACCAAATTTAAATGCGCTGCTTATAGTTGCTCCCGAGCCGCTCTTCCGGGAGGTTCGTGCTGTTGTGGAGAAACTTGATGTTAGGCGTGCTCAGGTTTTTATTGAGTCTCTCATTGTGGAGGTCTCAGCCGATCGAGCGGCCGAATTTGGCGTTCAATTCCAATACCTTGATGGACTTAGTTCCTCAGGTAGCTCCGGGTTCGGTGGGACAAATTTTACGTCTAGGGGTGGAGGAGCCAACCTTCTTGATCTTGCCGCAAACCCTCTTGCTGCCTCACAAGGTTTAAATGTTGGAGTTATTCGAGGGACTGTATCATTCGGGGGTGCCACTCTTGCCAATCTTGGAGTTCTAGCAAGGGCTCTTGAGACACAGGGCGCTGGAAACATCATTGCAACTCCCAATCTCCTTACCCTGGACAACGAGGAGGCCAAGATTGTTATTGGCCAGAACGTTCCTTTTCTAACCGGTTCTTACACCACCAGTGGGAATACAAGTGGTAATCCTTTCCAGACTATTGAACGAAGAGACGTCGGAACAACATTACGCGTTCGTCCAATGGTGTCCGAAGGGGGAACTGTTCGTCTGCAAATTTTCCAGGAAGTTTCCAGTGTGGTTAATCAGCGCTTAGATGAAGGGATTGTCACGAATAAAAGATCGATTGAGTCTACGGTACTGGTTGAAGATGGGGAATATGTTGTCCTTGGGGGCCTAATTTCTGATGAGGAGGGCACTGGAGAGAGCCGCGTGCCTCTTCTTGGAGATGTGCCATTGTTCGGAAGTTTATTTCGCTATGAGACCCGGGAACGTAAGAAGACTAACCTATTCGTATTCTTGCGACCTGTTGTTCTGCGTTCAGGATCCGATTCCAGTGTGTTGACGATGGGTAAGTATGAAGTGCTTCGTGCTGGTCAGCGATCTCAGCCTAATTCGTCTGGAAATATTATTCTTCCAAATTTCGGGAAGCCCGATTTGCCTGGGTTAGAGCGCTCGGTTGTCCCGTTAAATGAATCAAGTCGCCCAGCCAAAAAGTAAATGGACGTCCGTTTTTTTCGGCGACACCGTATCGCCGTCAATACACAAGCCAGCCAGATCTGGTATAGCACTCGATCCCCTGCTTGGGCAGTAGCCCAGGTGGCACGCCAAGAGGCATTTAGCGATTGTCAACTTGTTTGTAAAGACGAAGAGGCGATAGAAGAGCAGCTTCTGCTTCGTTCACAGGAGGCAACTGCCGCAGACGTGATCGGGAGTGCGCAACTTGGTGAAGGTTTGGCGTTGCTGCTTCAAGATGGGCTCGGCCTTGTTGATGGGGATGAGCTTGATGATGATGCTCCTGTCATTCGTATGATTAACGCCATACTTAATGAGGCAGCAAGTTCAGAAGCCTCTGACATCCATCTCGAGCCCTATGAGTCAGGCTCGGTTGTTCGTTTTCGTATTGATGGGTTACTTCGAGATGTTGCGAGACCGCCGCGAGCACTTCATGCAGCTCTCATCTCTCGAATTAAAGTGATGGCCCAACTCGATATTGCTGAAAAGCGGCTACCGCAAGACGGTCGCATGACGGTGAAGAGTAAAGCTGGCCTTATTGACCTAAGAATTTCAACGCTCCCAACTGGTTTTGGTGAGAGGGCGGTCTTAAGGCTTCTTAGCAAGGGCAAGGGTCCTCTTAGCCTCAAGGAAGTGGGTATGTCCATAGAGACATTGCAGCGTTTTAAAGCTCTGGTTAATCGACCCTTTGGCATTTTGCTGGTAACAGGCCCTACGGGCTCTGGAAAGACAACAACGCTTTATGCGGCATTGTCAGAGCTTGACGCGAAATCCCGGAACATTATGACTGTGGAAGATCCAATTGAGTACGACATACCGGGAATTGCTCAGACGCAAGTGCATCCTAGAATTGGGCTCTCTTTTGCTCAAAGTCTACGCTCCATTTTGAGGCAAGATCCCGACGTTATTTTAATCGGTGAAATACGAGACTTAGAAACCGCGCAGATTGCTATACAGGCCTCTTTAACAGGACATCTTGTCCTCGCGACTCTTCATACCAATGACTCGTCGTCCGCCGTAAGTCGCTTGCTCGATATGGGTGTTGAGCCCTTTTTACTCTCGTCTTCACTTATTGGTGTACTCGCTCAGCGATTGGTTCGGCGACGTTGTCCAAGTTGTGCGCCAAGGAAGCTTATGGGCTGCGGGGATTGTGGTCATTCCGGCTACAAGGGGCGCTTAGGCATTTTTGAATTGTTAAATGTCGATGACACCATTCGGCTGGCAATTAAGCAGCGTGCTGATGCCTCCGAGATTCGTCGAATTGCCTTAACCATGCCAGGCTTCTTGCCTCTGCAGAAAGATGGGGTCCGACTTTTATCTTCAGGAGTTACCTCCGAGCAGGAGATTGCCCGTGTTACTGCCTCCGGCTATGAAGAGCTTGTTTAAGCAGTTTGAGCGTCGACTGGAGTCTCAGTTTGGTTTGAGCGCGGGCCAAGTGAAAGGACGTCGAATAAGATCCTCCGAGTTGGCTTTTTTTACTCGTCAGCTTGCTGCTTTGCTCGCATCAGGTATTCCGCTGGAAAAATGCTTATTTGCAATGGCAGAGCAGGCTAGACCAGCGGTTTGCGAGGTTTTTCTAAGCTTACAAGATTCTCTTCGAGAGGGGCTTTCTTTTCAGCAGGCCCTCGCTCGTTTTCCGCTCGACTTTTCGGAAAGTTATAGGGGTCTTATCGGTGTTGGTGAGTCGTCTGGGGGGCTGGCTCAGGTATTGGCGCGATTGGCTGACGATATGGAGGCCGCCAATAGTCTTCGCCACAGTTTATTATCGGCGCTTGCTTATCCACTGATTGTCTCTGCCGTAGCCTTGCTGGTTGTAATGGCACTTATGGCTTACGTTGTTCCTCAGATTGTTTCTGTACTGGAATCTCAGCAACAGGACTTGCCAGTTCTTACCCTTCTGTTGATGACACTGAGTTCTTTTCTCCAAGCCTATGGGGCAGTGCTTCTATTGATTTTCATTATTTCCGGAGTTGCAGTCGTCTTAAGTTATAAGCGACTTGCTTTTTTTCGGCTCTGGCTTGATCAGCGGCTTCTTCGTATTTTTCTAATTGGCCCGCTACTGCAAACGGCTGAGTCCGCCCGTTTTGCCAGTAGCCTCGCGACCTCGCTTGCCGGTGGAGTCAATCTGTTGCGCGCTTTAAGAACCTCTTCTTTTGTACTACGCAATCATTACCTTAAAGAGCGACTCGGACAGATTACACAGTGGGTGCGAGAGGGGGCTGAGCTTGGGCGCTCGATGGCACAGACTGGCGGGTTTCCGCCTCTTCTTGTTCAGCTAATTAGTACGGGAGAGAAAAGTGGCGAACTCGCAAGCATGTTGAGCCTCGCTGCTGACCAGATGACCCAAGATCTTCGTCGCCGTACGTTAATACTGACGAGTTTTCTTGAACCCGCGCTAATTTTGGGTATGGGTGTAGTTGTATTATTAATCGTCCTAGCGGTCATGATGCCGCTTATCGAGATGAACACGCTTCTGCGATAGGTTTTGAGTCTTTCTAATGATCTCCGCTGAACCCATATCTCCTCTGAAAACTAGGCTTCTGAAGAAGGCGCGTTTTGAGTATTTTTTAGTTTTATTGGTCTGGGGTTGTGTGGCCTGGCTATCAGTTTTGTTTTTGCACCGTCTCTTACTCGTGGTAGCGGTTTCGCCCATGCCTGCCCTTGGACAACTCGCTAACCCGGCATCGGTTCAACAGGTGGTTGTCTCTCCATTGCAAAAGGTTTTTGGCGGGTTTGATCGAGAGCCACTTGCTATTCGTAGCACTGATATCCAACTGGTCGGGTTTATCCATGCTGGCCAAGATAGCGTTGTTGCAGTTCGTATACGTAACGAACCTACGCGCTACCTGAGACTACTTCAGGCGGACATAGATGGCTGGCGCCTTGAGTCGGTGAAGGACGGGGAGATTGAAATTTCCCGCCTCGGGGAGACCTATCGCCTAGCCTCTTACCCTTCGCGAGGTGGTCTTCGTCTCTCTAACGACTAAGGTCTTTTTCGTCTTAGGCCCTGGCCTGCGTTTGGGCTTGCCCAATTTCTTCACCTCTTCAAGGCTTATCTCCTCGGAGCCCCAGATCTCTTCAAGCCGAAAGTGCGCCCGCATGGCCGGTTGAAGAATGTGAACAATAATGTCACCGCAGTCGACCAGAACCCACTCGCCTGTGTCTTCACCCTCTAGACCGTAAATGGCCCCGCCATTTTTCTTGACCTTTTCAACAACATTGTTCGCCAGCGCACGGGTCTGACGATTGGACGTTCCGCTGGCAATAACAACCCGATCAAATAGATCCGAAAGTCCTTGGGTGTTGAAAACGGCTATTGACTGACCTTTCATGTCCTCGAGCGCATCAACAATAAGAAACTGAAGTCTTTCAATGGAAAACTCAAGTTCCAACGCGGGCTCTGCTCGTGCGGTTCGTTTCACTGCTTTTGGTTTGGTTGTTTCAGTAGTCAAGCGTTTGCTCTCCAAAGGGTTCGTGCCTAATGGGAACTGCTGTAGGGCAGTTGGGTCTGAAGGTAACGGGCAACGGGCGGGCAGACCAGGTCTTGATCAAACACAGCCCAGCCCCGACGCAATTGCTCGCGGATCTGGGTCGATGAGACGTTGTCGGGTTCAACCACCACTTTGCGCAGAATGGCGTCCTTACGAATCAGCTCGGCGACTGCCTCGTCCGGCTGCTCAGAAGGCCGCGAGCAGACTGCAAGTTCCACCTCTTGAACAATCCAGTCCCAGCGCTGCCACTGGGTAAAAAACGCAAGCTGGTCCTGCCCAAGAATCCATACAAGCCGACGGTCGGGAAATTCTTCGCGAAAGCTCTCGATGGTCTTGTAACTGGCATTGGTTAGGCCCTGATTCGCCCATTGAACTTCGCGATCATTCAGCACCATGCGCGGGTCGTTGAGCCATTGAAGGGCGAGCCGAGTCATCTCAAGCCGATCTTTGCTGCTGGCCTCGGCAGGCTTATGCACGGGCTGTCCGGTAACGAGCCAATGCACCTGGGGCAAGCCCAGCTGGTCGGCAGCAGCCGCCGCAAGGCGAAGATGCATACGGTGCACCGGGTCAAACCGCCCACCGAACAGACCGAGAGCAGGAGCTGCCTTGGTCAAATTAAGGCAATCCCAGTGCGCTTGCAACCACGCCAAGCGAGATGCATATCAGCATGGTAATGACCATGCCCATACGAAACTGAAGCATCAGGACAATTGCGAGGGCGGAGATAAGCCCGGCAACCAGGTCCAAGGTTCGAAACGAGCCCCAGTTGCCGCTTGGCGTTGGCCAAAGAATGAACTTGGCAAAAATAAGTGCAAGGTCAAAGATCAGTGCAACCGAGGCAGCGCTAATGGCAG
>JALRJP010000139.1 GCA_023261135.1 Burkholderiaceae bacterium | reverse complement strand
TTTACTGGCGCTTTAAAAGAGCATAAGGGCATTTTTGAGCAGGCCCAGGGTGGGACTGTGTTTCTTGATGAAATTGGTGAGCTACCTTTGAATCTACAGGCCAAGCTCTTGCGGGTGCTACAAGAAAAACAGGTGACTCGACTAGGCGGTAGCCAGGCCATTGACCTTGATTTCCGTTTGGTGGCGGCGACAAATAAAGATCTTAAGAAAGCCATTGAAGAACGTGAGTTTCGCGAGGACTTGTACTTCCGTATTAGTACCTTCAGGCTCTCTATTCCAACGCTTGCAGAAAGACGTCAAGACATTCTTCCTCTTGCAGCGTTTATTCTCCAAAAGTACTCGAGCGAGGCCGATGAGAAAGTCTTCTCGCACGAAGCCCAGCGTGCATTACTTAGCTATCACTGGCCGGGCAATGTCCGTGAGCTCGAGAATGTTATTCAGCGTGCGTTGATTTACAGTTTTGAAAATATCATTCAGGCTGAACATCTGGTCTTCGATGAGGATGAATTTGATTCGCTTGTGATGGCCTCGGGATCAACGCCGACAGTATTTTCAACCCCCTCTTATGACAAAGCCTCTAGAGAGCGTGAGTCGCTAGCTACAACCGATGAGGAGTCGACCAGGGAGACCGATGAGTTCGTAGGTGGTTTATTACCAATGGCCTCAAAGCAGGGCGAGGAGGAAACGGTTGAGGTCAACCCGTCGGTCTCATATAAAACCGCAACGTCTAGTCCGCAGGACGACACTCCAGCGCCTCATGTTCCTCCTAAGAGTTCAGAGGTCATTTCTCTCAATGAACTGGTGAAGACCAATGAGAAGCAGATGATTATTGCGGCTATTGAGGCCTCACCAACCAAGGTGGAAGCTGCGCGTAGGCTCGGTATTAGCCCACGCACGCTCCGCTACAAAATGGCGCAATTGCGCATGGCAGGTGCCGCATGAGTGTGCTGCCAACCAATTTAAACACCGCGGGTGTGGCTAACGTCATGTCCCAAATTCGTCAGTACCAGACCCAGGTGCAGGCGAAGTCCATTACGCAGGCCGTCCAGCCGCCGGTTCCGCCTCTGCAAGGGAAAATGTTTACGCTGCCACCCACCCCAGCTACAGGGTCATACGAGAACCCCAAAATACCCGAGACCCCACAAGTTCTTCAGCACCTCAGAACCTCTGAGGTGCAGCGTGCCGAGGAGCATGACGGATTTGGCCAAGTCGTGCGTGGATCGCTACAGAAAGTCAATACACTTGCGAAGATTGCGGAGGCCAAGCGCAACGCCTATGAGAAGGGCGAAGAAGTTCCATTAACTGATGTTGTACTTGCTATCCAGAAATCTTCACTGGCCTTTGAGGCGACCTTGCAGATACGAAACAAGGTCCTTCGCGCCTATGAGGAAGTCTTGAATATGCCGGTGTGAGACTCAAGGCAAATCACAGCAAATTGATACCAGCCATCTGAACGATCAACTAACCGTTAATTTCTAACTCATTAAGCAAGAGAGACCATCATGGCTTCAGACAATCCAGCAATGCCTTCCCCAGTACCCATGGGGCCTATACCTGGCGCAGGATCGTCCACTGCAAGTGTGCCAGCTGATGCTCAGGGTAAAAGCCTTGGCGCGACCGCGCAGAGCACAGCAACTCAGGCGGGCGCAGCTGCTTCGCAGGCGGCCTCTGCCGCAGGCTCCACTCTAAAGCGTGGGGCTGAGATTGCAGGGCCCTTGCTTCAGAATCTAAACCTCCCTGTCTTTCTTCGCGACGGATTGTCGAACCCCTTAATAAAGAAGGCGGTTCCTGCTCTGTTAGTGATCTTTGTGTTGGTTGCCTTTGTGGGTTTGTTTAACCTGATGGGCAAACCGGTCGAGTACAAGGCTTTAATGCCTGGCATTTCAGAGTCGGACAAGCAGTCGGCCTTTGATGCTTTAAAAATGGCGTCTTTCGACCCCAAGATTGACCCATCAACGGGCAGCATCACCGTACCGGACAACAAGTATCACGAGGCTCGCATTTACCTGGCGTCCAAGGGCATTCCCAAAGCGCCTTTGCCTATGGGCATTGATGCTCTGAACGAACAAAGCGCCATGACCACCAGCCAGTTCATGGAGCAGGTGCGTTACATCAAGGCCATGGAAAACGAGCTTGCAAGAAGCATTACAGAAATTGGAACGATTCAGAGTGCCCGTGTGCACCTGGCGCTTCCCAAACAAAGTGTTTTTGTGCGCGACCGAGCCGAGCCCAAAGCCTCTGTGGTGGTGAGCCCGCAGCATGGACGCATTGTGACTGCGGCCCAGGTGGACGCGATTATTCATTTGGTCTCCTCCAG
>JALRJP010000138.1 GCA_023261135.1 Burkholderiaceae bacterium | reverse complement strand
GGGTGAATAGATGTAGGCGAGAAGGTGAGCAAATGCCGCGATGAGCCCGAAGAACTGGGTTCCCTGGATCAGGTTGCGGTGAATTTCTTCCGACTCGGCCTCGGTGAGGCCTGTCGGCCATACCTTGTCGTTATCAGCCATTTTTTAACTCCTTCGTTATGTTTCGACCTGCAGGTTGAAAGAATTCCGTGAATTCGCCCTTATGGCCGTCACCTATAAATAATCCTGTGGCGTCCTAAGTTGCGCTTTCCCGTGATAGTAAATTAAACATGACAATAAAAATTGTCAAGGACAATTTACATAAAAGGAGCATGAGAGGTCGATCCAGGCCTTAAAAAGGGAAAGCGAGACATTGCCTCCAATACGTTTGCGGCCATCTTTGGCATAGACAGTTGCCGGGAGATATTAGGTATTGATTTGAGTCAAAAGGGTTTCGAGGCCGACTGGTCTACCATCAGCGTCCTATGAGTGAATTATTAGAAATTTATGGGGACCCTCTTGTGCTTTCAGTGGGCGGTCTTTTTATTGGGGGCCTCTTTGGGTTTTTTGCCCAGCGTTCCCGCTTTTGTCTGCGGGCCGCGGTTGTTGAGTTCTGGCACCGCAAGTTTGGCGAGAAGCTCTCGGTCTGGCTCTTAGCCTTTTCTTCTGCTGTCATTTTGGTTCAGATCATGGTGCTCAGTGGCTTTCTCGACAAAGGGACCGCGAGGCAGATTTCCGCCACCGGAAGCCTATCGGGCGCGCTTGTGGGCGGTGTTTTGTTTGGTCTCGGCATGATTCTTACTCGAGGCTGTGCAAGTCGGCTTCTGGTGTTATCTGCCAACGGCAACCTTAGGGCCTTACTCTCCGGTCTCATTTTTGCGGTTACTGCACAGGCCTCACTGGCTGGCGCCTTGTCGCCCTTACGCACCGAGATAAGCAGCTGGTGGGTGATTGAGGGGGGCCCCGCACGCGATCTGCTTGCTAGCCTTCAGTTAAGTCCTATTGCTGGTTTGGTTTTTGGTTTTATCTGGGCGGCGGCGGCGCTTTTTTTTGTTTGGCGAAGCCCGACCCGAAGCAAATGGATGTGGATTGGTGGTATTGGTACGGGCGCCATGGTGGCTGCGGCCTGGGGCTTTAGTCAGTGGATCGCAAAGCATTCGTTTGAGGCGGTACAAATTCAAGGCCTTACGTTTAGTGGCCCCTCTGCGGAATGGCTTATGCGCGTCTTGTCTTACCCGTCGCCCGAAATTGGTTTTGAGTTTGGCATGCTGCCTGGCGTTTTCATGGGCTCATTGGTTGGTGCCCTACTGGGGCGTGACTTTAAGCTCGAGGGCTTTAATGACGGCTACAGCATGCGCCGCTATATAGCGGGCGCAGTATTAATGGGCTTTGGTTCGATGCTGGCAGGTGGCTGTGCCGTGGGTGCGGGGGTGACGGGAGGAGCTATTTTTGCTCTAACCGCATGGGTTAGCCTCTTTGGAATGTGGCTCGGCGCCGGTCTAGCTGACAGGCTTATTGACACCGCTCCGGTGACTCCAAGTTTTCGGGCACCATAGGGCCCATGCACAGTGACGCCATTGCTAAGGCCAAAATAGTTCGCACCCGTTTTGCTCCCAGCCCCACAGGGGACCTTCATGTGGGCGGTGCCAGAACCGCACTTTATTGCTGGGCCTTCGCCCGCCGGCATGGCGGCGCGTTTATTCTGCGCATTGAAGACACCGACCTTCAACGTTCTTCGCCTGAGGCGGTCAAAGCTATTCTTGACGGTATGGCCTGGCTTGGACTTACGCCCGACGAGGCGCCCGTCTACCAGACCCAGCGTATGAGTCGTTATCAAGAGGTGATCAACGCCATGCTTGCGGATGGCCGCGCCTACCGATGTTATTCAAGTCAGGAAGAACTCGAGACCATGCGCGAGGCGCAGCGAGCAGCGGGGTTGAAGCCGCGCTACGACGGTCGGTGGCGCCCTGAAAATGCAAAGGCTAAGGGGCTAATAGCCCTGGCTGATCAGCCCAGCGTGGTTCGTTTTCGTAACCCAGATCAAGGCGTTGTCTCCTGGGAGGATGGTGTTAAAGGGCGCATCAGCATTGCGAATACCGAGCTGGACGATCTTGTCATTGCGCGGGCCGACGGCTCGCCTACCTATAACTTCTGTGTGGTGGTGGACGACATGGACATGGCCATTAGCCATGTGATTCGTGGCGATGACCACATTAACAATACGCCACGCCAAATTAATATTTTGAAAGCCTTGGGTGCCGCAATTCCTAGCTATGCCCATCTTCCCATGATTCATGGCCCGGATGGTGAAAAGCTCTCCAAGCGTCACGGCGCAGTGTCTGTGATGCAGTATGAGCTTGATGGTTATCTGCCAGAGGCACTGTAAAA
>JALRJP010000137.1 GCA_023261135.1 Burkholderiaceae bacterium | reverse complement strand
CCAGAAGCGGCAACCTAAGTCTTGGATGCCCAAGATGGAGCGCGGTGAGATTAAGTATTACAACCAGTACGAGCAGGTAGACATAAGCTCAGGCGAGTGGCTGATCATGGCGTCGACGAACTACATGCTTAATGACCTGCACAACTGGATCAAGTCTCAGGGATTACTCTTCGAGCGCCACGGACAACGGAGCATCGCCGACTCGGTGGTCACCGCCGTAGTGGGGTGGGAAAGGCTGCGCGCCGGTAAGGCCGTCAACTTCGAAGTGGTCCAAAAAGTTTACAAGCACCTGCCTGCCTCGTCAGTTAAGCGCGGGCATAAGTCATTAAAAGAAATCAACCCCGAGCTCATGTACACCATGGGCGACTTGAAAGAAAAGCACGGTTTGCTCACTGAGGAGATATGGCACAGGGCCCTCACTAAGATAGGCGAGGACCAACGCGACTACCTCATCGCTGTGCTCAAGCGGGGAGCCAAGATAGGCTCACGGCCCCCGATCCAACTGTCCACGATCCACGGAGCAAAAGGAGGCGAGGCCGACAACGTGCTACTGCTCACGGACCTAAGCCCAAAATTTGCAAAAGATTATGCAAAAAACGCCGATGACATAAATCGACTGCTTTACGTGGGGGTTACACGGACCAAACAGGCGCTGCATATAGTGCTGCCAAAAAACGAAGAGAAAGGATTTAGATTTTGAATAAGACTCCGTCAATGTTTCCAAGCGTCAGCGAATGGCTGCCGCCGCAAAATTTCCCAGACCTGTCGAGCGCAAAAGAAATCGCCATCGACCTTGAGACCTGCGACCCGAATATGGAGAAGTTCGGGCCCGGTTGGCCACGCAACGACGGGTTCATCGTCGGCTATGCTGTTGCAGTAGACGGATGGTGTGGTTACTACCCCATCGCGCACGGCGGGGGCGGCAATCTGGATAAAAGGATTGTCGAATCATGGATTAAGGACATCCTGCTACTGCCATGCCCAAAGGTTATGCACAATGCTGCGTACGACCTCGGGTGGTTACTGGCCGCCGGGTTTGAGGTAAAAGGCAAGATCATCGACACGATGATTGCCGCAGGCCTTGTCGACGAGAACCGTTTCAGCTTTGCGCTCAATTCTCTCGGCTTTGATATGCTCAAGGAAGTTAAGTCCGAAGAAGCTCTGAAGCAGGCCGCAGCCGATTTCGGCGTACACCCCAAGAAAGAACTCTGGAAACTCCCGGCGATGTACGTCGGCGCGTACGGTGAGCAGGATGCTGCGCTCACGCTCAAGCTGTGGCATCACCTCGAGACCATGCTGAGGCAGGAAGAAGTCGAGTCGATCTTTAAGCTCGAGACCAAGATGCTGCCTATCCTGACAAACATCACCAAGAAAGGCATTAGATTTGACAGGCCAAAGGCTGAAGAGCTAATTGATAAGCTCAAGAAAGACGAAAAGAAGCTACTGGCCAACATCCAGAAGGAAGCGGGCGTGCCTGTGGACATGTGGGCCGCTGCCAGTATCGCCAAGGCGTTCGACGCTTTAGGCATTGCCTACCCACTGACGGCCACGGGCCAACCAAGCTTTACTCGCTCATTCCTCGAGAGCTGCGACCATAAGATCGCCAAGGCCATCGTCGCGGTCCGCGAGATTAACAAGACACACAACACGTTCCTGCAGCCGTACCTCGAGTGCAGCGAAAGCGATGGGCGTATTCACTCGCACATAAATCAACTGCGCGGTGAAGGTGGCGGCACGGTGACCGGCCGACTGTCCATGAACCAACCGAACCTGCAGCAGGTGCCCGCACGTCATGAAATCATCGGTCCGATGGTACGGGGTTTATTCCTGCCGGAGGAGGGCCAGTTATGGGCGGCTAACGACTTCAGTTCACAGGAGCCGCGCCTGCTTGTGCACTATGCAAGCATGCTGCAGCTCGACGGCGCTGAGAAAATGGCTACCGCGTACAACGATGACCCCGACACTGACTTTCACCAAATGGTCGCGGACATGGCAGGCATCACCCGGAAACAGGCCAAGACCATCGGACTAGGTCTAATGTACGGGATGGGTAAAGGTAAGCTTGCGGTACAACTGGACCTCGAGGCAGACGAAGCCGGCGAGCTCATCCAAAACTTCCACGCTAAAGTCCCTTTCCTCAAAGGCACGATCAGTGCCGTACAGAAGCGCATTGAGTATCCTGCCTCCGGCGGATCGATCAGGACCTTGCTAGGCCGCAAGTGCCGCTTCCCTTTGTGGGAACCCATGCAGTGGGGCATCAACAAGGCCCTGCCGTACGAAGAAGCGTACGCCAAATACGGCGCACGTATACGCCGGGCGATGACCTATAAAGGATTGAATAGGCTGATCCAAGGTAGCGCAGCGGACCAGACCAAGGC
>JALRJP010000136.1 GCA_023261135.1 Burkholderiaceae bacterium | reverse complement strand
GCTGGACTCCACAATTTCGTCGAGCTCGCCCGATGAACTCACAAGCCCATGCAGCCGAGGTCCATAAGCGATGTTCTCGTAAATGGACTTGGGAAAGGGATTGGGCTTTTGAAAGACCATGCCCACCTGCGCGCGCAACAAAACAACATCCAGGCTTGGGTCGTAAATATCTTGCTGGTCAACTGCAATAAGGCCGGTCACGCGGGCACCGGCCACAGTGTCATTCATGCGATTCATGCAACGCAAAAAGGTGGACTTGCCACAACCCGAGGGTCCAATAAAAGCCATCACTTCATTGGTGTGGATATCAAGACTGACCTCGTGAAGCGCCTTGTTTTCACCGTAATGGACGCAGACATCACTGGCGTGGATCTTCACGGCACCCTTGGTTTTGTCTTCCCCGGATTTCGAGGCGAAGCTACTGGGGTCCATGCCTGAAGGAAGGGTTGTTGGCTTCTCGGCCGCGTCTTGGGTAAGGGTTTCTGTGCTCATGCATTACCACCTTGTCTCAAGTTTTTTGCGCAGTACTACGGCAATGGAATTCAGTGTCAGAAGAAGGCCAAGCAGAACCATAATGGCGGCGGAGGTTCGCCCTTCGAAGAAGTTGCGCAGCTCGTTACCCTGCCACAGGTAAATTTGTACGGGAAGTGCTGTGGCTTGATCGAAGGGGGTTGATGGAATGCTGGCCACAAAGGCGCTCATACCAATAAGCAGGAGCGGCGCGGTTTCACCCAATGCCTGAGCCACACCAATAATGGTTGCCGTAAGAATGCCTGGCAAGGCAAGCGGCAATACGTGATCGGTAATGGCCTGAACCTTCGAGGCGCCGACAGCCATGGCACCCTCTCGAATTGATGGGGGGATAGCCTTTAAGGTTGAGCGTGTCGCGATAATAACGGTGGGTAACGTCATAAGCGTAAGAACTAAGCCGCCAACCACGGGGGCCGACAAGGGGAGCTTGAACCAGAGAATAAAGACTGCGGCACCCAGAAGACCGAAGACAATAGAAGGAACAGCAGCCAGATTGTTAATGTTCACCTCGATTAGATCGGTCCACTTATTCTTAGGCGCGAACTCCTCCAAGTAAATGGCAGAAGCTACCCCAATGGGAACGGCCAACAAAATAACGATCATCATCATGAAGAGCGAACCCATAAATGCCCCAGCAAGACCAGCCGCCGCAAGCGAACTGCGGGAATCAGGGTTCATGAATAAGGCCGTACTGAATCTATTTTGAATAATGCCGTCGGCATAAAGCTTGTCGGCCCACTGCCTGGTGGTGGCGCTGAGCTGTTGCTGTTCATCGGGAAGGCTTCGGTCGATATTACCCTTCAGCCAGACATCAACGTTGGCGTCGGTAAGAAGGCTAAGGCGAACCGTCTTTCCAATAATGGAGGGGTCTTCAGCAACCAGATCGCGCAAGGCAAAGCGCTCACCCGAGGTGATTAGGGCGATGGCACTTCGAGGGCTGTCGGCGGCCTCGGGGACGTGCTTGGCAATGGCCTCGATCATTAAGGCGTTGAAGTTTACGAAGCCGAGGCTATTCACCCATTTCTGACGTGCGTTGATGTATTCAGCAGGGCTTTCAAAATTGGACTCCACCGGGGGCGAATCCACCTGAATGACCTCGGGGGAAAAGTAGATATCGAGATCGATTTGAGTCTGCCAGAAGGCGGGCAGCCCCTTGGAAATGACCGAGGCAAACAGTACAAAGACTAAAGAAACGGCAATACCAACCGCCGCAATGCCAAAAAGCACGAATCGTGATTCAGCACGTTTACGGCCACTTAAAGAGCTTTTTACCTTCTGCTCAATGGCACGATAGCCTTTGAAGCCGGACTGTTGCGAAGCATTGAAAGTGGACGAGTTACTCATACTGCTCCCTATACCGGCGTACAACCAACAGAGCGACCACATTAAGAACAAGCGTCATAGCAAAGAGCGTGAGCCCCAGAGCAAAGGCCACCAAAGACTGCGCACTGGCGAAGTCTTGGTCGCCCGTGAGCTGATTCACAATGGAGACGGTCACGGTGGAGACCGCTTCAAAGGGGTTGGCCGTTAGAACAGGCGAATTACCCGCCGCAAGCACCACAATCATGGTCTCACCAATGGCGCGACTCACCGCAAGCAAAATGGCTCCAACAATTCCTGGAAGGGCTGCGGGTAGAACCACTTTGACCGTGGTCTCGGATTTCGTTGCGCCCAGGGCGAGCGAACCATCGCGCATAGCACGCGGCACCTGCGTGATAATGTCGTCGGACAAAGACGAGATAAACGGAATGATCATGATGCCCATGACCAGACCCGCCGTCAGGGCCGAGGTTGCGCGGATATCGATACCGAGAACGTTGCCCAGGTCGACTAGAAAAGGGCCTACCGTGACCAGGGCAAA
>JALRJP010000135.1 GCA_023261135.1 Burkholderiaceae bacterium | reverse complement strand
GCTAAGGGCATCGCTATTGAGTTGGAAAGCAACTCTTTTAAAGACCAGAGGCTTTTCAACGCCTTTTTGCAAGAGCTGACGCAGACCTTGGCGCCTGAACTGGCCTCAAGTTCTTCTGGCTCTGATGTTTCGCGGGCGCCTGTCACGGGCGCAAAGACGGGTCCCACGACGGAGGCGACTTCCGCGTCAAGCCAACCCGGCGCCATGTCAACTGCCCCAGTATTCATATCAATTGAAGGCGAGCAAGAAGTCTGTACCCTCGCACTCGGCCGCGCTTATGCAGTGACCCCTAGCCCCGGGCAACTGCAACGTCTTTCGCAACTTCCAGGTGCTCGATCGGCCGCGTTGGTTTATTAGTCCAGGGTTATTAGGGTTCATCAGCGTCGTCGGTCAACATTATTTGAACGCATGACATGAGGGGATCAAGGTCATTTTTGACTATATGTAGTGCGTAAGACCTCCAGTCCTTCTTCACAAATCCACCGCCTCCTTTAGCACCCTTCCCCTAATGAATTTGTTGAGCTCATGCTCAGGTACAAGATCAACGCCCACTTAAAGGAAGTCTGAGAGTTTTTGCGTCAATGCGACCCTCTGCCGAAACATGTCGTAGCCTTGTGGAAGGTCTACTAGAAAATCGACATCGCTGTTTGAGGTCTCTTCCCCTCTGGCTACGGAGCCAAAGACGCGAATGCGCGACGCCCCGTGCGCTGTAGCAAGTGCATGTATTCCATCTTTTTTAGATCGTAGGTCATCGAGACGCATGGCAAGATGCTAATACAGCAGACCACATCAGTAAACGCATGGCCCACTAATGTTTATTATTGGGGATGAAAACAAAAGACCCAAACGACCTTCCGCAGACCAATTTAAGCCAATCAAGCAGGCCGAATCGCCCGAATTAGCCTAGTCAACACCCCATCCCCTCATGACCTCCAACCCTTCAAGCCTCGCGAACGACTGGGCAGGCTATTGGCTGCTCGACCACGGTTTTCTGCGCACGGTTTTCTCCAATCGTTACGAACTTGCCGGTGGGCTCTATAGGGTGAACCAGCCAAGCCCGGGCAAGCTGCGTTGGTATCGAGACAACCTGGGCGTGCGCACTGTGGTGAACCTTCGTGGCGAGGCCCCGCACATGGCTTTTTATAGGCTTGAAGAGCGGGCCTGCAAGCGGCTTGGCCTGAACCTTATTAATGCCCGCACCTGGTCACGTGGGCTTTTAAAGCCTCACGAGATTCAACACCTTAAGGCCGTGATTGACAGTCTTGAAACCCCTGCCATTGCCCACTGCAAGTCAGGCGCTGACCGCGCGGGTTTCTTCGCCGTGCTCTGGCGACACTGGCGATTAGGCGAGCCCATTGGCCATGCCATGGCCGAACTTCATTGGCGCTATGGCCATTCATCTCGGGCGAAGACCGGCATGCTGGACCATTTTTTTTATAGCTACTTACAACAAGCCCAGCCCGGTCAGTCACTCATTGACTGGGTGCATAACGACTACGACATGCAGGCCGTTCGCGATAGTTTTCAGCCCCGGGGGCTTTCAAGCCTAATGGTTGATAAGCTTCTCAATCGTGAGTAACAGGCGCGCGAACCTTTCACCCAACATGCTTGGGCCTTGCGAATGAAGAACGACCTGCGCCTTTACCTTCGACTGCTTTCCTTTGCGAAGCCCTACTGGAAACTCGGCCTGGCCTCGGTCTTGGCTATGGTGGCAACCGCAGGCCTGGAGCCCTTGCTACCTGCCTTAATGAAGCCTTTAATTGACGAAAGCCTGATTGCTAAAGACCCTGAGAGCCTCTGGCAGGTGCCTTTACTTATTGTTGTGGTGTTCGTGGCCAAGGGTATTGCCGATTACCTTGCCACCGTAAGCAGTCAGACGCTGGCCCACCGCACCATGGCCGATCTTCGCCAGGCCGTGTTCGAACACCAATTGGCACTTCCCATGTCGGTGCATCAGACCGAAGAGCCTGGCCGTATGCTAAGCCGTATTACTTACGACATCACCATGGTGAGTGATGCTGTGGCCTCGGCCTGGCTCATTCTTATTCGTGACACGCTTATTCTTGTTGCGCTGCTGAGTTTTCTCTTTTACACCGCCTGGCCGCTCACTCTTCTTGTTATTGCCATGGCCCCACTTGTGGCCATTGTGATTAAGCGGGCAGGAAAAAAACTTCGTCGATCAAATCATCAACTGCAAGGCTTTATGGGGCGTATTAACAGCATGGTGGAAGAGGCCATGCTGGGCCTGCGCGACATCAAAATTTTTCAGGGAAGTAAACATCAGGCCGAGCGCTTCGCCGAGCAAAACCGTTTACTTCGCACCGAGCAAATTAAAGTGACACGCGTGCAGGCCATGAATGTTCCCTTGGTGCAGGTGATTGCGGCCTGCTCTGTGGCAGCAGTGATTTAC
>JALRJP010000134.1:294-2435 GCA_023261135.1 Burkholderiaceae bacterium | reverse complement strand
CGGCAATGGCTGCCCGGGCAAGCACAGGAACAAACTCGCGCTGACCCCCACTGCTGGTGCCTTGGCCACCAGGCAACTGAACAGAGTGAGTGGCATCGAAAACAACTGGGCAATTGGTTTGGCGCATGATGGCAAGGCTACGCATATCACTGACAAGGTTGTTATAGCCAAAGCTCACGCCTCGCTCGCAGGCCATAAAACGGTCTTCTGAGAGACCTGCATCACGTGCGGCAGCCTTAGCCTTAGCCATGACCTGCACCATGTCTTGAGGCGCTAGAAACTGACCCTTCTTAATGTTCACAGGCTTACCGCTTTGTGCGACTGCACGAATAAAGTCGGTCTGCCTGCATAAAAAGGCAGGGGTTTGAAGGACATCAACGGCTTGTGCAACCTCGGGTACCTCGTGCTCGCTGTGAACATCGGTGAGAACAGGAACCTTAAGCGTCTGCCCTACAGACTGCAGAATGGCGAGCCCCTGATCACGACCGAGGCCACGAAAGGAGTTACCCGATGACCGGTTGGCCTTGTCGTAGCTTGATTTAAAAATAAAGGGAATACCAAGCTCGGCACAGATCTCTTTTAGCCTGCCTGCAGTTTCCATTTGCAAGGCCTCCGACTCCACCACACAAGGCCCGGCGATTAGGAAAAAGGGATGCCCGAGGCCTGCCTGGAAGCCGGCAAGAGAAATACTTGGGAAAGAGACCACTAGGCCAATTCCTTTAACTGATGAAGGGCTGCCTGAATGAAGGAGATGAAAAGTGGGTGGCCTTTTTTAGGCGTCGACGTAAATTCGGGGTGAAACTGCACCGCCATAAACCACGGATGAGCGGACAAAGGTAACTCGATCATTTCAACCAACGATTCAGTAGGCGTCTCGGAGCTAATAACCAGGCCAGACTTTTTAAGCTGATCCTTAAATGTATTGTTGACCTCGTAGCGATGTCGATGACGCTCGTTGACCTCGGCATCATAAATGGCATGAGCACGTGTGCCGGGCTGCACGGGGCAACGCTGGGCACCAAGCCGCATAGAGCCCCCAAGGTCGGACTTCTCGGTGCGGCTCTGTAAACTGCCGTCAGCGGCTGTCCATTCGGTTATGAGTCCAATGACAGGCTCGGGCGTTGTGGGCATAAACTCGGTGGAATTGGCCTGACTTAGGCCTGCAACATGCCGTGCAAACTCAACCACTGCAAGCTGAAGTCCAAGGCAAATACCCAAATAGGGAATTTTGCGCTCGCGGGCATAACGAATAGCAAGAATCTTTCCTTCAACACCCCTGCGGCCAAACCCTCCGGGCACCAAGATGGCCTGATAGGCGCCAAGCAGATCGACTCCATGAAGCTCAAGCTCTTCGGAATCGATGTAG
Organism: Burkholderiaceae bacterium; assembly: GCA_023261135.1. Taxonomy (GTDB): domain Bacteria; phylum Pseudomonadota; class Gammaproteobacteria; order Burkholderiales; family Burkholderiaceae_A; genus Hahnella. The sequence goes on along the minus strand of JALRJP010000134.1, from coordinate 1,069 downwards.
TCGATTTGAACACGCGAGCGCGTGTGTAGCCCGGCATGCACCAAGGCCTCGGTTAACGACTTATAAGACTCTGTTAGATCGACGTACTTGCCCACCATGGCCACACGGACTGTGGCCTGTGGGTTTTCAAGGCGTTCAATAAGGTCGTCCCAGACATTCAGATTGGCTGGTGGTCGTGAGGGCATAGCTAGGCTATCGAGAATTTGCTGGTCAACCGCCTGCTCCCACAACATGCGGGGAATTCGATAAATACTGTCAACATCGGCCACCGAAATGACCGCCTCGGGAGGCACATTTGAAAACAACGAAATTTTGTCACGCTCATCTTCGGGAATGATGCGGTCGGCACGGCAAAGCAAAAGATGCGGGCTAATACCAATCTCACGCAACTTCTGAACGGAATGCTGTGTAGGCTTGGTTTTAAGTTCTCCCGCCGAGGGGATGAAGGGCACAAGCGTGAGGTGGATAAAACAACTGCTTGAACGACCCTGTCGGATGCTGAGTTGTCGAATAGCCTCAAGAAACGGTAACGATTCAATATCACCAACGGTGCCCCCCACCTCCACAATAGCGACGTCCACTTCCTCTGGAGTTCCTGCACGCGCACCGCGCAGAATGAAGTCTTGAATTTCATTGGTGATATGCGGGATCACCTGAACGGTCCCGCCGAGGTAATCACCATGTCGTTCTTTGCGTAAGACATCTTCATAGACACGACCGGCAGTGAAATTGTTTCTCTGCGTCATCCGGGTACGAATAAATCGCTCGTAGTGAC
>JALRJP010000134.1:0-284 GCA_023261135.1 Burkholderiaceae bacterium | reverse complement strand
TCTTTACGAAGAACTCCGTCATAGATCTGCCCGGTAGTGAAATTATTGAGCTTACGCATACGGGCATCAAGGAACCGCTCGTAATGCCCAAGGTCAAGGTCGGTCTCCGCCCCGTCTTCCGTAACGAAAACCTCACCGTGCTGAAAGGGGCTCATGGTACCTGGGTCAACATTAAGGTAGGGATCCATTTTAATAATGGTGACCTTCAGCCCACGCGACTCAAGAAGCGCGCCAATCGATGCCGAGGCTATACCCTTTCCCAAGGACGAGACAACTCCGCCTGT
>JALRJP010000133.1 GCA_023261135.1 Burkholderiaceae bacterium | reverse complement strand
CGTCGAGGCCATGGGCAAGACTCTTGTAAAACTCTTTGTACTGCTCCTCGGTGATGTCAGACTTCGACCGAGTCCATAGCGCAGAGGCCTGGTTTACGGTCTCCCAGTCGTCGGTCTCCACATACTCTTTTTTCTTTTCATCCCAATCGCGTTTCTTCATGCGAATGGGAAGCCCTATGTGGTCAGAGTAACGCTTGAGTATCTCTTTGAGCTTCCAGTATGAGAGCAGGTCGTCGTGAGACTTTGCGTCCTCGCCCTGCCCTTCGGCCTCACGCAGATGCAAGGTAATTTGGGTTCCGCGCTGGGCATGCTCAATGCTCTCTACGCTGAAGTCCCCGGTGCCGTCGGATTCCCAGCGAACTGCCTCGCTCGCAGAAAGCCCCGCCCGACGGCTTATAACAGTTACCTTATTAGCCACAATAAACGACGAGTAAAAACCAACACCGAACTGCCCAATAAGGGCAGAGTCTTTCGCAGAGTCGCCGGAGAGTTTCCCAAAGAACTCTTTGGTCCCAGACCGGGCAATGGTGCCAAGGTTCTCAATAACCTCGTCACGACTCATTCCAATACCATTGTCGGTGACAGTCACCGTGCGCGCCTTTGCATCAAAACCAACAGAAATCTTAAGTTCCGGATCGTCTTCAAAGAGCTTCTCATCGGACAACGCCTCAAGCCTAAGCTTGTCGCAAGCGTCGGAGGCGTTTGAGACAAGCTCTCTTAAGAAAATATCTCGGTTGCTATAGAGCGAGTGAATCATGAGGTGAAGCAGCTGCTTCACCTCGGTTTGAAAGCTCATGGTCTCTTTGGACATGACGAGTCGACCTCCTTTTGAAATACTAGGCAGAGAACAAATACTATTTAGGACAGATGGGGCCGATACCCCCTTTTTCAAGGCCTCGCCTAAAAAAGCTCGGATGAGCAAAGGCAATGCGCTTGAACAGAAGACAGCGGCGAGGCCTGCGGCTCTGAAAGTCGGGAAAGCCAGCGCAGATCGGAGCCTTGAAGGCCTAACAGACCCTGCAAGATCCGCAGGTCATGGCCAGACCCTCCCAGAAGCCCAAGCTTAATGGACCTTAAGACTTCTGACAGTACGGCGGACCAGACAGGCTGTGCGGGCTCCACATAGACCTGATCGAAGTCTTGGGTAAGCCCCGCCTTCTCTGCGGCCAGCCGAACAGCTATATCCAGCCCACCGAGCTGATCCACCAAACCGCGCTGGTGGGCCTGTGCGCCCGTCCAGACCTGCCCCTGGGCAAGCTGATCAACGCGATCCTTCGAGAGTTTTCTAGCCTGAGCCACCTGCCCAATGAATTCGTCATAGGTCTGATTCACCGAGGCCTGAAGGACACCCTTGAGCCTTGGGTCCAGCGGCCTTCGGGGATCGTAGGCGCCCCTTAACCAATGGGTGGTGTAGCCATCGGTATTGATATCGAGCTTGGAGAGCGCCTTGGAGGCGGTTGGAAATAACGCGAAGACGCCAATGGACCCCGTGATCGTTGACTCCTCGGCAACAATTGCATCAGCACCAGCTGCAATCCAGTAACCTCCCGAAGCGGCCATACCCGCCATAGAAGCCACCACAGGAATCCCCATTTGCCGAGTGACCTCAAGCTCGCGTCGAATGAGCTCCGAGCCCACTACGCTTCCACCAGGAGAATCAATTCGCACCACCAAGGCCCTCACACCCTCTTGGCGACGTGCTTCACGTATAAGGGCGGCAGTGGAGAGTCCCCCAACACCCTCGCCAGCCTCCTCGCCATCGAAAATGGCACCCTGGGCTACCAGAATGGCAACCCCCTGATTAAAACCAGGTTCGGACTGTAACTGCAGGTAGTCGAGCCAATGAACTTGGGTAACTTCTTCAAGCGACTTGTCGATTTGATTGTTCTGCTGAAGCTGAGCCTCGAAGGCGTCTGGCGTTAGAAGGTCATCGACAAGCCCTGCCTTGAGCGCATACTGCGCAGGATCAAACCCTTGACCCTCGGCCGGCCTAGGAAGATCGTTAATGAATGCATCCAGTCGGTTGGGCTCAAAGGCTCGTGCCCTGGCAATATCCGAGGCAAAGATTCGCCACAAATCGTCAAGCAGGCGCTCACTGGCTGTGAGGCTTTCTTTTGATGCACTGGCGCGGACCAGTGGCTCAGCCGCATCTTTAAACTGACCCGCCCTAATAAGGTTAGGCTCAATACCAAGGCGTGCAAGGGCCGCACCAAGATAAAGTGGCCGCTGCCCAATGCCTTCAAGCGCCAGAATACCCTTAGGATGTAAGTAAACCTTTGAGGCATGGGCGGCTAGGTAATACTGCGCTTGACCAAAATAAAGGCCCCAGGCCAGCACAGTTTTCCCGGAATCCTTCAAGCGCTGCAACTGCTGAGCTACGAGACGCAGCGAGGTGAGGCTTCCACCCTCAAACCCAGAGAGGTCAAGCACAATGTCGTCAACGCGAGGGTCTTTAACAAGCGCGTCCGTTAGGCGAACGATGTCCCGCACTTGGATATCTTGCGATTCCTCCTGAAAGACCTGACGAGGCAGAAAACGGCCCCGTGGAT
>JALRJP010000132.1 GCA_023261135.1 Burkholderiaceae bacterium | reverse complement strand
GTGTTCGAGAGCAGGTTCTTAGTTTTGCTGGTGCTACGGGTGATGGCGAGTTAAGCCTCGGTGGTGTGACCATTCCTGTCACTACGGGTATGGCTGGCTCAACCATTGCAAGCCTTCTTCAGCAGGAGTTTCTTGCGCAGTACGGATCGTCTTCCGAGGACGGTAACATTCGCGAGTTCCGACTTAACGATGACGGCAGTCTGTCGGTCCTTACCACCTCGTCGTCCTCGGCTCTTGCCAATTTATCAATTACCAACGCCCAGTCAACAGGTGTAACGCTTCAGGTTGTTGTGAACACTCCTGCCCAAGGGCTGGACCCCTTTGGCTCTGACGTTACCCTTGGCTTAGGTGAGACGGGACGTACCACAGACCTTACCACCTTGGGTTTTCGCACCGGCGTTTATATTTCGGGTGAAGCTAAAGAAGACCTTCTGGTTTTCTCCACGGTGACACATCTGCCCGACCCGACCGACCCCTCGGTTCGTCCCTCTACCGGTGTCGGCTTTACCCTAGGCGCAACCTACACAGAGGGCAGTCGCGATTTGGTTGAAAGCCTGCGTGCCGAGCCCTTTGATATTCAATTCACCAGTGAGACGCGCTACCAAATTATTGACCGCAACACCAACACGCGTGTTGCCGAGCGTGAGTACGACCCTCAGGTTGGCATCAGTTATCGCGGCCTGACTATGTTCTTGAATACAGCGCCTGCAGCAGGTGATCAGTTCCTTGTTGACGGAAACCAAGATGGTATTGGTGATAACGGCAATATTCTTCGTATCGCCTCTTTGCAGAATGCCCAGGTCGTAGGGGGTGAGGCAGGGCGAACATTCGCCGATGCCTATGGTCAGGTGGTTACCGATGTTGGAAATATTGCATTCCAAGCCAGTATTGCACAGAAGGCACTGGAGGTCGTGAAGGATCAGGCTGTTCAGGCGCGCGATCGCGTGTCGGGTGTCAGCCTTGATGAGGAGGCAGCCGACCTTATTCGCTTTCAACAGGCTTACCAGGCCAATGCCAAGGTGATGCAAACTGCCAGCGCACTTTTTGATGCCATCTTGGCGGTTCGATAGTAATAAAGGATTCATAGAGCCATGAAAATTTCCACAGGCTACTTCTTTGATCGCGCGCTTACGCAAATGACAACCACGCAAAACACGTTGGCGCAGTCACAGGCCCAACTCTCAACGGGCAAACAGGTTGTCCAGCCCAGTGACGCTCCGGACCAGGCAACGGCCATACAGCGGCTTAAGTCTGTTTTGGCGCGGCAAGACAGCTTTGAGAAGGCAGTTCAGAATGCAAAAAACAGATTAACCGCAGAAGAGACGGCCCTTGAGTCGTCATCGACCCTTTTAACGCGAATGAAGGAACTCACCATTCAGGCGCTTAACGACACTTATGGCCCTAAGGATCGGGAAATTATTGCCGTTGAGCTTCAGGGCCTTCAAGAGGACCTTTTGAGTTTTGCCAATACACGCGATGTCAACGGCGCCTATTTGTTCAGTGGCTCACGTGTATTCACGCCGCCTTTTGGTCGCAATGCAGACGGCCAGATTTATTACCAGGGGGATGAAACGGTAAATATGGTGGAGGTGGGTGATCAGCGAAGTCTTCGTCTGAACCGCACAGGAACCGAGGTATTTGGTGGGGTGAGTCGTGAATTAGAGGACGGCAGTCGTGAGGGGCGTAGCTTTTTCGAGTCGGTTCAAGACCTGGTCGATGCTGTGAGAACGTCTGATCGTGAGGCCATGAATCGGGGTCTCGCAGAGCTTGATGATCTCTCGCAGGGCGTTGCGGTAAGCATTGCTAAGGTGGGCTCAGCCATGAATGTGGTTGAGGGGCAGACCGCTGTGCTTGACGAAACTCGGCTCCAGCTAAAGACGGTGTTGAGCGAAATTGAAGACCTTGATTACACCGAGGCCGTGACCGAAATGCAAAAACGCATGATGGCCTTAGAGGCCAGTCAGGCTAGCTTTGCCCAGATTTCAAGGCTGAACTTGTTTGAATACATTCGTTAATTAGGGCTCAAGTTTTACTAGGAATGGACGACCTCTGGTTGAAGGAAAAAATTTAAATGGCCGTTGACACTAACCTCATTACCGCCCTTGGCGCAGGCTCGGGAGTGGACGTAAAGGCACTGGCCAACAGCCTGGTGGAGGCCGAACGAGCGCCCAAGCAACAGGCCATCCAGTCGAAAATTGACAAGTCCGAGGCCAAGATATCGGGCTACTCGGCCATGATGGCCGCGCTTGATATTTTCAAGCAGCAGGTGGACGGGCTCGATAGTGTCACTGACTTTGCCGCGGTGGATATTCGCAATTCCAACCCCCTGGCGGTTCAGGTGTCTACAAACTCTTTGGCTTCACCAGGGGCGCATACCATCTCGATTACCTCGCTCGCCCAGGCGCAGCGCAGCGTGGGCGATGGTTTTAACAATGTCACTGCCCAGGTGAATGGTGGTAACGCCTTTACCCTTAGCTTAACGGTGGCTGGTGAAATCACCGACATCGAAATATCAGCCGCCAATACCAATGCCTCCGCTGTTGTGAATGCCATCAACCAGGCGGGGGCAG
>JALRJP010000131.1 GCA_023261135.1 Burkholderiaceae bacterium | reverse complement strand
AAGGGCCCGAGCAATAGGGCTTGAGACGGAAATTTTGCCTAACTTAAGGTCGGCCTCGTCTTCACCCACAATTTGATAAACACTTTCTTTGTCCGATTCGAGGTCGAGGATCTGCACCGAGGTGCCAAAAACCACACGGCCGTCTTGATCAAGGCTCTTAGGGTCAATGATTTGGGCCGTGGCGAGTTTGGACTCAAGTTCGGCAATACGGCCCTCGATAAAGCCCTGACGCTCTTTGGCGGCATCATATTCGGCGTTTTCAGAGAGATCGCCCTGGGCACGCGCCTCGGCAATAGCATTGACCACGGCGGGACGCTCTTCGTGCTTAAGACGGTGCAGCTCGGCGCGAAGCAAGTCGGCGCCATGCACGGTTAAGGGAGTGGTAGTCATTAGATGGGCTTTCTTTTTAGAGTCTGACTAGGCCAGTTCGGCATGCAAGGACTGAAGGTCGTAGACCTGAAGCCGTGACTCGGTCATTGCAAGCATACCGTCCACGGCCGCGCGGGCGCCAGCCAGAGTGGTGTAGGTGGTGATGCGCTGCGAGAGACCCGTGGTTCGAATGGAGCGCGAGTCGGCCATGGCCGAGCGCTTTTCTTCAACCGTGTTGATGATGAAGGCAACCTCGCCATTTTTAATGAGATCGACAACATGGGGGCGTCCCTCGGCAACTTTGTTCACAACCGAAACAGCAATGCCAAGCTCGGCAATGGCAGCTGCCGTACCACGGGTTGCAATAAGCCGAAAGCCCAGTGCATTGAGCTTACGTGCAAGCTCACCAATGCCCGATTTGTCGGCATTTTTAATGCTTATAAAAGCTGCAGGCGCAATGCCCGAGGCCGAGGCAACGGCCTCGGGAAGACGAATGCCTGCGCCGAGCTGCGATTTCACAAAGGCCTCGGCAAAGCTGCGGCCTACGCCCATAACCTCGCCCGTGGATTTCATTTCGGGACCGAGAATGGTGTCGACGCCAGGGAACTTCACGAAGGGAAAGACCGCCTCTTTCACGCTGTAGTAGTCGGGCGTCACCTCGGCGCCAAGTCCTTGGTCGTCCAGGCTTCGGCCCAACATGGCACGCGCAGCGATTTTGGCAAGAGGCAGGCCCGTAGCCTTGGACACAAAGGGTACGGTTCGTGAGGCACGGGGGTTCACTTCAAGTACAAAAACGGTCGAGCCCTGAATGGCAAACTGGACATTCATGAGGCCCACCACATTCAGTGCGCGACTCATGACCTCGGTCTGACGTTTGAGTTCGGTGACCATGTCGCCCGACAACGAATAAGGGGGCAGGCTGCAGGCGGAGTCACCCGAGTGCACGCCGGCCTGCTCAATATGCTCCATGACCCCGCCAATAAAGACACGTTTGCCATCGGACAGGCAGTCGACATCCACCTCGATGGCGTCATTCAAAAAGCGGTCAAGCAAAACCGGCGAGTCGTTGGATACCTTGACAGCCTCACGCATGTAACGCTCGAGGTCGCGCTGCTCGTGAACGATTTCCATGGCCCGGCCGCCAAGCACATAGCTTGGACGCACCACCAGCGGATAGCCAATTTCTTGAGCAAGGCGCATGGCCTCTTCTTCATTACGCGCCGTGCGGTTCGGAGGCTGATGAAGCTCGAGCTTTTGCAAAAGCTTTTGAAACCGTTCGCGGTCTTCGGCAATGTCGATGGACTCGGGCGAGGTTCCAACAATAGGAACACCTGCGGTCTCAAGTGCCTTGGCAAGCTTTAATGGGGTCTGGCCACCGTATTGAACAATGACGCCCACTGGCTTTTCTTTGTCGACAATCTCAAGAACGTCTTCCAGCGTCAGCGGCTCGAAATACAGGCGGTCGCTGGTGTCGAAGTCGGTGGACACGGTTTCGGGGTTGCAGTTCACCATAATGGTTTCAAAACCATCTTCGCGCAGCGCCATGGCAGCATGCACGCAGCAGTAGTCAAACTCGATGCCCTGACCAATACGGTTTGGTCCACCACCCAAGACCATAACTTTCTTACGGTCGGTCGGCTCAGCTTCGCATTCTTTTTCGTAGGTGGAATAAAAATAGGACGTGGTGGTGTTGAACTCGGCTGCGCAGGTATCAACACGCTTATAGACGGGGCGCACATTAAGGGCGTGGCGAAGCTTTCGAATCTCGGTCTCGGTGGTGTCGAGAAGGTAGGCAAGCCTTCGGTCCGAGAAACCCTTGCGCTTAAGGCTGAGCAGTAATTCTTCGTCAAGATCGGCGAGGGTCTTTTTCTCAAGCGCTAACTCAATGCGAACGATCTCTTCAATTTGGTAGAGAAACCAAGGATCAATGCGTGTGAGTTGATGCACCTCGTCGACCGTAAAACCTTGGGCAAAGGCATCGCCCACGTACCAGATACGCTCGGGGCCGGGCTCACCCAGTTCTTCTTCAATGCGCTCGCGGTCAGTGGTCTTCTCGTTCATGCCGTCCACTCCAACCTCGAGACCTCGCAGCGCCTTTAAGAAGGATTCTTGGAAGGTTCGACCAATGGCCATGACCTCGCCCACCGACTTCATCGCGGTCGAAAGCGTTGCTTCGGCGCCTTTGAACTTCTCGAATGCAAAGCGCGGGATCTTGGTCACGACATAGTCGATGGT
>JALRJP010000130.1 GCA_023261135.1 Burkholderiaceae bacterium | reverse complement strand
GCGCCCTAAAAACACTTATGGAGCCCGTAGCTGCACCGGCAGGTATTCAAGCAAATACTGGGGTGGATCCAGTATCGCCGTCCCCTTCCCAGGGTATTGTTCATGTGGTTCGTAAGGGCGAAACGCTCTTTGGAATTTCCTCAAAAATCTATGGAACTCATCCATTCAAGCCGCATACCCTTTTTGGGCTTGTGGTCCAGCGCAATCCCCAGTCGTTCGTGCGGGGCAATCCCAATCGACTCCTCGAAGGGACTCGACTAGTATTCCCCGATGCACGCGAACTTCATTCGTTATTGGCCGCGCAGCACCCTGAGCTGGCATCGGCCATTGCAAAGCCTGCGGCGGTTTCAGCAGCCCAGAGCGCGCCAGCAGCAGGCTCTACACAATCGCAACTGCCTGCCGAGCCTCCCTCCACCATGCGCAAGGGCTGGGTGCGTTACCCTTGAAGACGTAGCCATGTCCCAGGATCGAAGTCTCCAGGGACATGTCATTGAGTTAGGCTTGGAGGTAGGTCAGTGTTAACGAGCACCGACGCCATCGCTCAGGTTGCAGGCGGTAAGGTCATGCCCATTTATCTTGAGGGCAGGATCATTCCCGTTCAGAACGATGTCAGTCGCGAACTTGGTTTATCTGCCAACCAGGTGGTGAGAGCGGTCATTGAGCAGCGTTCGGAAGGCCTCGTCATTCTCATAAACGGCCGAGCCGTCGACCTTCCGAAACAGTTACGCTTTCGCCCCGGAGATGTTGTTTGGCTGAAAGCCTTCGAGGGAACCAAGGGCCCGGCCTTGCAGGTTGTTCCTCCGCCCAGTTCGTCCTTGAGCGGTGTCGCTTCAGGTCAGGCGGCGTCCCCTCTGGTGGCAAGCCTTTTTGCCCAGCCGGCGAGTTTTGGTGGATTACTCAGTCTATTCTCAAATACAGGGGGTCTTGCCTCTCTGACCAGTTACGCCAATGCCTCGGGTGGCCTTGGACCTTTAGCCATGCTTCTTCAATCGGCTCCCTCAATGGCCAGGTTAACGAGCGAGCAAGTAAAGGCGTCTATGCTGCGCTCGGGCTTATTTACTGAGGCCCGACTTCTCGCCGGACAACCAGTGAAGTCAGACATGAAAGTGGCTCTTCGTGAGATGGCATTGAGACTTTCCCAGGCCCCTCGGGGTGCGGCCGACTCTCTTCGGCAAGCGGCTGAATCAGCAGTGCGGGAGCTGGAGTCATCCCAGGCAGACAGCCTTCAGGCGGCAACCAACCGAGAGTTCTTGCTTAACTTCATGTTGCCTTTTCGTGATGCAGAGCCCGTATTCGTATCCGTTTACAGGCCGCCAAGATCAGAGGAGGAGCAAGACCCTCCTTTAACTGTTAATTTGCATACCGTGAGCGAGACCCTCGGAGAGGTCTGGATGAAGACTGTCGTTCGACAAAAGAGCAAACTCGAAATCACCATGTGGGCTGCCCAGGCAGACACCGCCTTGAGGGCTGAAAAAGCCAAGGCAGAGCTTTCTGCCGAACTTGAGTCTGCAGGCCTTTCTATGGCATCTCTTTCGGTCTTCCACGGCCGCAGGCCTGAGGAGCCGCGTCAATCCCGAATTTCTGAGCACGGTGCAGTCTTTGATCAGTCGGCTTAAGCCCAATAAAACTCTTGAGGCAGTTGCTCTCGAGTATGGGCAGAACAAGGCACCCGTTGTGGTTGCCAAAGGCAGTGAGGAACTGGCTGAACTGATTCTTGAAGAGGCCAAGCGGCAGGGTGTTTACGTTGCTCAAGACGCTCAGCTTCTTAGCCTCCTGTCGCGGCTTGACCTAGACCAAGAAATCCCTGAAGAGTTGTATGTTGCCGTTGCGGTTGTTTTGTCTTGGGCCTATTGGCTTAAGGGCATGGAGCCGGGTGATGAGAGAGGCGCTGGCTAAATTGCTTGGCCTGCACCCTAGGGGCTCAGGCCTCGGTGTATCCGCCTTTGCGGCGTCCCGCAGCAAGGCGCCCAAGACGATCGTAGATTTCTACAGAACTCGCGGGGTCAGCACCCTGTAGAGTTTTAAGTGCAGCTCGAATGGCGTCAAGTTTTCTTTGGATGAGAATGCCATTGCGACGGTGACGGTCTCGGCACTCGACTATTGTTTGTTGAAACTCCTCCCAGTCGGAAGAGCTGGCCAATGATGCCCCCGACTTACTAAAGTCGAGGCTGGCAAAGGCTTTAAGAAGTTCGAGCTTTTCGGGTTGAAGACGTTCAAACTGCTCTAAATTTTGAGATTTTAGAGCTTCAAATTCGTCATCTAAGACCGTTAACAGCCTTACCGCCTGGCTAAGACTGTTAGGTAGTAAAGCCAATGTATAGGGGGTTAGGTTAAATAGAAGAAAGCCCTACGGGTAACGACCCAAAGGCTAGCAACAGAGGAACCTCAAACCAGACGTTCAAGCGATGCGAAGCTCTCAGCGAGTCGCCGAGAGTCGACCGGGTATCTCCCCTCTTCAATGGCCTGCTTAATTCGATCCACTTTCTCTTGGTCGACATCGGGGCTAGACGCCATTGCTTTTTGAGCAACGTTCGAGAGCCTCACTTCGCCGTCAAGTTTTTCCGTGCGCGCCCGAAAATCATTATTAGACTGAGTCTTTTTTAAGTCCTCGGCTTCCTGGGCCTTGCGCAGGCGGTCTTGGGCTGCAATG
>JALRJP010000012.1 GCA_023261135.1 Burkholderiaceae bacterium | reverse complement strand
AGCCTGCTGCGAAGAAGGCTGCTGCGAAGAAGGCTGCTGCGAAGAAGGCTGCTGCGAAGAAGGCTGCTGCAAAGCCTGTTGCACCCGCAGCGCCAATCTCAAGCACTTGGCCGTTCCCCACGGGCTCGCGTCCGTAGCTCTTTCGCACGTGACATGTGCACACCCCGCCCCTGGGCGGGGTTTTTCGCTTTAGCGCTCCTTAACCATGGCCCTTTGGTTTTTACTTAAAGCTGCGGCAAGCCTTCTAGCCGTCTGCTTCATGCTAAGAGCCTATCTGCAGTTCGCCAAGCTGCATCCCATGAACCCGCTCAGCCAGGTGGTGTTTCGACTAACCGACTGGCTTTCCATTCCTATGCGTCGACTCTTTCCGCCCAATGCAAAGACCGATTGGGGGAGTCTTTCAGCCGCGGTTCTGGTTGCGCTTGCCCTGGCAACTATTCGCTTCCTTATGGTCAGTCTCGACCCCGACCTCGTTACATCCGGACCTGTTGTCAGGCCCTTCGGACTCGTCTTTATTCTTGCCTTGGTCTGGCTCATTGGCTGGTGGCTCAAATTTCTTATCGTGCTTGTCATTGCCGAGGCATTACTCAGTTGGTTTTCAAAGAGCAACACGGCGGCTGCATTGCGCCCGGTGGTTCGCCTATTGTTGCGCCCAGTTATTGAGCCTATTGCACGACGAATGCCTGAGCGTCAGCCCTGGGGCTTGGACTTCTCGCCGATCATCGCCTTCCTTATTCTGCAGCTATTCATTAGCCTGCAGGCAAGCCTTGAGTCCTCTGTTCTCAAGGCCCTGCTTGGCCCTGTTTAGTTGAGACCGGCCGCCTTCCTAATGGCCTGAATTTCGATGCGATGGTTCTGAGCACCACGCACCTGCACCTTGGCAGCCCCAAGATAAACCCCTGCCTTGCAGCTTGTCGCTACGGGCAGTCCATGGGCAAGCCCCCACAGTAAACCCGCCCGAAAGGCATCGCCGCAGCCCGTGGGATCAAGCGCCTGCTTCACAGCCACAGCTTCAATCGCCTGAGCCCCTTGCGGCCCATCGAGCCAGACACCTTGACTTCCCTTCGTCACAATCACCGCGCCCTCGGGGTGAGGCTTTAAATGGGCACGAAGTTCGGTAAGGCTTAGACCCAGGGTTCGGCTAAGCATTTCGCCTTCGTAGTCATTTACCGCAAGCCAGCTGGCTTTCCGAATGAACGCCAGCAACTCGTCTTTGTTAAACATGGGGAGACCCTGACCCGGGTCGAAGACAAAGGGGATTCCGGTATCGAAGAAGCCTTGAGCATGGTCGAGCATGGCCTGCCGACCGTTCGGCGAGACAATACCGAGACTCGCTGTGTCGGGTTTAATCGCGGCCTTATGGGCGACGGACATGGCCCCTGGGTGAAAGGCAGTGATCTGGTTGTCGTCAAGGTCGGTGGTAATAAAAGCCTGCGCAGTAAACATAGAATCTTCAACCACAACGCCAGTGACATCGGCACCGAGCCCCTTTAGGCGTTGAAGATAGTCGTGCCCATCTTTGCCTACCGCTGCCAAGAGACGCGTTGGACATCCAAGGCCAAGCAGACCATAGCCAATATTGGCAGCACAGCCGCCGAACTCTTGGCGCATCTCAGGGGCAAGAAAGGCCACGTTAAGCATATGCACCTGGTCGGCAAGAATATGGTCTTTAAACCGCCCTTGAAATACCATGATGGTGTCAAAGGCAATCGAGCCGCTAACCTGCAAAAGCAGAGGCTGTTGCAGGGGTACGGAAGGCGCTTGAAGGTTTGTGGCGGTCATGGTTTAAAGGGTCCTTTCGTGGTCATGCGGCAGAGGAGGTCTGGGGTCGCTTCCATAAACAGGTCCATCCATCTTTCTGTCCAAAGATCTCCAGCTGGCAGTCGCCCTTAGAGACTTCAAGGTAGATGTCAATAAGCTCTTCGGCCTGTCGGTCGAGCAGTCCTGCAAGAACAAGCTGCCCCTTTGAAGAAAGTTCAACGAGTACGGGCGCAAGCACCTTAAGCGGCTGCGCAAGAATATTGGCAAGCACCAGATCGAAGGGGCCGTGCACTGCTGCCTCGGCATCAATAAACCGTGTGCAATGCTCAAGCTCGTTCAGCCTTGCGTTGTCTTTTGCAGTGGCCACCGCCACGGGGTCAATATCAAGGCCAATGACCTCATCGTGCGTCTCCGAGAGAACCGCCCAGGCAAGCCCCAGAACACCGGAGCCGCAGCCGTAGTCAAGAATGCGTCGAGAGGCAGGTTTTGTCACTGGATGCGAAGGGGACCCAGCAATGGACTTCACAAGCTGGGCAACAGCCTGAAGGCAGAGCTGGGTTGTCGCATGGCTGCCTGTTCCGAAGGCTAATCCCGGATCGATCGTCAGCGCCCGACGTGGCGGATCGCGAAAGCTGTCGGGCACCTCGTGCCAGCTTGGTCCAAGCCAGAGTTGATCGGCAATGACCATAGGCTCAAACTGAGCCTGTGTGGATCGCACCCAGTCCTCATCGAGAATTTCTGTGACCTTAGGATGCGCCTGAAGCGCAAGGCCAGTGACCTGAGCCTTCTGCGTCGCCCACCATACGTCGGGGTCCAGGTCTGTGGGAATGAGAATCTGCAGGGCCGTCTCATCGAGCATTAGGCTCAGTGCACCCGCTTCCATAAGGTTGTCAGACCAGTCGCCTAGCCACTGTTCGGCGGCGGCCTCGTGAGGGAAAAACAAGGAAACAGGAAATTCAAGCTGCCAGGCGATGGCCTGCTTAGGGCTTTGGCTCGTGCTCAAGCATAGATTCCAGGTAATGGATGGAGGTTCCTCCATCTTGAAAATGCGAGTCGCGCATGATGCGTCGGTGCAGCGGGACATTGGTCAGAATGCCCTCGACCACCATTTCAGAAAGGGCAATTTCCATTCGAGCCATGGCCTGGGAACGTGTGTCACCGTAACTAATAATTTTGCCGATCATGGAGTCGTAAAAAGGTGGCACGGTGTAGTTGGCATAGGCATGCGAGTCGACCCGTATACCCGGCCCGCCCGGTGCATGCCAGCTCAGAATACGGCCTGGCGAGGGGGTGAAACGAAATGGGTCTTCGGCGTTGACTCGGCATTCAATGGCATGACCCTTAAAGACAATATCTTTCTGGCGCAGGCTAAGCTTTTCACCCGAGGCAATGCGTATTTGTTGTTGCACGATATCAATGCCCGTAATCATCTCGGTTACGGGGTGTTCCACTTGCACCCGGGTGTTCATTTCAATGAAGTAGAACTCCCCGTTTTCATAAAGGAACTCAATGGTGCCAGCGCCTCGGTAGCCCATTTTTTTACAGGCCTCGGCACAGCGCTGACCAATCTTGTCGCGAAGCTTTAGAGGAATACCTGGAGCAGGTGCTTCCTCAACGACTTTCTGATGCCTGCGCTGCATTGAGCAGTCGCGCTCGCCAAGATGCACCACATTGCCGTAGTGATCGGCAAGAATCTGTATTTCGATGTGGCGTGGGTTCTCAAGGAATTTCTCCATGTAGACCTCGGAATTACCAAAGGCGGCAGCTGCCTCGGCTCGGGTGGTGTTCACCGCGTTCACAAGGGCAGCCTCGGTATGAACAACGCGCATACCTCGCCCGCCGCCGCCGCCGGCCGCCTTAATAATGACCGGGTAACCTACGGCCCTTGCCGTACGAATAATTTCTTTGGGGTCTTCCGGTAAAGCGCCCTCGGAACCCGGAACACAGGGCACACCCGCAGCTTTCATGGCTTTTTTTGCAGAAACCTTGTCGCCCATGAGTCGAATTACATCGGGCGTGGGACCAATGAATCGAAAGCCACTTTGTTCGACCCGCTCGGCAAAGTCGGCGTTTTCTGAAAGAAAGCCATAGCCCGGGTGAATAGCCTCGGCATCGGTTACTTCAGCAGCCGCAATAATGGCGGGCACATTAAGGTAGCTCTCTTTCGAGGCGGGCGGCCCGATGCAGACCGACTCATCGGCGAGTCGCACATACTTGGCTTCGGTGTCGGCCGTTGAGTGAACAACCACCGTCTTGATACCCAGTTCACGGCAGGCCCGTTGAATACGCAGGGCAATCTCGCCTCGGTTCGCAATAAGAACCTTCTCAAACAAAGCCATGGTTAGGCAATTTCAAAAAGAGGCTGTCCGAACTCAACCGGCTGACCGTTTTCGACCAGAACGGCTTTGACCGTGCCCGCGCGATCCGCGGGAATTTCGTTCATGAGCTTCATAGCCTCAATGACGCAGAGGGTCTGGCCTTCGGAGACCGTGTCGCCCACTGAAACGTAAGGTGCAGCGCCAGGTGAGGACGCGCGGTAGAAGGTCCCCACCATGGGGGAGCAGACGGCTTCGCCAGTTGCCTGACGGTCTGTCGAGGCAGCCGAACCACCAGAACCTGCGGCCTGAACGCCAAGGCTCTCACCCGAAAAGGCTGCTGCTGGAGCCTGCCCTGCAGCGCTGCCAGGATGAGAAGCCATGGGCTGCGTGGCTGTTGGCATCAGGCCATGGCCTGGGTTCATACCCTGTCCTGCCGCTGTTAAGGCCGTAATTGGCTGGGCAACCCCTGCTTTGACAATACGAACCTTGCCCTCGCCCTCGGTAATTTCAAGCTCGGCAATATTTGACTCGGCCACTAGGTCAATAAGTGTTTTAAGTTTTCGCAGGTCCATGCGGAGCTCCTTAGCGAGAGGGTGTCATGGGCTTTAACAAATGCCCATGAAAGAAACGAATGGCCGCCTCGTAGCCCAGAGGCCCCATGCCACAGACGACGGCCTCGGCCTTATCAGAAAAGTAGGAATGGCTGCGGAATGGTTCGCGTCGATGGATATTACTCAGGTGAACCTCCACAAAGGGGAGCGCAACAGCCGCAAGCGCATCGCGCAGGGCAACGCTGGTGTGCGTGACTGCGGCCGGGTTAATCACAAACCCCTGAACCTTTTGGCTCAGTGCAAGCTGAATACGGTCAACAAGCTCGCCTTCGTGATTGGATTGAAAGTGTTCAAGTCGCAGGCCCAACGCTTCCGCCAGAGACATTGACTGGGTATTGATGCTTTCCAGGGTTTGCGCGCCGTAGATGTCGGGCTCACGCATGCCAAGCATGTTGAGATTGGGGCCATGAAGCAGCCAAATAAGTGGGCCTGATGCCATGCCGTTGCCGTGGGTAAAAAGAATACTAACAGTTTACCCCATTTAATGGAGGGTATTTCTAACTCGCTCTTAAATGTAGGCTTCTACCCATTTTATGAGCTCTTCTTCATAGATTCGCCCCATCTTCTGCTCAACGACTTGTCCATTGGGGGCAATTAGAACGGTGTATGGAAAGGCGTCAATTCGGCTGCCTAATCGGCTTGCAAGCTCGCTGCCATTGGCTCCAGCCACAACCAGGGGGTAGGAAAACGCGCGTTCCTCGAGAAACTCCCTGACGTTCGAAGGCGAGTCAACAGCAATTCCGAGTAGTTGAACACCTTTTGATTTGTATTTATCGAAAAAAGACGAAAGTTCTGGCATTTCTTCCACACAGGGGGGGCACCAGGTGGCCCAGAAGTTCACCACCAAAGGTCGACCTCGGAAATCGGCCAAGGCTAGCAACTCGCCTCGGGCTTGGGCTGCTTTTTGTAGCTGCAGGTCAAAGACCCAGCCAGCAGGTTCAGCCAACTGCTTGGGGGAGTGTCGCCAGTAGCTTAGGCCCATGCCCACACCCAGCCCTGTGACTGCGAACGCGCCTGTAAGTATCCATTGCCGTCGATTCAAGCCAAACCTCCATCCTGAAGTTGCTGAGTGAGCTCGTGAAGATTAAGGCTTGCCATGCGCTTAGGCAGGCCGCCCCGGGGAAGAGTGGTGATTACGACCGGCTGGCCCTGCCATTGCAAGACAAGGCCTTCGACAACGCCCTGCCCAAGGGGGTTCGCAAGCTCGGTCGCTTCCACCGTGATGCCGTCGTTGAGGAAGTCAATCGCAAGCTCTTTGGCAGATTCAGCGCGGCACCCCAAATGAATAGCGCTAAACACGGTGGCCGTACCGTTTGCTAGGGCACCCATAAGCACCGGCTGAAAAGCACGAAGCCGATGCATTAGCTGCAAGGCCGCCTTACGCATCGCCTCGCAGTGGGCCCTTTGTTCGTCGTCGGCATAAATCGCAAGGTGCTCACGAACAGCCTCTTCAATCTCCTGGTTGCTTGGCAGGTCGCTTGCTGCAATTCGTCCTCCAAGACCCCCGGTGAGTCGCTCGTAGGCCTTACGTTTGGCGCTCTGATAATCGAAGCCTTCTTCAGCTATGAGCTGGGCCGCAGAGCAGGCGATTTCGTGTCGAAGGCTTGACATGCCTCGATTATGCCGGCCGTACAATGGCTCATGCATATTCATATCCTTGGTATCTGTGGCACCTTTATGGGCGGACTTGCCCAGCTTGCGCAGGCGGCGGGCTTTCGTGTCACGGGCTGTGACACCCAGGTCTATCCGCCCATGAGTGACCAGCTTAGACAGGCCGGCATCGAACTCATCGAGGGCTTTGAGGCGGACCAGATTCTTTTAAAGCCTGACCTTTATGTGGTTGGTAATGTGGCGCGCCGTGGCCTGCCGCTTGTTGAAGCCATTTTGAATAAGCGCCTTGCCATGACCTCGGGCCCGGCCTTCTTAGCGGAGCACCTGCTAGGGCAGCAACGCATTGTCGCAGTGGCGGGCACGCACGGTAAGACCACAACCACCGCCCTTATTGTCTACTTGCTCGATGCCTGTGGCCGGCAGCCTGGCTTCTTGGTCGGAGGGGTGCCTGAAAACTTTGGCGTCTCGGCGCGTCTGGCGGCACCTGGAGCCCCCTTTGTAATTGAGGCCGACGAGTACGACACCGCTTTTTTCGATAAGCGCTCGAAATTTCTGCACTACCGTGCTGAAGTGGCTGTTTTAAATAACCTCGAGTTTGATCATGCGGACATCTTTGCCGATCTGGCTGCCATTGAGACCCAGTTTCATCACTGGGTCCGTACTCTGCCGTCCGAGGGTCGTCTGGTGGTGCATGCCCAGGAGCCGGCCCTAGAGCGTGTACTCGCTCGCGGCTGCCATACGCCGGTCTGGCACTTTGATGCTGAATCGCACCTCCCCCATGAACGCCAAGCATCCTCTTTAGCCGGTCGGGCGGCGCAGCCTGATTCTTCTCTTGCCTTTTTTATTCGATCTGCGCAGGCGGCTGCGTCAAGCTCGGATTCCCAAATTAGCCCGTTTGAGCCGCTTGAACTCTGGCAGAACGGCAGCTGCCTGGGCCAGGCAGACAGTCCTTTGTGGGGTCTGCATAACCGACGCAATACAGCAGCTGCACTTGCAGCCGTAACCGCCTTGGGCGTTGAACCTATTCAGGCCTTGCAGGCCATTCAGGGCTTCAAGGGCATCAAGCGTCGTATGCAGCAACGAGGCCAAGCCAGGGGCGTGTGCGTGTTTGACGATTTCGCCCATCATCCTACGGCCATTGCGACCACGGTTGAAGGGCTACGTGCTCATTTGCCCTCGTCGGCAAGACTTCTTGCCGTGCTTGAGCCACGATCCAACACCATGAAGATGGGCCTCATGCGCGGGCAGCTTGCCGGCTCGCTTGCGCGGGCCGACGAGGTCTTTGGTTACAGCCGAGGCCTTGACTGGAGCCTTGAAGAGGCACTGGCCGATTTAGCCCCCCGAGCTTTTGTTACGGATAACATCAACAGCCTTGTTGCTCGGGTCGTTCAGCAGGCACGTGCCGGTGATGCCATTCTTGTAATGAGCAATGGCGGCTTTGAGGGCATTCACGAGCGACTCCTGCAGGGCCTTGCCCAGGCACCCCAGGCCTAGCCATGAACTGGCTTTTTGAGGACTCGGGCCAGCTCAAGGTGGCGCGCCAAGTCTCCGAGGCGCCCGCAAGCCTTCAGCTTGAACTGGGCTCGGGACGAAGACTTAAGGTAAAGCGTAACCAGTGCCTTCTTAGTTTCGAGAGCCCCGACCTCGGCTATTTTTTAAACCAAGCGCAGGACAAAGCGCAGGCGCTTGACATTGACTTTCTATGGCAGTGTGCGCCGGCCGACGAGTTTGATTTTCAGGCATTTGCAAAAGACGTCTTTGACGCTCAGGGGGGAAGCCCTGTTGATCAGGCGAGCCTTCTTCTTGCCCTTCATGCGGCGCCCGTTTATTTTCAGCGCAAGGGCAAGGGCGTGTTCCGTGCCATGCCCGAGGAGTCTTTAAAAGCCGCACTTGCAGGCATGGAGAAGCGGCGGCTTGCTGCTGAGCGACAGGCACAGATGACGCAGCAACTTCTTGCAGGTGAGCTGCCTGAGGCACTTGCAGCGCTTGGGGTCCACCTGCTCGTTCGCCCTGACAAGCAGTCGGTGGAGTTCAAGGCGTTTGAACAGGCGGCCTTCGAGCTCCAAGTCAGTCTTGAGCAGCTGGCCCTGCAGCGTAGACTTATTCCTTCGGCTTACAGCCTGCACCGTACCCGGTTCATGGCGCAGGGCCTGCATCAGGCCGATCAGACTGCCCCCACGGATTCCGAGCAGGCCATTGCCGACTGCCTTGCGAGTCGCGAGAGCCTTATTGCAAGCCTTCCCTTGGCCCGCGCCTCGGCTTACTCCATTGACGATGCTGCAACCACGGAAGTGGATGACGCTTTTTCTTTTGAGGACTTGGCAGAGGAGGGTTTTCGGGTGGGCGTGCATATTGCCGCACCTGGTCTTGCCATTGAACCAGGCTCTGTCCTTGGCCAGTGGGCGCGCGAGCGCGCCTCGACCGTGTACTTTCCTGGCGAGAAGCTCACCATGCTTCCCCCCGAGGTCATCCATGCCTACTCCCTGAATGAAGGCCGTGAGAACCCCTGCCTTTCGCTCTACTTTGAGTTTGACCGACAAGGCGAGCGCAGGTCTGTTACCAGCCGGATTGAGAAAGTCTTCATCGCCAAGAACCTTCGGCATGACCCATGGCCCGCGCTTTTGCAACAGTGGCCGGCACTTGAGGCCTTGCTTGAACAGGCCTCGCGCCTTCGTCTTCAGCGCGAACAGGTTCGTGGCCGCCCTGAACCGACGGGACGGCTTGACTACTCGGTTCAGGTGCAGTGGGATCCTACAATGGAACTGAATACGGCAAAACAACAGGGTCAAGGCCAACCCGACATTCAGTTAAGACCGCGCGACAATGAAACGGATCGCCTTGTCTCGGAATGGATGATTGCCACCAATGTGGCCTGGGGTGAGACGCTTGCCCTTGCCCATCTTCCCGGCATCTATCGCTGCCAGTCGATGGGCCGTGTTCGTATGCAGACAACCCCTGGACCGCACCAGGGTATGGGGGTGAGCCATTACGCCTGGTCCACTTCGCCGCTTCGACGCTTTAGCGATCTCATGAACCAGTGGCAGGTGCTCGCGGCGCTTGGCCATCGCCGACCCGCCTACAAGCCCAACGATGCCGAGCTTTTTGCGGACCTTGCCCAGTTCGAGGCCTGTTACGACCGTTACGGTGAGTTTCAGACGTTGATGGAGCGCTACTGGAGTCTTCGCTGGCTGGGTATGGACCAGGGACTCACGACGGAGTCTTGGCTCGCTGCCGACCGAGCTTGCAGCACACAACCACTTATTGAGCAGGGTCGTCTCGGACGCGAGGGCTTGGTGCGCCTCGTGCGACTACCCTTAACCTGTCGCGTACCCTCTTGGTCACATCTACCTTCGGGCACCGAGGTCACACTCGAGGTCATTTCAGCCGATGCCCTGCGCTGCGAGCTTGAGGTGCGCGGGCTGGAGACAAAGACCGAAGCAACGATGCTACTCGCCGTGCTTGGAAGCCCCATCTCACACAGTCGCTCACCTGTTATTCACTCCGCCTTCGCAAAAGCGCTGGGGCTCTCTGTGAATTACACCGCCATTGACACACCAGCCAGCGAGCTTACAAGCCGCCTTGAGGCCCTCCATGCTGAGGGCTATGCAGGGCTCAACCTGACGGTGCCACTTAAAGAAGACGTCTATGCACTTGCCTTAAGCCAGGGCTGGCCTCTGTCAGAGCGTGCCCGTTGTGCTCAGGCTGTCAACACGCTTTGTCGCGAGCCTGCTGGATGGCGCGCCGACAATACCGATGGTCTTGGACTGGTGCGTGATCTGCTGCGGCATCTTCAGGCGGACACTCTTGCGGGTCATCGACTTCTGCTTATTGGTGCCGGTGGTGCAGCTCGTGGGGTTGTTATGCCTTTAATCCAAGCTGGCCTTGATGAACTGATCATTGCGAACCGAAGCGCTGAAAAGGCACATGCCCTCGTTCAGTCCTTTCGTCAGACGGGCGATTCAGCACCTGCATCCGCATCTGTATCCGCATGCGCGATGCAGGCCCTGGCCCTTGAGGCACTTGCAGAACCGCAGGTGCTCGCGACACTGCCAACACTTGTTGTAAACGCGTCAGCCTCGAGCTTGCAACAGGCCGTCCTTCCAATTCACCCCAGTCTTTTTGAGCAGACTCAACTTGCGCTTGACATGATGTACGGGCAGGCTGCAGAGAATTTTCTTGGCCTTGCAAAACAGGCAGGTGTGCCACTCGCAGTCGATGGGCTGGGTATGCTTGTTGAGCAGGCGGCTGCTGCCTTTGAGCTCTGGACGGGCCAGTCGCCAGCCACCGAGCCCGTGCTTGCCATGTTCGATTCGCCATGAATACCAGCCCATCCACATCCTCAACAGACTCAGCCGAGGAACTTGAAGGCGCCGTGAACGCCGCTGCCGTTGGGCCGCGCGAGCCCGAGGCCGCTCAGCATGCGCTTGAAGAGATCCAGTCCCTTTTTGCGCGCTTTCGTCTCGAGACTGAGGTCGTACAAAAAGAAAAGTTTGGTGTTGAGCCTGATCGGCAGAAACTGGTAGAGCAGCTGGTAGCAAGGCAGCAACAGTCTGCCCTGCTACCAAGAATTCGGCCCCTGCATGCCGCCGATCTTGCCTATGTGCTTGAGGCACTCCCACCCGAGCAGCGGGAAAAGGTCTGGCACCTGGTTGCCGAGGACCGCCGTGGTGAGGTGATGGTTGAGCTTAATGAGGCTGTGCGTGAGAGCCTCATAGCGGAAATGAGCCGTGAGTCCTTGTTACGCATGGCCCAGTCCCTGGAGCCCGATGACCTTGCAGCACTTGCCGATGAACTGCCTTTTGACATTGTCGAGCGCGTACGTCAAGGGCTCACCATCGAAGAGCGTGAGCAGCTTCGTCAGGCCATGTCCTACCCCGAAGAGAGTGTGGGGGCCCGAATGGATTTTGAGATGGTGACCATTCGTGATGATGTCACCCTTGAGGTTGTTCTGCGTTACCTTCGACGGTTTGACGAACTGCCGGACCATACCGACCAGGTCTTTGTCATTGACCGCAAGGAGACCCTGCTTGGCGCCTTGCCGATTGGCAAGCTGCTGGTGAATGAGCCCGAGGCTTTGGTTTCTGAAGTCATGCGTCGTGACATTCTGTCTTTGAATGCCCGTGACGACGCCTACGATGCTGCTCAGGCCTTTGAGCGCTATGACCTGGTTTCTGCGCCAGTGGTCAATGACCATGGCAAGCTTATTGGCCGTCTTACGGTCTCCGAGGCGGTGGACCTTATCCGCGAGGAGAGTGACTCCGAGGTTCTTGCGCAGGCGGGCCTGCGCGAAGAGGAGGATCTTTTCTCCTCGGTCTGGGCCTCTGCAAAAAACCGGTGGCTTTGGCTAGCACTCAATCTCTGCACGGCCTTTTTTGCATCCCGGGTGATTGGTGCCTTCGAGGGGACCATTGAGCGCGTAGTTGCACTTGCAGCGCTCATGCCCATTGTTGCCGGTCTTGCAGGTAACACTGGCAATCAGACCATGACCCTGTTTATTCGGTCGCTGGCGCTTGGCCAGGTCAACGCCGGTAACCTCACGCGCCTCTTGGCGAAAGAACTCTCGATTGCGGGCCTTAATGGGCTCGTCTGGGGCTCGGTGGCAGGCCTTTTTGCCTGGTGGCTCTACAGCGAGACCGAGAACGGACTGCTACTTGGCCTAACCATGATGCTCGCCATTTTGCTTAACTTATTAGTGGCCGCGCTTATTGCGATTTTTGTTCCGATGTCCCTGCATCGCATGGGCCGCGACCCTGCACTGGGTTCATCGGTTTTGCTAACTTTTAGTACGGATTCCTTGGGCTTCTTTATTTTCTTGGGGCTTGCCAGCTTCTTTTTTGCCTAAATGCATGGGGTCTCATGGGGTCTCTGAGCCCTAGAGTCTCTCGGCCTTACGAGTAAAGGCCCCCGACTTACCCCCGGTTTTTTCTTCAAGCTGCACCTGGGTCATCACCATGTCTTTCTGTGCCGCCTTGAGCATGTCATAGATGGTGAGTAGGGCCAACTGAACGCCCGTCAGAGCCTCCATTTCGACGCCCGTCTTCCCCGTGGTGGTCACTGAGACTATGCAGTGAACACCGCAGGGCTCATCCAGGCATTCAAACTGCACCCCAATATGTTGAATGGGAAGCGGATGGCAAAGGGGAATGAGTTCACTGGTGCGTTTGGCCCCTTGAATGGCCGCAATACGAGCAACACCAAGCACATCGCCCTTGGCCGCGTTGCCGGCCCGAACAAGAGCCAGGACATCCGGACGCATGGTAATGAACCCACTGGCTTTGGCCTGTCGCGTGGTGTCCGCCTTAGCCGAGACATCCACCATCTCGGCCTTGCCGTCTTGGTTGAAATGACTCAGCGGGGAATTGGCCAGGGCATCACTCGAGAAGGTGTTCATCGGTCCTATGATAAGGCCATGAACCGGATCTTTTCCCGCAACGTTGTCGGTCGGCAGGCGGCAGTCTGCCTGGCTTGTCTTGTTGCATTGGTCAACAGCATTGGTCTTGCCGCGCCCGCCTTCGCACAGACTCGGGTGGGCAGCGAGCAGCTGCCACAGCTGGGTGAGGCAGATGCCGACGGTCTTAGCCTGCAGGCCGAAAGGCGTTTGGGTCGCCAGGTCTTTCAAGAATTTCTTCGCGCCGGCGTAGTTACCGACGACCCGGAGCTCGAGGACTACCTGTCGGCTCAGTCAGCCAGGCTCCTTCAGGCGGCCCTTGTGCAGGGGCATCTTCAGCCGGGTCAGTCCATCGAGCCAGGCGAGTTTCGTTTCTTTGCTGTGCGTGATCCAGCCATCAATGCATTTGCGCTTCCCGGTGGTTTCATTGGTATTCATACGGGACTTATGGCTCGGTCTCAGTCCGAGTCAGAGCTTATGTCGGTGTTGGCTCACGAAATTGGTCACGTGAGTCAGAGGCATATATCCCGACAGTTTGGTCAGAGGCGGCAGTCATCTGCCGTCATGATTGCAGCCGCCCTGTTGGCCGCAATGGCAGCCTCCAACAGTTCGGATGCCGCCATGGGCATCATGTCTCTAGGCCAGACCGTTGCGGTTCAAGATCAACTGGCCTTTTCCCGAGAGGCCGAACGCGAGGCTGACCGCGTGGGCCTGGGACTCTTGCAAGAGGCAGGCTTTGATCCTCAGGCCATGGTCAGTCTGTTTCAAAAACTTCTGCGTGCCGGTGAGTTCTATGACTCTGCCGCGCCCAATTGGGTCCGGTCCCACCCGCTAACCACCGAGCGTATTGCCGATGTCCAGACCCGGCTCACTCAGATTCGTCCAGAGTCAGGCTCGTCGCGGTTCTCTGCGGCCATGTCGAGTCCAGCCCAGCGGGAGGTGAAAGACACTTTGGAATTTCGTTGGCTGAGGCAACGCATCGACGCCTTAAGTGATCGATCGGTTGACGGACTTGCGAAGAGTGCTCTGCGGCTTAAGAAGGCCTTTGACGAGACTAGGCCGCAGTCGGCTGACCGTTCGGCCCTGGCCTATGCAATGGCCTGGGTGACTCTTCAGCAGAGACAGTTTCCGCCTGCACTCGACTGGCTGAGTCGGGCGGAAGTCATGGCGCGCGAGGAAGGCGAACTGGACTGGGCAGCCCCTCTGCTTGCAAGTGCTCGACTTGAAATATTGCTGGCGGCCGGTCAACTGCAAGATGCTGCAGAGGTTATGCCATCGGCCCTTGAGGCGGGCCAACAGTCCATTAGTCAGAGGAAACTGGCTCGACAGACCATCCGTTTAATGCAGGGCCTCTCTCGTTACCCGCAGGCCCTTGATTTTGCGAAGTCCTATACCAATCGATGGCCCGACGATCTGCAAGGCTGGGCGCTAAAAGCCCAGGTGGCTTCGGCTGCAGGTCAACAGACGCTTGCCCACTGGGCAACAGCAGAACGCTATCGTCGTGCAGGCGCATTGAATGCGGCGCTTGAGCAATTGCAGCTCGCACGAAAAGCGAATGACGCCGACTTCTCCGTCATGTCTGTCATTGATGCGCGTCTTGCTGGACTGCGCAGAGAGATTCAAAATGAAAAGAACCAGTCGCCGTCGACAAAGCTTTCAGAACGCAATTAACGGGCTTGTCCGAACAGTTTTTACTTAGGCTTCGCCTCTGGATTCAAGCTGATACCGCGTGCCGCAGTAAGGACAGCGTGCAAGACCCTCTTCGTTGAGCTCGAGAAAAACTTTGGGGTGGCTGCTCCAAAGCGGCATGCGCGTGTTTGGGCAAAAGACAGGAAGGTCGTTCTCGGTGATTGCAACGGGTTTACGGTTTTCGGTCATTGAAGTAAGAGCAAAAGGTTATTAAACCAAGTAGACCTGCTAGACCGGTGCGAGCCAGGACTGGTATTTTGGTGCTCTACCCGAGAC
This sequence comes from Burkholderiaceae bacterium, assembly GCA_023261135.1. Taxonomy (GTDB): domain Bacteria; phylum Pseudomonadota; class Gammaproteobacteria; order Burkholderiales; family Burkholderiaceae_A; genus Hahnella. The sequence goes on along the minus strand of JALRJP010000012.1, from coordinate 12,914 downwards.
CGCATCAAAAAAGCAGGTCTGAATTTTCTCGGTAATAGGCCCGCGTTGACCCTCGCCAATGGTTCGATCATCGAGCTCGCGTATGGGCGTAACCTCGGCAGCAGTTCCTGTGAAGAAGGCTTCATCGGCGCAGTAGACTTCGTCACGCGTGATGCGTTTTTCAATGACCTCAAGCCCAAAGTCTTTGGCAATGGTAATAACGGACTGGCGCGTAATGCCATCAAGACAGGAGGCAAGGTCGGGCGTAAAGAGCCGTCCCGATTTCACGATGAATAGATTTTCTCCGGCGCCCTCCGAAACATAGCCCTCGGTATCCAAGAGCATGGCCTCGTCGTAGCCCATGCTGCAGACCTCTTGGTGGGCAAGAATGGAATTGATGTAGTAGCCACTGGCCTTGGCTCGAACCAGCGAGACATTGACGTGATGCCGTGTGAAGGAGCTTGTCTTTACACGAATGCCCTTGGCCAGACCCTCTTCACCAAGGTAGGCACCCCAGGGCCAGGCAGCAACGGCCAGATGCACTTTGTTGTCGTTGGTTGCAATGCCCATGCGCTCAGAGCCAATCCAGGCAATGGGTCGGATGTAACACGACTTAAGCTTGTTTCGACGAACAGTTTCCAACTGAGCATGCATTAACTCTTCAAGGGAGAAGTTAATCTTCATTTGGAAAATCTTGGCTGAGTTCAAAAGCCTTTGGGTGTGGTCTTTTAGCCGGAAAATGGCGCTTCCCGAGGGGGTCTCGTAGCACCGGACCCCTTCAAAGACCCCCATGCCGTAGTGCAGGGTATGGGTCAGCACATGGATATTGGCGTTGCGCCAGTCCACGAATTGACCATCCATCCAGATCTCACCATCGCGATCAGCCATTGACATGAAAGAAGTCTCCTTGGGGTGTTGGTCCCACCAGACCGGCTTGCAAGGCGCACCCGAGGTAGGCCCCTGGACCGGCGGTTAAGACCGAATGTTATTCACCATTCTAGCTCGGCTTACCACGAATCTCTGAAAGGCTGCGGACGACAGGCGGTGCCTTCTGAAAGACCTCCTGCCAGAGTTCGGTGACAGCTTGACGATCCGCCTCAAAGGCATCCGGCGCCACCCTGGCCGAGCTTGCCCCAGCCAGGCGCAACCGATGCTGATGACGCCGAAACTGGCGGTAGGCCTGGGCAACGCGTTGCGCCTTCTCTTTTACGATGAGGCCCAAGTCGGCTGCCATGGTAAGCAGGGCGATATTACCCAGGTTACCCGTGAGCTCGACGTGTCTGGCGCTGTGTTCAAGCACCAGAGCCTGCACCATGAACTCGATGTCCACCATACCGCCTCGGTCATGCTTAAGGTCGAACTGCCCACTGGGGTTCGGATGGCCATCGTGCATGCGCTGGCGCATGGCTAGAATTTCTTCCTGCAGGATAACCGCGGGCCGAGTCTGACGAAGGATCTGAATACGGGCCTGTTCAAAGGCCGCGCCAATCTCGGCATCACCGGCGCAAAAGCGCGCCCGGGTAAGGGCCTGATGCTCCCAGACCCAGGCATGTTTTTGTTGGTAGTCAATAAAGCCGGGAAGGTCCGTCACAAGCAGGCCTGCATTGCCGTTGGGTCGAAGCCTTAGGTCAATCTCAAACAGGCTTCCTGCGGCCGTGTTGGTGGACAGCCAGACATTAATGCGTTTAGCCAGTCGGGCGTAGACCTCTTGGGCCCGGTCGTCGGTGTCGTTGTGAAGAAAAATTAGGTCAAGGTCCGAGGCATAGCCCAACTCCTTGCCGCCGAGCTTGCCGTAGGCAATAACCGCAAATTGGGGCTCCTGTCTGTGATGCTTAGGTGTTGCCTGCCAGGCCGAGCGCAGGGTTGCGTCAATCATGACATCGGCCAAGGCCGAGAGTCGATCCGACAGGTGTTCCACCGAAAGCAGGCCGTCAAGGTCTTGAACTAAAAGCCGAAAGAGCTGGCCATGGTGGGTCTCGCGCAAGATATCCATCTGGCGCTCAACATCGGGCTCACCGTTAATTTGGGCGTCTTCAAGGCTTGCCTGAAGCTGTTGAACCAGCCGTTCAAGCTCGCCCGTTTCGTCAAGGCCCCGATGGTCCAACAGTTCATCCAGAACAATGGGGTGGCGCTGCATGTACGAGGCCGCCCAGGACGAGGTCGCCATGACCTTCGCTACCCGGTCCAATGCCTCGGGGTATTCGTCGAACAAGGCAAGGTAGGCACTGCGTCGACGCAGGCTGTCAACCAACTCGTTAAGACCCAGTTCAAGTCCCTGGGCCTCCGGGTAGTGCCTCACAAGGGTTTGAATACGACCACGTATGCGGTCAAGTCGGGTATCGCTGGTGCTAGCGTCCTTAACGGCGGGGGACTCCGCACCAAGATCTTCTGCGCCTGCAGTCTCCTTTCGGAAGAGTTTCTCGAAAATTGGAATGACATGGCCGCGGTGCTGTTCAATCTGCAGGCTAAGCGCCTGAGGCGACTCAAGGCCCATGGCCTTAGCCATTTTTGAGTAAGCATCAAACGAGCCCGAGAGGACATGGGTCTGGGCGTCTTCCTCGTACTGCAGGCGGTGCTCAAGTTGTCGCCAGAAGCGATAGGCCTCGCAGAGCTGTAAATGCTCCTCGCGGCTAATGCGACCCTGTTCGGCAAGAAGGGTAAGCACCTGCAGACAGACACGGGACTGCAGGGCAGGCTCGCGGCCGCCTCGAATAAGCTGGAAGAGCTGCCCTATGAACTCAATTTCACGAATGCCGCCAGGCCCGAGCTTAACGTCAACCATCTCGTAGTCGCCTGCCATTCGCGCCTCGCGGCGTTGGCTACGCCGCTGGGCTTCTTCACGAATCTGGCCATGAAGTTCACGCAGGGCGGCCAGGGCATTGAAGTCGAGGTAGCGGCGAAAGACAAAGGGCCGTCGAATGGACTCCAGCGCCCGGCTGTCTTGCGCAAATGGGCTTTGACCACTGAGTACCGCTTTGTTGACAAGGCGAGCCTTGATCCAGGCATAGCGCTCCCATTCCCTGCCATGGCGAATAAGGTAGTCCTCGAGCATGTCGAAGCTGCAGACCACTGGGCCTGAGTCACCGTGAGGCCGAAGTCTTAGGTCAACCCGAAAGACAAGACCGTCGGCCGTGGACTCCCCCAGTAAGCCCGCAAGCCGACGTCCGAGTCGCGTGAAGTAGGTCTGCAGATCCAGCGATCCGCCCTGGCCGTCGGGATGATCCTCCGGGCGACCATCGGACTGGCCATCCTCGGGTAGCAGGTAAATGAGATCGATGTCCGAGGAGGCGTTGAGCTCTCGCCCTCCGAGCTTACCCATACCAATAATAAGAAGGTCTACCACCTCGCCATTGGATCGACGGGGGAGTCCGTGGCGGTTAACCATGGCTTTGCAGCAGTGTTGATAGCCAAGATCGAGGCAGATCTCGGCAAGGTCAGAGATGCTCTGTAGGTTCTCTTGCAGGTCTGCATGGCCGCTAAGATCCCGCGCCATAATGGCAAGCATGATGGCATTGCGATACTGACGAAGTGCCTGCGCAAAGGCTGCCTCCGTTGCTTCCGATACCGGCGTCCAGGCGGAGGTATCGGCCAGATGCGTAGAGGCCTTCGACCAGTGTTGATGCCAGTGGGCCTCAAGTAACGCGCGTGTTAACGGCGTCTCAATGGGCATGAGTTGGCCACGCGCAATAACCTGAGGCAGCGTTCGCATAGCAAAGGCTGAATGCGCAACGATCTGTTCGTAGGGGGTTCTAGGAGAGGAAATCGCAAGACTCCTTTGAAAGCTGTGCAAGAATTTCCATAATGCCAAATCCAACCTCTTCTGACTCGAAGGACCTTGACCTAGCGAAAGCTTCACCAGACCTTGCGCGCAGGTCATGGGCTTGGAATGTCTTTGCGGGGTTGATGGCCATGGTGGTTCTGGCCATGCTTGCGACGGCCTTGGGCATTCGTTACTGGCTCTGGCCCGAGCTTGCCCAGACCATAAACAACCCTCAGCGCCTCGCCCAGGCCGTTGGACCTGCACTTGATCCGCTCGATCTGGAGCTAAGGGCTCGTGATGCCAGGGCCGAATGGGCGGATTGGCTCTCGCCGCGGCTTGTTGTCGGTGCAGCCGAACTGGTTCAGCGTGCAACGGGCGAGACAGTGGCTTCCGTCGAAGGCCTCTCCGCCGATTTCGGGCTACGAACTTTCTATTCCATTTCGGCAGGCATGCCTATTTTTTCGCAGCTCGGTATTGAGCGGCTGAAACTCAGACTTCATCGGCAGATCGACGGAACGGTCGTGGTTGCAGGGGTCGCGCTGAGTCCCGATTCCGACAAGTCTTCGGCGCCCATGCTGCAGGCCATTCAGTGGCAGGGCCCTTTGTCTGTGATCGACGCCCGGCTCATCTGGCAGGACGACATGCAGACTCTGCCCGCCGAGGCCGCTAAGCCGTTGCAGTTAAGGTCGCCGCAGTTAAGGTCGCTTAAGTCTCTCGCTGAAACCCAGGTCGGTCGTGGAGAATTGCAAATGCGGGGCCTTTACCTCAAGCTGCGCGATGGCCAGACTGAGCTGCGCGCACAGAGTTTTAAGGCGGAGCAGCTTGCATCCCTGCTCTCTATCGTTCAGCCGATGCCCGCCATGAGAGGTGAGCTTGGCCCTGTGCGGCTTGACTGGACCGGAGATCTTGGCAGCCTCGGCGGGCAGAGCCTTACCCAGGTGCTTGGTCAGCTCTCGGCCGATGTAAGTTTTCGCGAGCTCGCCCATCCTTCGCTTTCGGCCCTCTCTGGACGCGTTTTGCTTGGGCCTGAAACGGGAAGTCTCTCGGTCTCAGGCCTCGGTACTCAGCTCAACCTTCCGGCGGTGTTCCCCGCCTCTCCTTTGCGCATCAATAAGCTGACGGTCGAAGGCGATTGGTCGGCAAACAACCTTTTGGCAAGCCTTGCCGATCAGGCGCGCCTACCCCCTGATTTCAACTTCACACTGACCTCCGGCAGTCTGCAGCTGCCTCAGGCTCAACTCAAGCTCTCGGGCTCGTATCGTTATTCAGGCCAGGGCCTTGGCCAGGCGGCGCTGGTGGGCAGCCTCTCGGACCTTTTGCCTGAGCAGGTTCATCAGTTATTGCCAGCTCAAATTGGCGCTCAGACGCGAGCCTGGATTGAACGCGGTGTTCGCGAAGGCAGACCGGTATCCGGACGCTTCGAGCTTCGTGGCGCTCTGGAAGACTTTCCTTACCGAGCAGGTCGCAATGGCCTCTTTAAGGCTGAGCTTCGGCTAGAAGACCAGCGACTGGTCTTTGCCCGTGGCTGGCCCGATATTCTCTCTGCCGATATCGACCTGCTTTTTGAGGGCCCCCGCCTAAGTTTTGTTGGCCGGCAGGCCTTGCTTGGCCAGGCACCCATTGTTGAGGTGCGTGGTGAGATCGCCGACATGCTTTCCAAAGATCCCGTGCTTATGCTCTCAGGAGACCTATCCGGCGACCTGTTTGCCATGGCGACTACGGTCAATCAGTCGCCAGTGCGCCGCTGGCTCGGCGGCGCGCTTGATGATGCACTGGCCTCGGGCCTAGGAGATCTTCGGCTGGCGCTTGGTGTCCCACTGAATAATCCAGTCGATACCACCGTTGATGGCGAGCTTCGGGTCAATCAGGCGGCCCTAAAGCTGGGCAGCAGCCTGCCTCCGCTTACCCAGCTCCAAGGCAGGCTGTTGTTCTCTGACCAGGGCTTTCACTACATGGCCATTGAAGCCCGTTCGCTTGGGGGCACTACCCGCCTTTCGATGGGCGAAGAGCCTGCAGTGGGCGTACGTTCTGCACCGGTCTCGCGTCTGACCGCCAAAGGTCAGTTTCAGTCCACTGAATTGTTGGGCTGGCTGCGCGAATCCACTGGCCTTCCCTTCGCCAAGTCTGTGGTTGACGGGAGTTCGAGCTATTCCCTTGAGGCCGATATCCGGCGCTCGCAGCTCCAGATGCAGATCAGTTCAAGCCTGGTTGGCCTGGGTATTAACTTGCCCGCACCTATGGGCAAGGCCGCCAATGAGGACTGGGGCTTGTCCTTGCGGATGAATCAGTCCTCGTTTGCAACGGGTCAGCGCCAACAGGCCTGGCAATTAACCACAGTCTCTAACCGGCTCTCGGGGGTTGTTGATTCGCAGCGCTCCCGTTTGGGTCAGCCACAGACGCTACGTGCAGGTCTGGCCTGGGGCGAACAGGCCAGGCTTCCTGCAGGCCAGGGGCTCGCGCTTCGTGTTGCGGCAGAAAGCCTTGAACTCAATGACTGGCTGGATGCATTGACCCAATACCTTGATGACCCCAACCTTAGCTCTAGCTCTAATGTGCGCCCTGACGCCTCAAGGCCCTATCCTTCAACCAGCTCAAACACTCTGCAGTCCATCACCATCCGTGCCCAGCAGGTTCGTTTTGCAGGCCAGGTTTTTTCGCGTGCCAATGCGCAGGTCACCCCCGATGGCGGGCGTTGGCGGATGGACCTTGAGGCCGCACAGGTTGCGGGACGCCTGGTCTGGGATCCCAGTCCTGCCGAGACGCGCGCTTCGGGGCAGTCCTCCGGCAGTCTTGTAGCCCGTCTGAGTAGGCTTTGGCTACCGCCCGGTCAGCAAGATAAAGCCGAGCCTCAGGCGCTAGCCCAGGGGGCTACGGCTACGCGGGCACTTGCCGCAGGTGGCGCGCCATTAGTAAGCCCTAGTCTAGCAATAGCCCCTTCGGCTTCAACAGTCTTAACCTCCTTGGCTCAGGCCAGTCGTTGGCCGCGTATTGATCTGCAGGCCGACGACTTCAGGCGCGGTCAGAAAGATTTCGGCGGACTAACGCTTGTTGCCTCACCCTCACGGGCTCAGCCACAGTGGGACATCTCAAGCCTGGTGATCCAAAATCCGCATGCGCGCTTCGAGGCCTCTGGCCAGTGGACAGCCATTAGCATGGCCGATCCGCTCGGCCCCTCTCAGACAAGACTTAATTTCTTGCTGGCTGTAAGCAACGGCGGACGATTGCTCGATCGTTTAGGCTATCCGGGGCTGCTGCGGGCAACGCCTGGGACCCTACGTGGCAATGTGGGCTGGCCAGGTGCTCCCGTTGACTTCCAACTTACTGCCTTCAACGGGCAGCTTGATCTTGATCTGCAGTCGGGCCAGTTTCTTAAGGCCGACCCTGGCATTGGAAAGTTGGTGAGCGTCATTAATCTGCAGTCACTGCCTAAACGCATTACTCTGGATTTTCGAGATATTTTTTCAGAGGGCTTTACCTTTGAGCGGGTTCGAGGCAACGTCAGTTTTGAGTCGGGGCTTGCCAAGACCAGCAACCTGCGGCTTGTTGGTGTGCAGGCCTCCGTCTTTTTAGAGGGCTCGGCCGACGTGATCAGCGAGACCCAGGACCTGCGTGTTCTCGTACTGCCTGAATTGAACGCGGGTCTTGCGTCACTGGGCTATGCCTTGGTCAATCCCGCTGTTGGCCTGGGGAGTATCCTTGCGCAATATGTACTTCGAGACCCGCTGCGCCAGACCCTTGCCTACGAGTATCAGGTCACTGGGAACTGGGACGATCCTTCGGTGAAGTCCTTGCCGCGTCGACTTCCCGGTGATGCGGCCGCCTCGGGCGAGCCTGCGAACTCGGCTCTGTCGGCAGGGTCTGCCACCAGTCAAACCGGTCCATCGCCGTCTCCTTCAACCTCCTCTCCTTTGCCAAGGCCCTAAACAATGACACTAAAGCCGTGTACGGTCGCAGCCGTTCAAATGGTCTCGGGAGCAGAAGTCCCCGCGAATCTAGAGACCGCCGAGCGACTGACCCGACAGGCGGCGGCCCAAGGGGCCGAGCTGGTTGTTCTGCCCGAGTTCTTTGCCATTTTTGGTCATCACGACCGCGACAAACTGGGCGTCGCAGAGCCCCATGGACTTGGCCCCCAAAGTCCCATTCAGAACCGTCTCTCGGGGCTTGCTGCTGAGCTTGGTATTACCCTTGTTGCAGGAACACTTCCTATTCGCTCACCCGACCCCGATCGCGTTTTCAACACGGTTCTGGTCTACGATCCCAAGGGCAAAGAAATAGCCCGCTACAATAAGCTTCACCTCTTTGCCTTTGACAATGGGCAAGAGCGCTACGACGAAGCGCGCAGCCTGGTCGGCGGGAAAGGACCGGTCGCCTGCAACACCGTGGCTGGTCGCACTGCGCTCTCAGTCTGTTACGACCTGCGTTTTCCAGAGTTTTTTCGCAGCCTCAGCAGCCCGATCCCGGTCGACCTTATTGTCTTGCCAGCTGCTTTTACTTACACCACCGGTCAGGCCCACTGGGAAATTTTGCTGCGTGCCCGGGCTATTGAGAACCAATGCTGGCTGGTTGCCAGTGCGCAAGGCGGTCGGCATGCCAATGGACGCGCCACCTGGGGCCACAGCATGGTCATTAACCCTTGGGGTGAGATTCTCGCCTGCTGCGAGCAAGGCGAAGGGCTTGCCATGGCAAAGGTTGATCCGGACCTCACCCAAAAGGTTCGCCTAAACTTACCTGCATTGCGCCATCGACAGTCGGCGCTCCAACCCCCATCTTCCCAAGAAGGAGAGCCTCGCCCATGACCCCAACGGACGCCGCGATTGCCGCCTTATCCACTGCGAATAGGCTACTTCTCGAGCCGCATGGACTCAGCGAGGCCATACTTCTTGATGCCATTGCCGAGATGCATGCCCATCGAATCGACGACAGCGACCTTTACTTTCAGTACAGCCAGACCGAGGCCTGGGGCATGGAAGAGGGCATTGTCAAATCGGGAAGCTATTGCATCGACCAGGGTGTTGGCGTGCGTGCCATTTCGGGTGAAAAAACTGCGTTTGCCTACAGCGACATTCTGAGCCCTAAGGCGCTGCTTGAGGCGGCTCGCACGACGCGCTCCATTGCGCGTGCGGGCGCTGGCACCATGGCGATTCGGCTGGCGGGTGAAAAAAAACGTCTGGGTAAGGACAGGCATTTGCTTGAAGCACCCCGTCCCCCCCTGTATTCGGCCGATAACCCGCTTGCCGCGCTGTCAGCGGCCGAGAAGGTTGCGCTGCTTCAGTCCATTGACAAGGCGGCTCGGGCGATGGACCCGCGGGTGATTCAGGTCATGGCCTCACTTGCGGGCGAGCACGAGGTGGTGCTTGTTGCGCGAAGCGATGGCCGAATTGCTGCCGATGTTCGCCCACTCGTTCGGCTTTCAGTGTCGGTCATTGCCGAGCAAAACGGTCGTCGTGAACAGGGTTCAAGCGGTGGGGGCGGGCGGTCGTCTCTCTCGTATTTCAGTCAAGAGCGGGCGCTTGACCATGCCCGTGAGGCGGTTCGCCAGGCCCTGCTTAACCTGGAGTCGCAGCCCGCACCGGCAGGAACCATGCCTGTGGTGCTCGGGCCCGGTTGGCCTGGCGTGCTTCTGCACGAGGCCATTGGTCATGGCCTTGAGGGAGACTTCAACCGCAAGGGGTCGTCAGCCTTTTCGGGTCGCATCGGCCAGCAGGTCGCCGCCAAAGGGGTAACCGTGGTGGACGATGGCAGCCTGCCCGATCGTCGCGGATCTTTAAACATTGATGACGAAGCGAACCCCACCCAGCGCAATGTCCTGATTGAAGATGGCATCTTGCGCGGCTACCTTCAGGACAGCCTGAACGCGCGACTCATGAAGGTGCCGGTTACCGGCAACGGTCGACGCGAATCGTATGCGCATCTGCCCATGCCACGCATGACCAATACTTTCATGCTTGCGGGTAAAGACTCGCCCGAGGAGATCGTTGCCTCGCTCGACCGTGGTCTTTATGCGGTGAACTTTGGCGGTGGCCAGGTCGACATTACCAGCGGTAAATTTGTCTTCACCGCCTCGGAGGCCTACTGGGTTGAGAAGGGCAAAGTTAAGTTTCCGGTGAAGGGTGCCACCATTATCGGTAATGGCCCAGATGCCTTAACGCGCGTGACCCGTGTGGGCAATGACCTTGCCCTTGATCCCGGCATTGGAACGTGCGGCAAAGAGGGGCAGAGCGTGCCGGTGGGGGTGGGCCAGCCCACCTTGCGCATCGAGGGTTTAACCGTCGGAGGAACGGCGCAGACCTGACGCACCTGCAGGGCGAGGCCGACTGCGCCAGTAGATGTCGGTCACTCCTTGCAGCTTATTGAGTTGCCTTGCCATCACGAACAAAAGATCAGAAAGCCGATTCAAGTAGTGCTGGAGGCTTGGCCGGCAGGACGGTTGACCAGCATGAGCCAGAGCTCTGTTCAGCGAAACAAGTCGCCGCTCCGCCCTGCGTGCAAGGGTTCGGGCCAAATGACAATTTGCGGCAGCACGGCTTCCGCCCGGAAGAATAAATTCCCGCAGGCTGGGTAAGTCTGCATTGATCGTTTCAATAGCCGCATCCAGGCTCGCCAGACGTTCTGTTTGCAGAACCTCATGCCCGGGCATGGCAAGTTCCCCACCAAGATCAAACAGGTCGTGTTGGATGGATTCAAGCAGGTCGTCAACCATCTGAAGGCCTTTTGCAGAGGTATCTGTAACTGCAGCAATAGTCGCGTTGAGACTCGCATTTGGGGCCTGCACTGAGGTCTGTTGAACCTCAGCCCGCAACATACCCAGAACGCTATTGAGCTCGTCAACATCGCCAATGGCTTCAAACCGCTCATGGTCCTTCGGAAGCCTGCTGCCGTCGGCAAGGCCAGAGTGCCCATCATCGCCTGAGCGAGTAACAATGCGTGTTAGACGGTTTTTGTCGGTCATAAGAATAAGTGTAGTCGGTTCTCGGCCTACAATTCACTTATGAATGCGCCTGCCTATCCGCCGCTCGACACGCTTGCAGTGTCCGATACATCGTCCCAGGCCCCGCAGTTAAAGCTGGGCGAACTTCGGTTTGCCCAGCTTGATCAAGCGCTCGACCCTGCTGAGCGCGATGCGCTTATTCAAAATCTTCTTGAGGTTTTACCGTATGACGCCGTAATTACCAAGGAAGAGAGTCTCCGGCCTTACGAGTGCGATGGCCTAACAGGCTATCGCCATCTGCCCTCCGTTGTTGTTCTGCCTTACACCGATGAGCAGGTTGGTCATGTGCTTGCCATCTGCCATGCCCGCAATATTCCCGTTGTTGCTCGCGGTGCGGGCACAGGTCTCTCCGGGGGGGCAACTCCGCATCGCGGAGGAGTCGTTCTCTCCACGGCTCGCCTGAATCGTATTCTTAGCATCGATCCCGTGGCCCGCACCGCCAGAGTCCAGCCCGGCGTACGCAACCTTGCTATTAGTGAGGCGGTTGCTCCGCATAGCCTCTACTACGCTCCCGACCCTTCCTCCCAAATCGCCTGCACTATTGGCGGCAACGTGGCTGAAAATTCTGGTGGCGTGCACTGCCTTAAATATGGGCTCACGGTTCACAATGTCTTGCGTGTGCGAGGCTTCACTATCCAGGGCGAGCCCGTCGAATTTGGCTCTGAGGCCTTTGACAGCCCCGGCTACGACCTGCTTGCCCTGGTCATTGGTTCCGAGGGCATGCTTGCGGTAACCACTGAGGTTACCGTGCGCCTCACACCCAAGCCGCAACTGGCCCAGGTCATCATGGCGTCTTTTGACGATGTTGAAAAAGCAGGCCAGGCGGTTGCCGACCTTATTGGGGCGGGCATTATTCCGGCAGGCCTTGAAATGATGGACAAGGGCATGACAGCTGCGGTAGAAGAGTTTGTTCATGCGGGCTACGACCTGTCGGCTCAGGCCATTTTGCTCTGCGAGTCCGATGGCACGCCCGCTGAAGTCGAAGAAGAAATCGGCCGAATGAAGGCCGTGCTCTCGCAAAGCGGTGCCACCGACCTGCGCGTCTCAGAGTCCGAGGCCGAACGCCTTCGGTTCTGGTCGGGGCGCAAAAATGCCTTTCCTGCCTCGGGCCGGGTCTCACCCGACTATTACTGCATTGACGGAACGATTCCACGCAGACGGCTTGGTCAAATGCTCTCGCGCATTGCCGAGCTCGAAAAGAAATATGGCCTGCGCTGTCTGAATGTTTTTCATGCGGGTGATGGTAATCTTCACCCACTTATTTTGTTTGATGCGGCCAAGCCCGGGGAGTTTGAAACGACCGAAAAGTTTGGCGCCGAGATTCTTGAAATCTGCGTGGAGTACGGCGGTACCATCACGGGTGAGCATGGGGTCGGTATTGAAAAGATCGACACCATGTGCGTTCAGTTTTCAGTTGCCGAACGGCTGAGTTTTTTTGCGGTGAAGCAGGCCTTCGACGCGAAAGGGCTCTTGAATCCTGGCAAGGCTATTCCTACGTTGTCACGTTGCGCAGAGTACGGCCGTATGCATGTGCATCGCGGCGAGCTCCGGTTCCCGCAGCTTGAGCGGTTTTAGTTCTCTGCACGTGTCGACAAGCCTTTCAGAATCGCAGGCCGCACAATGGGTTTCTGACCTGTCGGCGAAACTCTCCGAGGCCAGCGCCAGCGGTAAGGTGCAATCCCTTGCCATTCAAGGCCATGGCAGCAAGGCCTTTTATGGTGAGCCGTTAGGTCCGAACCAGTCCCGGCTGTCCACCACCGACTATGCGGGCGTTGTTAGTTACGACCCCACCGAGCTTGTCGTGGTTGCACGAGCGGGCACAACCCTTTCCGACCTTGAAGACCGGCTCGCCCAGAAGGCACAGCGTCTTGCCTTTGAGCCGCCTCGCTTTGGCGGCAAGGGCACGGTGGGTGGAATGGTCGCCAGCGGACTCTCGGGCCCTGGCAGGCTTTCGGCAGGAGCCTGTCGTGACTTCGTTCTAGGTATGACTGTCATGAATGCCCAGGGCGAACTGCTTCGCTACGGTGGCACAGTCATGAAAAATGTAGCGGGCTACGATCTCTCCCGCTTGCATACCGGGGCCCTCGGTACCCTAGGCCTCATTCTTGATGTCGCGCTAAAGGTCTTGCCCGAGCCTGCGGCTACAGCAACGGTATGCATTGCCTGCTCGCAGTCCAAAGCCATTGC
>JALRJP010000129.1 GCA_023261135.1 Burkholderiaceae bacterium | reverse complement strand
GGCTTCTTGATGCTGCTGCACGTCGCGGGTTTGCAGAGGTGGCAGGCTTTGGGGCCGAAGAGATGCTGAGCTTTGTTCAGTCCCAGGGCGTTTCATTGAAGCAGCAGCCCTTGGCCAGTTGGCTTGCAAGCAGCCTTAGCCTTCCTCTGTTCTCACCCCATCAGTGCTCTACGCTTGGCTTTGCGTCCTCGCCCAGCCTTGCCACACTAAAGGTCTATGCGCCCGAGATGGAATTCTGGTTGCCCGCCGAAAGGCTCGACTTGAAAGCGCTTGACCGCTGGCTCCACCAGAACTGTCTGCAGGACCCTAGTGCACAGACCAATGTCCTTGGTATTTCCCGTCCAGCGCTTAACCACCAGCATTTCCAAGGTATGGTGAAAGGCTTCATCGACCTATGTTTTGAACACGAGGGCCGCTACTTCATTAGCGACTACAAATCCAACTGGCTAGGTCACGAGGCGGGCAGCTATCAAGACCTTGGCCTTATGCAGTCTATTGCCGAGCATCGTTACGACCTGCAGTACAGCCTTTACTGCCTTGCGCTGCATCGACATCTTAGGGCAAGGCTTCAAGCCCATTACGACCCACAAAAGCATCTGGGTGGAGCGCTTTATTTGTTTCTTCGCGGTATGACCCATCCCGATGAAGGTCGGTACTTTCAGACCTTTACACCGTTGCAACTGAGTGAGCTTGAGCAGCTCCTTAATCTGCGAGAAGACCAATGACAGACTCAGACCGAATACTCCATCAAGAGCTCCTTGCTCTGAATGCGCGTGAAATGGTTCGGTCGCTTGACACAGCCCTTGGCCAATGCGTGGCCCAAGCCAGTACGCAAACAGAGCCCGAGGTGCAGGCATGGCTTCAAGAATTGGTGCAACTTGTAAGCGCACGTCTCGGCCGCGGGGAGCTAAGCCTTGGTTTGCAAGAGCTCAGCTCTGTGGCGCGTACGCAGCTTCTACAAGTCGGCTCAGACGCTGTCTGGCTCTCTCACGACAACGCCAAGCCCGGTTCACCCCTTGTGCTTCACGACAATCATATTTACTTGCGACGTTTCTGGCAGCTTGAGATGGACCTTAACCTACAACTTCAGACACTTGAAGAAGAGGGACGTCTTCGTGTTATCACCGGGCCACCGGGCTCGGGTAAGACAACACGCCTAAAAGCGCTTATTGATGACAGACGTTCAAAAAGCCCCGACCTTCGAGTGGCGCTTGCAGCGCCCACAGGAAAAGCTGTCCACCGACTTCAACAGGTTCTTCCGGGCCAGGCCAACATCTCAACACTTCATCGTCTTTTGGGCGTTGGGGGTACTCGCAGTCTGGCCTACTTGGCACAGAAGTCGAACGTAGAGCCCTTGCCATTTGACCTTGTTGTGGTCGATGAAGCCTCGATGGTTGGCATTGAGCTGGCCCAAGCGTTACTGAATAGCCTGCTGCCCAGCGCGGAGCTTTTGCTGGTCGGGGATGCCAATCAGCTTCCTTCGGTTGAACCCGGACAGGTCTTTGCAAGCCTCTGCAGGCGAATTGCCCCCGCAGCCATTGAACATTTGCAGACCCAGTACCGCTTTAAATCCGACAGCGCCATTGGTCAGCTTGCTGCGCAGATTCAGTCTCGCCCTGCAACGGCCACCGTCTCGGTGGCAGAGGTGCTTTCGTTTGCCCAGGTCGCCTCGGACGAGACCGTGAGCTGCCTTCGTGTGGCGTCGGCCACCGATGACCGCCTTGTTCGTCAGGTTGCCGATGCGCGTCGTGCGCTTGTTCGCCTCGCCACAAGCATTCAAAGTCGTGGCCCATCACTGTCCAACGCTCCTGCAGTAAAACCTCTAGGCCACGATCACGAGCTTCAAGCCATGCTGACCGATCTTCTCCATGCGCTCGATGACTCCATGGTGTTAACGCCGTTTCGGGAAGGACCGATGGGCAGCGTCGCCTTGAACAAGTTATTCCAAAAGGCCTTGCATCGCCTTGGCCTTCTTGAATCGGCAACCGGCACGACCACCGGCCTGCCCGTCATTTGCACTGAGAATGATTACGACCTCGATCTCATGAATGGAAGCCTTGGTGTCGTGGTTGGCGATATGGGCTTGTTCGACAGCAGTCACGGACCGCGGCTTATTCCACTGCAGCAGTGTCCAGCGCTCGAGCCTGCCTTTGCCTTAACCGTTCACAAGGCCCAAGGCTCGGAGTTTAAAAACCTGGTTTTCTTGTTAGCGGAATCGGAAGACAACCCCTTGTCGGTTCCTCTTGTCTACACGGCCATCACACGGGCTCGCGAATCTCTAACACTCGTGGCCGTATCGCCATGAAGGCTTTGACTGTCGCCCATGAGCTTTGACCATCAGGCGCCTTGGTGGCTGCCCGGCGGGCATCTGCAAACCATCTATCCCGTTCTACTGAGCCTCCTGCAACAAAGGCCCCCATTGGCTTATCACCTGCCCGTGCGTCGCGTGCGTGTAAATACCCCCGATGGTGATTTTGTGGATTTCGATTGGTTTGAGCCAAGCGCCTTACCGCTGCAGAGTCATTCCGCTGCACATGCGCAGACAAGGCAGGGTTCGGCAAGGCCCCGCGATTCGGAAGGCGCCGAGGCGTCTGCCACCGTGGTTCTATTTCATGGTCTTGAAGGCTCTCGTCACAGCCACTATGTCCATGCAATGGCGCACGCATGCCAGACACGAGGTTGGCGACTGCTGTTGCCGCACTTTAGAGGA
>JALRJP010000128.1 GCA_023261135.1 Burkholderiaceae bacterium | reverse complement strand
GACCCACTAGACGACACTGATGCCAGCGCCCGTGTGGCACGTGTTATGGACGAGGTGTTGGTCTAGGCCGCAGTGGTGAGTCGAAGCACCGAAGTCGTTCAAGGCGGTGATGCGAATCAACGCTCGGAGGCTGGCTGTCCGATGGACTTGAACCCGCGCACGGAAGACATTTACTTTGCTGTTGCTGCGCTTGCCACAGCACCCTGCGCCCTTGGTGGTTTATGGCTGCGAGGCTGGGCAGGTCCGCGGCGTGATGCCGTGCTGGCCCTTACAGAAAAGTTTTTGCAGGCGGCTTATCACGCGAAGCCTTTGCGTATCGCGCATCACACTCAGGCCGAACAGCTGCACGATGGTCTTGATTTAACGAGCACCTTGCACGCAGGGCAACCTGTTGTCCAACTGGGGCTTATCCAACGTGCCAATGGCGGGGTGATTCTATTGGCCATGGCCGAACGCGCCTCGCGAGCCTTGCAGTCGCAATTGGCGGTCTCTCTAGATGAATGCGCTTTTGGTCTCGTTGCCTGCGACGAATCACTTCCCGAGGAGGCTGGTCTTATGTCGGCCCTTACCGACCGGCTTGGTCTGGGTCTTGATCTTCGCAATGAAGAGGGGTTATGGCCGGTTGCGGAGGGCCTGGCGGAGAGCCTATTTGCCGAGCGCTTGGTACGTGATATTCCTAGGGCGGTGAAGGCATGGCAGTGTGTCACGCTAAATGAAGACGCCTTGAAGGCGCTCACCATTGCAGCGGGTCAATTGGGGCTTGACTCCATGCGGCCTGTCTTTCAGGCCACTGCTACCGCGCGAATTGTGGCTGCTTTGCAGGGGCGTACCGATATAAATGACAAGGACCTTGCATTTGCCGTACGGCTTTGTCTTTTGCCTCGGGCTACACGTCTTCCCAGTCAATCTTCAAGTGAAGTTAATGATGAAACAGACGCTCAGGCTCAGGCCGAAGAGGATGCGCAAGCAGAGCGTGATCTTCAAAACGACGATGAATCGATGAACAATGAGCTAGACGATCATGACAGCCAACCAGAGTCCACGACGCCGATGGAAGCGCAGGGCATGCCCGATGCTTCCGGTGATCGGCTTGTGGAGGCGGCCTTGGCAAGTCTTCCGCGCGACCTTCTTTTAAAGCTTGCAGCCTCATTGGTGGGTTCGCATGGTAAGTCGGCTGGCCAGTCGGGCGCGGGTGCTGAGTCGTC
Organism: Burkholderiaceae bacterium; assembly: GCA_023261135.1. GTDB lineage: Bacteria > Pseudomonadota > Gammaproteobacteria > Burkholderiales > Burkholderiaceae_A > Hahnella. Next base: position 1,540 of record JALRJP010000128.1, on the reverse strand, counting down.
GGCTGGGCGCGGTCGAGGCCGACCCGTTGGGGCCATGGCGCGCAAGCCGCGTTCGGGGGAGCGTCTTCACTTGCTTGCCACTATACGCAGGGCGGCGCCCTTTCAGCGAATTCGACGTACAGAGAGCGAACGACCCAATTCCTCGAGCACACGTATTCTTCTTCGCCCGGACGACCTGCATGTCTGGCGTGAGAAAAAGCGTCGAGGAACAACCACTGTTTTTGTGGTCGATGCCTCGGGCTCTATGGCATTGCAACGTTTGTCAGAGGCCAAGGGCGCAGTGGAGTTATTGCTTGCCGATTGTTATGTGCGACGTGATCGCGTGGCACTGGTGTCTTTTCGAGGCACAGGCGCTGACCTTCTTCTTGCACCCACACGTTCGCTTGTAGCGGCAAAGCGGGCCCTACAGGGCTTGCCCGGCGGCGGTGGAAGCCCCATCGCGGCAGGGTTTGAGGCTGCGGCCCGTCTGGTTCATAGCCTGCGCCGCGAGGGAGACAACACCGTGCTTGTGGTGCTTACCGATGGCAAGGCTAACCTAAGCCGGGATGGCAAACCGGGCCGCGAGCAGGCCTTGCTTGAAGCGAAAAGCCTGGCGCGTCAGCTGGCGGTGCTGGCCGATAAGCGACTTCTTATTGATACCTCGGTACGCAGTGAGCCCATGGCCAATGAGCTTGCTAAAGCACTTGATGCCGTTTACCTTCCTATGCCTTTTGCTCAGGCCAAGGCTGTTGCCGACGTAGTAAAAGCAAGCGTTTAGTTTTACACTGTGACCATCTAAGTGACCAATTACAAGGATGTCTCATGGCCACCATTTCTCTAGCGCATGCAAAGGCCGGTTTAAGTGAATTGCTGAATAAAGTGGAAAGAGGTGAGGAAGTTGTTATTACCCGTCGGGGACAGGCCGTTGCACGTCTCCTTCCCATTCAAAAGCCCAAGCAGGGGCTGCGCTCACTCCAGGCATTTAGGAGTCAGACACCAAAGGCGAGTAGGCTGAGCATAGAGGTATTAGGCGAACTGCGCGACGAGGGGTTTTAGTGCTCTATTTGGACACGAGTTTCTTGGTCCCACTCTTTCGTTCAGAGCCCTCAAGTGACGCCATTGAGGCCTTTCTGAGAAGGCGACGGAATTCTCTTCTCTGCACTAGCGCTTGGGCACTTGTTGAATTCTCGAGCTTTCTATCTCGCGAGGTTCGCATGGGTTTTTTGGCGAGGGACGATGCACGTTTAATAGCCGACCAGTTTGACCAGGTGATGGATGAGTCTTTCGAGCTCATCGTGCCCTCAGCGTCAGACTACCAAATAGCCCAGGTTTTTGTGCGGAATTTTTCGACCCAGTTAAGGGCAGGTGATGCCCTTCACCTTGCCACTGCGCAGTCCAACTCCGTTGGGCATTTTTATTCGCTCGATAAGGCTTTATTAAAGGCAGCGAAGCAGTTAGGGGTTACAGCCAGTTCTGGACCTGTTGTGCTTGACTAAGAGGGCATTGTTTTATGACGCACCGTTTTTAGGTGACTCACTACTCAAAAATTGTTGCATTGACC
>JALRJP010000127.1 GCA_023261135.1 Burkholderiaceae bacterium | reverse complement strand
CTGGACTTGTTGCTGGGGCCAGTAAAGGCGAAGGCTTGGGTAACCAGTTCCTTGCGAACATTCGCGAGACCGATGCCATTGTGAATGTGGTGCGCTGCTTTGAAGACGAGAATGTGGTGCATGTGAATGGCCGAGTTGACCCCCTGGCCGACATTGAAACCATTGCCACCGAGTTGGCTCTGGCCGATCTTGCCGGCGTTGAGAAGCAGCTTGCTAAGGCCATTAAGCCTGCAAGGGCTGGCGATAAAGAAGCCGCCCGTGTGGTTGCGGTGCTTGAGAAATGCCAGGCCGAGCTGAACCTTGCAAAGCCCATTCGAGGTCTCGACCTTAGCCCCGAGGAATGGGCGCTGCTGCGACAGTTCTTCTTCATTACCGCAAAGCCCGCCATGTACGTGGCCAACGTGGCGGAGGATGGGTTTGAAAACAACCCCCACCTCGAGAAATTAAAGGCCTTCGCGCATACACAAGGCGCCCCGGTTGTGGCCATTTGCGCAGCGGTGGAGGCCGAGATTGCCGATATGCCCGATGAGGATAAGCAGGTCTTCTTGTCCGACATGGGAATGGAAGAGCCTGGCCTTAACCGAGTGATACGTGCAGCCTTCGGTTTACTCGGTCTACAGACTTATTTCACGGCAGGTGTAAAAGAAGTACGCGCATGGACCGTTCGTATTGGTGCAACGGCACCTCAGGCGGCAGGCGTTATTCACACCGATTTCGAGCGCGGCTTTATTCGGGCCGAGGTGATTGGCTTTAACGACTACATTACCTGCAACGGCGAGCATGGCGCCAAAGAGGCGGGCAAGATGCGGCTTGAGGGTAAAGACTATGTCGTGAAGGACGGGGATGTCATGCACTTCAGGTTCAACGTCTAACCGCGACCGCACATTTAACAATAAATTGAATAAATAAAACTATTAAATACAGTGTTTCTTCGAGCGGATACAAACAGATACGTTTCGTGGGTTTAGCTTGGCTGCACTGCTTTTACAAAATCCAGAAGATGTCGCAACTCGTTCTCCGGACAATATCTCACTCTCAAGGCATCAATACCTGCCAAGAAGTCATTACGAGCCAGTAGCCCATCTTCAACCTCAGCGACACCCTGACTCACAGCACGAACAAACGACTGCAAGTCGCCGTTTTGAATTTCTTGAAAGTTCGGCTGAAAAAAGTACTCCTTCGCACCCTGACCGGTATAGCCAATTACAAGGTTGCCGGATAACGCGGCCTCAAGCGGTGGCAGTGGACACCCCTCTTGGTCGCAAAATGACAAGAAAATACTGGACTGTGAGAGAACCTTCGCAACGCCCTGCTCTGACTGATTCTCCACGGCAAATAGACTCCAGTCAGAAGGTAAGTGACTTGAAAGAAAAAACTTAACTTCTGCGAGTGTTCGGGTAATTTTCTGGGCATGTAGGCAATTCGTTTTGACTTCTTGGCGCCTCTAAACTGGCTACCAATATGGGGATATAAGCGAACTATTTTGGTTCTATCCAAATCTGGAAAAGCTGTAAGGATCATTTGGGTGGTGTCTTCTGAGATCGACATAACCACCCTTGCAGTCTCATAAGCAGATCTCAATCTAGCATTGTCTATAGCGTTAACGCCCCAGCTTATGACGTACCCGTTCTGCACAAAGATTGCATAGGCGATGTTGACCTTTCTAAACTTTTCCCCATAAGCCAAGGCCCAGACTTCTGGTACGACGGCAAAATCATCGGGAGCTTTTAGCGGCCGACCGCGCCTAAGTGGCGCCTCATGTTCAAACCAAGTGCATGCAAAACTCGAATCACCAGGATGCAAAACAGACGCATTAACCCCGTTTGCACTTAGTAGTTCAGCAAATTTGTAAATAACCTTTACGCCCCCTGTGGGCTTTGACATCGCGGGACAAATGAAGGTTATTTCCATGGGAAGCTGGATCAATTGCTATCGACGGCGTTTAATCGCCCTTCTGCACCGGAATAAGAATTTCGTTACGCCTTCGCCAAGGCAAGGTAAACGGGTCGTTGTAGCGCGCCACCTGAGCGGGTCCTTGTTCAACAAGACCCCGGGCCTTTATCCACTCTCGTAGCTTCTCGGTCTGCTCGTTGATGGCTGCTTCCGTGGTCCAGCCACTAAAGCGAACAGAGGCCACCTCGTGCGCTGGTACTTCGCGGATTTTCACCTCAGGGTTATTAGGCTTTGGTAGGGTTGCGAGACCCTCTTGGCTCGGCATTACGAAATGCAAGCGCCAGCCTTCTTCCTTGGGCTCCACCGTCACTGGTGCCGTCATGGCAATTTTGCGGCTCTCGCCGGTTGGCGCAAGGTTGTCACCAAAAATATAGCCCGCGACACGACGAAATCCGTTGCGACTTGCGGAATCAAAATCGCCTGCAAGTTCTGTTTCGGCGACGACAAAACCCTTGTAAAGACGATGCTCAAAAGGGCCCTCGGCCAACAAGACTTGAAACTTGGGTTCTTCGATTGCCATTGCGGTTCCCGGTGTTAAAGCGAAAAGCCCCATGAAACTGAGGGCGACAGAGCCCAGCATTCGAAGGCCCAAGACTACTATGCTTTTAGAAAATATACGTACGCCATGAACCATTTTCATAAACCTCGTCGAGAAATATTAAAGGGCGGTAGCGCCCTGATGTTGTCGGTTGGTATCGCCTCAGCTTCCATACTGACTTCTCGAAAAACCTTTGCCCAGCAAAGGCCTACGCCGAGCTGCGGGAAACAGACCCCCTCGCAAATGGAGGGGCCCTTCTTTACTCCACTGTCTCCCGAGCGAACTCGCCT
>JALRJP010000126.1 GCA_023261135.1 Burkholderiaceae bacterium | reverse complement strand
AACACTCAGTTCGTAGCTCACCCTTTACAAACCTTGTCTTGACGAGTCGTTGACATTGCTATGTTCCATGCCCACCGCTAAGACTTGAATGGCGCCGATGAATCAGAAGGTAGGCCAGGCTTCCGCCCACAAGCCCCGAGATCAATAGGCTGTAGTCCGGCACGAGGCTATGACTGATGGGACCCAGAAAGCTGCCAAAGATAATGGCAAGCCGGTAGGCGGCAACCTTAACTTCCGTGAAGCTCAGCATGAAAAAAAGAGGATTAAGAAATACAAGCGCCATAGTAAGTGGCATAGGAACCTGGTCGGCAAGCAGGTAGCCAATGACAGCGCCCGGTGCGCAGACGCTCCAGCAGACCAGCCCAATGCCCCAGAAATAGGCTTGTCGGTACTGGGCCTCCATTTTGGGCAGGTCGCGCATGGCAACGGCCCAGCTGGTCATCGCTAAAAGATGCACCATGGCGTAAAGGCTATTGGAGCCCCGGTGCTCGGTGTCAAGCTGAGGCAGAACCGTGAGCGTCATAGGAAGGAATCGCGAGGCAGTGAGGCCCACAGCCAGTGTTGTGAGCAGTGTGGTTGCTCCAAGGGCAAACATCTCGGCCATGACCATCTGGCCAGGAAGCGCGTAGACGAAAAAGGCGGAGCCTGCAGCGGTCCATATCGATAAGTTAAGGCTATGGCAAAGCGCCCCAAACCCAATGTAGCCGGCAAATAAAACGCCAGCCGGTGCTCCAATGGCATGGCGTGCCCCACGGCGAAAGGCGTCCTGCTTGGACTGGAAGGTAAGCGTGGAAACCGACTCCGACATCCGGCGATTGTATGATGCTCTGTGTGGCTTCCCCCTTTTCAAATGCCTTCTCAAACCTTTATGCGCGTGTGATGGGCTGGTCCCGGCATCCTCGGGCAACGCGTTATCTCGCTGTCCTTAGTTTTGCGGAGTCGTCGTTCTTTCCTATTCCCCCCGATGTCATGCTGGCGCCTATGTGCCTGGCTCGACCTGAACGGGCTTACTGGCTGGCCTTTGTCACTACGGTAAGTTCAGTACTAGGCGGTCTTCTAGGCTACTTCATTGGCCTTTGGGCTATCGAGATGATTTCACCGTGGCTTATGGACTCTCGGTATGCTCCGGCCTACGCCTTGGCTCAGCAATGGTTTACTGACTATGGCATTTGGGCTGTGCTTCTTGCAGGCTTCTCGCCCATTCCCTATAAGGTTTTCACCATTGCAGCCGGCGCGGCCTCAATGGCGGTATTCCCCTTCGTGATTGCCTCGGTTCTAGGCCGCGGTGGCCGGTTCTTTTTGGTTGCTGCACTTATGAAATGGGGCGGTGCACCCATGGAGCAATGGCTTGCGCGATGGGTCGACCGACTCGGATGGATTCTGGTGGTGCTGGTCGCTCTTGGGATGATCGGCTACCAGCTTGTAACCGGCAGCCCTTAAGACCGGACTTCGAAATTCTTCGCTTACTTCTTGCGATAGTTGTCGTGGCAGCCCTTGCAGCTCTGAGCGGTATTGCCGAAGGCCTTTTTAATGGCATCGAGGTTGCCAGATTTGCCGGCGTCGTTTAACGCTACAACAGCGGCCTGGAACTTTTCAATGCCGGCCTTGACTTTGTCGCCTTCCTTCCAAATTTCGGGCTTGGCCTTGCCACCTTCGGTACCTGGACCAAAGGCCTGCCAGGGAAGGGCTGCCAGGTTAGCAACCACGGCAATATCGGCCGCGACGTCCTGGGCATTAAAAGCTTTTTCACCCTTAACGACAGCACCAACATTGGAGAAGTGCGCCCCCATAACGGCGAAGGTGGATTGACGGTACTTAATGGCATCTTCAGGCTTTTTGAACTCAAGGGCCTGGGCTGCGGAAAGGCTAACCACGGTCAGACCAAGACCAAGGGCCAGACGTGAAAGACGTTGTTTGATCATTATTTTTCTCCTGTTGAGGTTGGAGCATTTAGCGTAGCGCGTTTCCGTGAAGACCGTATGACTAACCATACGCCGAAGGCAGTTGAAAGCGTACCAAGCAGGGTGAGCAGGGTAATGGGCTCGTCAAAAAGCACAAAGGCCATGATTGCGGTGGTGGGCGGGGTCAGGTAGAGCAGGCTCGTCACTTCGGTGGCTGCGCCTTCACGAATCAAAACGAAAAGTAAAAAAACAGCACCTAGGGAAATGGCAAGGACTGACCAGGCAAGGGATCCGAGAAGTTCGCCTGTCCAGTGAATCTCACGCGTCTCCACCGCAAAGACCCAGGGTAGGCAGAGCAGTGCGGCCGCAAGGTATTGAATGGCAGTACCCGTGCGTAAGTCGAATTGGGGGCAAAATTTTTTCTGATACAGGGTTCCTGCTGTAATACTTGCTAGAGCGAGCACTGCGAGAAAAAGACTTAATGCTGTAAGTCCCGTTAGGCTTAGCTTGGCCCAGACAACCAGTCCCACGCCGAGTAGACCCAGACCGAGACCTAACCACTGGTATGACCGAAGTCGTTCGTTAATAAGGCTTGCAAGACAGGCCGTAATAATGGGTTGAAGGCCCACAATAAGAGCAACGAGCCCGGCCGTCATCCCTTCGCGCACAGCAGCCCAGACCCCGCCCAAATACCCCGCCTGCAGAAGGGCGCCTGCGAGAGCAATGCGCAGGCCTAGCGGTAAGGCTGGCCAGGGTGCCCGCATAAAAAGAATCAGAGGAAGCAAGATGCCAAGCGCTAGTAAGAAACGCAGCAGCAAGAATGTCATGGGCTCGGCGTAGGGCATGCCATAGCGCGCAACAATGAATCCAGTACTCCAGAGCAGGACAAAAACAACAGGAAAACTCGCTCGAAGCCTTGGGGACATAATGATGGATAATGCCTGAATGCATTTTTCTGAGCTTGGCCTTGATCCGGCCATTCTGAAGGCCGTTACCGAAGCAGGCTACGCGTCCCCCACACCTATACAGGCCCAGGCCATTCCTCACATAATGGCCGGACACGACGTTATGGGCGCAGCCCAGACAGGCACGGGAAAGACAGCGGCCTTCACGCTACCCATTCTTCATCGGCTCATGGCC
>JALRJP010000125.1 GCA_023261135.1 Burkholderiaceae bacterium | reverse complement strand
AAGGCCCAGGCCCAGTCGGTCCCTCACTCCGGTGCGGTGGCTTCTGCCAATGCCGATAGCTCCATTCCCGCCTATAGCGGTGGACTTATGAAACCCCCCGCGGGTTACAGTCCTGAAAAGGGCTACTTGGATCCTTTCGCCTCAGAAAAGCCCCTCTTCACCATTACGGCATCCAACGCCGATCAGTACAAAGACTTTCTCTCAGTTGGCAGCCTTGCCCTTTTAAAAAAGCAGCCCGCCTTTCAGATGCCAGTTTACAAAACCCACCGAACGGCAGGGCTGCCCGAGGCCGCGAAAAAGACCGTTATTAATCCTTCGCCTAAAACCGGTGAAGAGGCCATGGCTAACTTTCTAAACCGCTACGCAGGTGGCGGCTTCGACCGCGAGTATTCCTGGTTTCCTGTTCGCGCTAACGGTGACTTCTATCGTGTGGGCTACACCGACAAGGTGGTCTATGCCGAGAATATGACTCCCCCACAAACCGATACGGGTCTGCAGTTTGCGTTTCTTTCTCGTTACACCGCACCCTCGTCCTTGGCTGGCACCATTTACATGGTGCACGAGTACCGTGACCCTATTGCGAACCCCCGTGCGGCTTGGGTCTACAGCCCAGGGCAGCGTCGTGTTCGCCGTGCCCCTGACTTAGCCTACGACAACGTGGCTGACGGCACCGAGGGCATGCGGGTAACCGACCAGTACTTTGCCTTCAACGGTGCGCTTGATCGTTACGACTGGAAGCTGATTGGTCGCAAAGAGATGTACGTGGCTTATAACACCTACAAGGTTGGCAGTAAGTCGCTGAAGTATTCCGACATTGTTCGCAAAGGTTCGGCCAATTCGGAGCACATGCGCTACGAGAAGCACCGTGTCTGGGTGGTCGAGGCCACTTTAAAGTCGGGTAGCAAACATATTTACGGCAAGCGTGTCTTCTTGCTTGATGAAGACAGCTGGATGATTCTGCAAGAAGACTGCTACGACACCCGTGGTGAAATCTGGCGCGTGGGTATCCATGGCTTCATCCAGGTCTATGACCACGGTGTGCCTTGGTACAGCATTCAAATGTGGCATGACCTTTCTAATGGCAATGTACTTATTTCCCACCTCGACAACGAGGTAGGAAAGCCCATCGAGTTTGGTATTAAAGCCTCATGGGCAAGTTTCCAAACCGACGCCTTGCGTCGACTCGGCACGCGCTAAACCATCACTTAAAAAGGTCTTCGCCTGCCCATGCTCTGGCGATGGGTCGGCGTGGCTTTTTAAGCCGGGCGGGCTGGGCCTTCGCGTTTGCCTCGGCTGGTCTGCATGTACCCTCTATGGCGGGGGCTGCGGTCTTTGCTGCGTCTCGACCCATAAGCATCCAAAAGGCTGCCTTCTTCGACATGGCTTGCCTTGATGATCATCTGATTGCGGTGGGCGAGCGCGGTGTCATTGCACGTTCCACCGATGCTGGAGAGTCCTGGCAGACTCTGCGGTTGCCTATTGGCCGAACGCTAACCAGCCTCGCCATGACCCCAGACCTGTCTGTTGCGGGGGGCCATGGTGGCGTTGTGGCGCGATCGCGTGATCAGGGTGAAAACTGGCAGCTGCTCGACTCGCCAGATCTTAAGCGCTTAAACATGCAGCAAGACGCCTGGCTGTCGGTGCGTATTGATTCTCGTCAGCGGCTTTTTCTTACAGGCGCCTTTGGAAAGTTCTTGGTCTCAGAAGACCAAGGCCAGACCTTTAAGCGTTTTGAAGTCTTTGAAGAAGGTTTCGACTGGCATCTCTACGGACTGCTTGAGGATCGTTTTCATAAGGCCTGGGTTCTTATGGGAGAGTCGGGCCATCTGGGTGAAACGCCTTCTTCCACAGACCTTCTTTCCTTGGTCAAGCAAGCCGAGGCCCCGCTTGTCTTTCCCGCTTCGCGCATGAATTACGAGGGTTCTTTTTTTGGTGGTTTGGTAACACCCATGGGCAGCCGAATTGTTTACGGCATGCGCGGGCGTATCTTTCGGCAGTCCCTGCCTTTGGCCGAATGGCAAGAGGTGTCGGTCAATGAACCCTACTCATGGATGGCGAGTCTTGTTCTTAAAGATGGCCGGGTTCTGCTCTTAGGCGAGCAGGGACGCGTCGCCATTAGTGACGACGATGGGCGCCGGTTTACGGTGAAGCGCCTTGCGACGTCCACAATTGCTGCCGCCTGTCAGCATGATCGTCGGATCGGTGCCGATTTTCGCGGTGGCGCGGATGCGGGCACGCGGTTTCAGGTCGTACTTTTCGCCGAACTCTTTGTTGCCGATCAGAACGCCGGCCGAGCCGTCCACGATGCCTGATGAGTTCCCTGCATGGTGGATGTGGTTGATCCGCTCAAGATGCGGGTATTTCATCAGGGCCACTTTATCAAAGCCCGGCATCACCTCGCCCATGTCCTTGAACGACGCCTTCAGCGCGCCGAGCATCTCTGCGGTCGTGCCAGGGCGCATGTATTCGTCGTGGTCGAGGATGGTGAGACCGTTTTGGTCAATCACAGGCACCACGGATTTGGCAAAGCGGTTGTCGTCCCATGCAGCCTTTGCGCGGCGCTGAGATTCCACAGCGAGCGCGTCTGCGTCCTCACGGCTAAACCCGTATTCGGTGGCGATGATGTCTGCCGAAATGCCTTGGGGGACGAAATAGGTGTCCATCGCGATCGAAGGATCAACAGCAATCGCAGCACCATCGCTGCCCATCGCAACGCGGCCCATCATTTCAACGCCGCCCGCGATATAGGCCATACCCGCGCCGCCCTTGATCTGGTTTGCAGCAAGGTTCACGGCTTCCATGCCAGAGGCGCAGAACCGGTTGATGGCAAGGCCGGGGATCGATTGGTCAAGGTCAGAGGCCAAAACTGCAGTGCGCGCCAAACAGCCGCCCTGTTCGCCAACTTGGGTCACGTTGCCCCAGATCACGTCTTCAACCGCGTGACCATCAAGGCCATTGCGGTATTTCAGTGCGTTCAACACATTTGCCGACAAACGGGCCGAGGTCACTTCGTGCAGGCTGCCGTCTTTGCGGCCCTTGCCCCGCGGAGTTCGGATCGCGTCGTAAATATAGGCTTCGGTCATTC
>JALRJP010000124.1 GCA_023261135.1 Burkholderiaceae bacterium | reverse complement strand
GCCGTTGCCCTGGCGGCAGCCATGAATGCGGATCGCTGTGATATCTATACAGATGTGGACGGGGTTTATACAACAGACCCGCGCATTGTGACAAAGGCCCGCAAAATTCATAAAATCAGCCATGAAGAAATGCTTGAAATGGCAAGCCTCGGGTCCAAGGTTCTGCAGATTCGTTCGGTGGAGTTTGCCGGGAAGTACCGAGTAAAAACGCGGGTGCTTTCAAGTCTGACGGACCCTGAGATTGACCTTGACGAAGAGGCGCAGTCGGGCACCCTTATTACCTACGAGGATGATGAAACTATGGAACAGGCTGTTATTTCTGGAATTGCCTTTAACCGTGATGAGGCCAAAATTACTGTGGCAGGCGTTCCCGATAAACCTGGTGTGGCCTCAAAAATCCTTAGCCCTGTGGCGTCAGCCAACATTGATGTCGACATGATTATTCAAAATGCCAGCCACGACGGTACGACAGACTTCTCGTTCACTGTTCATCGCAACGAACTGCAAAAAGCGCTTGCGGTGCTTAATGAAAAAGTTCAGCCGGAAATTCAGGCCCGTGAAATTTCAAGCGATGCTCAGATCTGCAAGGTCTCCGTCGTTGGTATTGGCATGCGCAGTCATGTGGGTGTTGCAAGCCAAATGTTCGAAACTTTGGCTGCAGAAGGTATCAACATCCAAATGATCTCCACAAGCGAGATCAAAATTTCGGTGGTTATTGCAGACAAGTACATGGAGCTCGCGGTGAGGGCGTTACATAAAGCCTTCGGACTTGCTTGAGGTGGCCTAGGCGCTTAGATGTTCCCCCAGTCGCTTGGCTGGGCTAAGCCTGCGATTCTTTTTAGGGCCTTTCGTCTTTACAACTTAGCCTGAGGCAGTCTGCAAAATACGCCACCGCTGGGTTGGTGGCCTGTGGATCTGCAAGCACCAGGTAGGTGTCAATGTAGCGCTGGCTAGCCCCGTCTTTAATGTTCAGAGGTTTAAGTTGGCCCAAGGCCACTTCTTTTTGTACTCGGCTTTCGGGGTACCAGGCGAAGCCAAGCCCCGCGATGGCTGCTTCTAGGCTCAAGGCCATGCTGCTAAAGACCCATTGCTGCTGAAGTTCAGGCCCAGCCTTTAATAGCCCCCGCTGCACACCCGAGTCCCGCACCAAGAGTTGTCGATGTTGCCGAAGCTCGTCAAAGCCCAGTGCAGCCGGGTTCTGATGCAAAGGATGGCTCGGTGCTGCCAGTGCAAGAAGCTTGAGCCGCAACAACGGTTCGCCTAAAAAGCCGGTGGGAATGAATGGCGTAATGGCAAGGTCGACCTTGCCTTCTAGTAGCGCCTCTTGCGTTCCCGTGAGCACCGTTTCAAAGACTTCAATGCGTGTGTCGGCTCCCATTTCGTTGAAGCGATTCATAGCGCGCAATAACAACGGTGTTGGAAAGACAACCTCCGCAGCAAGGCTAAGCTTCGGTGACCAGCCGGCAGAAAGCGTCTGAGAGGCACGTTCGAGTCGCAACGCTTCGGTCACAAGGTATTGCGCACGTTGATAAGCCATTTGACCTGCTGCGGTTAACACCGCGCGTCGGCCCTGACGTTCAAAAAGGCGCAGACCTAAGAGCTCTTCAAGCCGACCAATAAGGTAGGTAATTGCCGATTGTGTTTTGTGCAGCCGTTGGGCCGCCTGGGCGTAGCCACCTGCCTCAACAATGGAAATAAGTGCCTGCCATTGCTCCAGGCTGGCTTTAGGGGCGGGTATTGAGGGTGGCTTTACCATTTATATAAGGATTTTTAATGTTTAAGGCCAAATTTACCGTATTTTTTATTCAAAAAAAGAATGTTCTAGTTCATTTTTAATCGTGTTTAATTTTTTCGAAAACAGAGGTCTTCATGGCATCTATGCGCCAACTACAACAAATCATTCGGGCCCAAAAAACATCGGACGGTGCGGGCGTTTCGCTTTATCGGAGCATTGGCTCGAGCCAAGGGCGCGTGGATCCCTTCTTAATGCTCGATGAGTTTAGTACCGAGAACCCGGACGACTACATCGCCGGTTTTCCTGCCCATCCCCATCGTGGCTTTGAGACGGTGACTTATATGATTGAGGGCCATATGCTGCACGAGGATCACCTTGGAAATAAAGGGCATCTTCGAAGCGGTGACGTGCAGTGGATGACAGCCGGGCGAGGCATTATTCATTCGGAGATGCCCCAGCAGGAGCAGGGTGCCATGCGAGGTTTCCAGTTGTGGATCAATCTCCCGGCCGTAGAGAAGATGAAGCCTGCCGGTTATCGCGACATTGCCTCAAGCACTATTCCAATCGTTCAAGCGCCAGGTCAGCCCTGGGTAAAGGTGATTGCAGGGGATTACGATGGTGTACAAGGTCCCATTCAGGGCGTGAGCACCCAACCACTCTTCATCGATGTCAAGCTTGAACCGGGCATGAGCTTCGAGCAGTCTTTACCTGCGAAGCACACCGCGATGGTCTATGTCTTTGAAGGTGAGTTGGCTGCCACTGCGAGTCTTTCCCAGGCCCTACCCCTTAAGCATGCGGCTGTTTTTGGCGAAGGTGATCAGCTTTGCCTGCAGGCGTCGACTCAGGGTGCCCGTTTCTTGCTTCTTGCCGCCATGCCCCTGCGCGAGCCTGTGGTTCAGTACGGCCCCTTTGTTATGAACACGCGAGAGGAGATCGATCAGGCCATTCGCGACTATCAGATGGGCAGGCTCGCCGCATGATGATTTTCCAATCTATAGCCAAGGACGTTGGCTTCCCTGTTAAGCGTGCTTTGCCCATTGAAGGCTGCCGAGCACTCGGGCCGTTTGTGTTCGTCGATCATATGGGACCTGCAGAGTTTGCTGTGGGCGAGACCTCAGGCGATGTACGTCCTCATCCGCACATTGGGCTTGCGACTTTTACCTATTTGTTTTCGGGAAGCTTTATGCATAGGGACAGTCTTGGAACAGAGCAACGCATTGAGCCTGGCGCAGTGAACATAATGGCTGCAGGTAGAGGCATTGTGCATTCCGAGCGTGTGCCGCCTGATATTCGCCAAACGGGTCAGAGTTTAGAAGGTATGCAACTCTGGCTGGCGCTACCCAGGTCGCTTGAAGAAATGGCACCCGAGTTTCGTC
>JALRJP010000123.1 GCA_023261135.1 Burkholderiaceae bacterium | reverse complement strand
AGGAGCCTTAACAGCCACTGTTTTCAGGATGCCGCGAATATTGTTAACCACGAGCGTTGCAAGGGCTTCACCCTCAACGTCTTCGGCAACGATGAGCAGGGGACGGCCAGCCTTAGCGACCTGCTCAAGCACAGGCAGAAGCTCACGAATGTTCGAGATCTTCTTGTCATGCAAGAGAATAAAGGGATTCTCAAGCATGGCAACCTGCTTGTCAGGGTTGTTAATGAAGTAGGGCGACAGGTAGCCACGGTCAAACTGCATCCCTTCAACGACGTCGAGTTCGTTGTTCAGCGACTTGCCGTCTTCGACCGTAATGACGCCCTCTTTGCCAACCTTCTCCATGGCCTGGGAAATAATTTCGCCGATCTCGCTGTCGGAGTTGGCTGAAATAGAGCCCACCTGGGCAATCTCTTTGGCGGTGGTGCATGGCTTGGAAATCTTCTTCAGTTCTTCAGTAATAGAAATAACGGCTTTGTCGATGCCACGCTTGAGGTCCATGGGGTTCATGCCTGCGGCAACGTACTTCATGCCCTCGCGAACAATGGCCTGGGCCAAAACGGTTGCTGTTGTCGTTCCGTCACCGGCGTTATCAGAGGTCTTGGAGGCAACTTCTTTCACCATCTGAGCGCCCATGTTTTCGAACTTGTCTTTCAGTTCGATTTCTTTGGCTACCGAGACACCGTCTTTGGTGACGGTGGGCGAGCCAAAAGAGCGCTCAAGAACAACATTACGGCCTTTGGGGCCAAGGGTTACTTTGACGGCGTTAGCAAGAATGTTGACGCCGTTCACCATTTTCGAGCGACCGTCGTCGCCGAACAAAACTTGTTTTGCAGCCATGAATAGCTCCTAAAAAAAGGTCAAAAGATGTTGTTGAATACAGTGCTTGAGAGGGCGTTTAGCCCTCAATGACCGCCATGACGTCGTCTTCGCGCAGGACAAGCAGTTCTTCCCCGTCGACCTTAACTGTCTGGCCCGAGTACTTTCCGAAGAGAATCTTGTCGCCGACTTTCACGTCGAGCGCACGTTGCTTGCCGTCGTCTTGAATTTTTCCGTTGCCCACGGCCATCACTTCGCCCTGATCTGGCTTTTCGGCAGCATTCTCAGGAATAACGATTCCGGAGGCGGTTTTACGCTCGTTGTCTAGGCGCTTGACCACAATCCGGTCATGTAAAGGACGCAGTTTCATTCAGTTCACTCCATTTAAGAAGGTTGGGTTGAGGAAAACGTCGCCGCTGAACACCCGAAAGAGCATGCACAGCGACTTATTAGCACTCACTGCTAACGAGTGCTAATAGTAGGGGCGCAGAGCGCCAATTTCAAGAGCACCACGAAAAATTTAAGGGTTTACCCTAGGGGCGGGCGCCCCTCTTTAACTACTGGGCAAAAAATCGGTTTTGCTTCTCCAGAATGGTCTGGCAGTCGATGCATCGAATCTTTCCAAGCTTAAGCCGAGCAGCAACGATGGATTCACCGCAATCGATGCAATGCACACCATCGAAATCGGGACTGGTTTCGGGTGCTGTTCTCCGCCGGGCCTGTTCAAGCGCATCTTCGTTGAACTGCGTCTCAATGGCCGATGCACGGTCATTTTCGTCGGTAAGTTCAAAATAATTTTCGTTTTTTTCAAGCGTCATCCAACTCTCCTAGACCGAAAAGGCTATAGCAGGGCGGCACCTTACCACTAAAGAGGTTTAATTAGCTACCCTTGTTCCTATGGATAAACCCTCCCAGAAACCGACTGCACCTCCGGTTGAAAATATTGGCCGGTCCTTGGTGGCGCTTGTTGTGATTGCCTTGATCGCATTTTCGACGGTACTCACACCGGCCGGCCGAGCCCGCTTGCTGGCCTGGGTTTCAATTGTTCAGTCGGCTTTTCAAACCCCCTCTGTTGACTCTTTATTCGTCGCCCGCCCCTCGGGACTGACCCAGGAACAGTCTCGAGCTGCCCATTGGATTGCGAAGCGCTATCGAGTGTCCCAAGGCGCGGTGGAGCAAATTGTTGGGCATGTTTTTCAAGCTGCCGACCTTTTTCGGCTCGACCCTTACCTGGTTCTTGCCATCATCGCAATCGAGTCCAGGTTCAACCCACTTGCCGAGAGCTCAGCGGGAGCCAAGGGTCTTATGCAGATCATGGCCGATGTGCATCTAGAGAAGTTTCAAGACTTGGGTGGTCCTGAGCTTGCTCTAACGCCCTGGGCAAATATTAGGGTGGGAGCCACCATACTCCGTGAGTACCTTGATCGATACCGGAACCTCGACGCTGCCTTGCGTGCCTACGTTGGGGTTGGCCCAACCGGGGTGACAGAGTACCCGTCCAAAGTCATGCGAGAGCGAAGCCGCATTGTTGCTGCAGCGCAGGGAAGGGTGCTGACCACAACGGATGATTAATCGTCATCCCCGTAAGAACGGGTTCATAATTCTTTTTTAACTTCTAACCACAAAGGTTTCTTGAATGGATCCTCAGCTGCGTCAACAGGCCCTTGACTATCACGAGAGGGGTCGGCCCGGAAAGATCTCGGTCACACCAACTAAGCAGCTTGTGAACCAGCGCGACTTGGCTCTGGCTTATTCCCCCGGAGTTGCAGCCGCTTGCGAAGAAATTGTTGCCGATCCGCTTAACGCATTTCGGTACACCGCCCGCGGAAACCTTGTTGCGGTTGTTACGAATGGAACCGCCGTGCTTGGACTTGGCAACATAGGCCCGCTTGCTGCAAAGCCGGTCATGGAAGGCAAGGGCGTCTTATTCAAGAAGTTCGCGGGTATTGATGTGTTTGATATCGAGGTTGATGAGACCGACCTCGACAAACTGGTCGACATTGTTGCGGCACTTGAGCCAACTTTTGGGGGTATTAACCTCGAGGACATCAAGGCGCCCGACTGTTTTTATGTCGAACGCAAATTGCGCGAGCGAATGAAGATCCCCGTTTTTCATGATGACCAGCATGGGACAGCCATTGTGGTTGGCGCAGCGATCGTTAATGCTTTGAAGGTTGTGAACAAAGACATTAGCGCCGTCAAGGTGGTGGTCTCGGGTGCGGGTGCAGCGGCGCTTGCCTGCCTTGATCTTTTGCTTGATCTTGGGCTACCCAAAGAACACATCTGGGTGACCGACATCAAGGGGGTGGTCTACGAAGGTCGCACAGAGCTT
>JALRJP010000122.1 GCA_023261135.1 Burkholderiaceae bacterium | reverse complement strand
AAGCCTAGTGTCGGGGTAATGAAGTATTTTTAACAACGCCATGCGCGAATTTTAGACTATTCAATACGTTCGATAGTAAGTTTCGGCTGAGTGCCTAGGCTACAGGGCCCTCTTCTTTATAAAGGGTTCGTTATGGCCGAATCAACGCATATCCTATCTTCGTATATTCAGAATGTTCATGAGCTCCAACTAAGGCGGCTAGGCTACGTACCAGACGTTCTTGAACCCGTTCTGGACTCCGTCTACCTTCTAGGCGAGACGAAGCTTTTAGATGCCCCCATCATTGGCATTGTAGGTAGTCGGCATGCCAGTCAACAGGGTATGACCGATAGCTTCTGGTCTGCCAAAGAGCTTGCCATGGCAGGTTGTGTGGTCATTAGCGGGCTGGCCGTAGGCATAGACGCTGCAGCCCATCGCGGTGCCATGGCTGCAGGCCCCCAAAGAACCATTGCTGTCATCGCTCATGGCTTTAATTTTTGTTACCCCGCACGTCATCAATCGCTTCTGATTCAACTTCTTGAATCGGGGGGATTGATTATTTCGGAATACGATGCCGATACACCGCCAAAGCCTCACCAGTTTCTACATCGCAACCGTATTATTGCTGCGCTTTGTGATGCCCTTCTTGTCATTGAGGCCGGCCCTAAAAGCGGCGCTCTCACAACAGCCAGCATTGCACTTGATCTTGGAAAGGACATCTATGCACTGCCGGGGTCTATCCATTCTGAGCTTTCTTATGGTGGTCATCGGCTTATTCGGCAAGGCGCTGGCTTGGTCGAGTCTCCTCATGAACTTCTTATAGAGCTTGGCCGGGAGCTCCCTCAGCAGCTGCCTCGCATCACCGCGCATACTCAGGCCAGTGTGGAAAATAAAGCCCATTCCCAGCAGGCTGGTTTTCCGGAAATGAACGATCCTCGCTATGATCTTGTCAATATGGCTTTATCTTATACGCCGCAATCCTTGTCGGAGTTATTAGAAAAGATTCCGGGCGAGGCTAATGAAAATAATTTAATCGCTGGGCTGTTAATGTTGGAGCTTGACCGAAAAGCCTACCGCCTTGCTGACGGGCGATGGGTTCGTTTTAAAGATCACTAAGGCCTATGACTAACTCATGACATCAAAGACTCCGTCTACTCAAAAGCTTTTGGTTATTGCTGAGAAGCCTTCCGTCGCTAGCGACATTGCAAAAGCGCTCGGTGGCTTCAGTAAGGAGTCCGACTACTTCGAAAGCGAAACCATGGTCATTGGCTCGGCTGTGGGTCATTTGCTTGAAATAGTTCCTCCCGAAGGGGTCGAGGTAAAGCGGGGAAAATGGTCCTTTGCCCATCTTCCCGTTATTCCTGGGGAGTTTGATCTCAAGCCCCTCCCGAAGTCTGAACAGAGACTTAAGCTTCTTGCGCGCCTTCTAAAACGAAAAGATATAACAGGCGTCATTAACGCTTGTGATGCAGGACGGGAAGGTGAACTTATTTTTCGACTCATTATGCAATTCACAAAGTCGAAGCTTCCCATTCAGAGGCTCTGGCTTCAGTCTATGACGCCTGAATCCATTCGACAGGCTTTTAATCAGCTCCGGTCTGACAGCGATCTTCGAAGCCTTGCGAACGCCGCGCGTTGTCGATCTGAGGCCGATTGGCTTGTTGGTATAAATGGCACACGAGCAATGACCGCTTTCAATTCCAAGGATGGAGGCTTTTTTCTAACCACCGTTGGACGCGTTCAGACGCCTACCTTGTCAATCCTGGTTGATCGCGAAGACCTTATTCGCAAGTTTCAGTCGAAACCTTATTTCGAGATCTCCGCGAGCTTTAAGGCGGGCGAGGAGTCCTACCTAGGAAAATGGTTTGACCCAACATTTTCTAAGTCGGAGGACCTTCCCGACGGTAGGGCCGATCGTATCTGGGATAGAGACAAAGCTGACCGTATTGTTTCGGATCTTGGCCTCAATAATGATGCGAAGGTTTCAGAAGAGACGAAGCCAAGCAGCCAGGCTGCTCCCATGCTTTTTGACCTTACCAGCCTTCAGCGTGAGGCTAATGCACGCTTTGGGTTTTCTGCAAAGGCTTCTCTTGGGCTCGCCCAAGCCTTGTACGAGAAACACAAGGTCGTGACTTACCCACGAACCGACTCCAAAGCTCTTCCTGAAGACTATATTCCCACCGTCATTGGCTGTTTTCAGGCTCTTGCAAAAATGTCTGAATACAAGGCCTTTGCAAACCAGTTGGTGTCTGAAAACCGGGTTGTACCTAATAAGAAGATTTTTAATAACGCCAAGATTTCGGATCACTTTGCTATTTTTCCAACTGGCCAAGTTCCAAAGAGCCTGACAGAACCTGAGGCCAAGATCTTTGACCTTATTGTTAGGCGATCTTTAGCTGTTTTCTTCCCGGCTGCTGAATTCCTAAATACAACTCGAATCTCAGAAGTTAAGAATCACCTGTTTAAGACGGAAGGAAAGGTCCTTAAAGCTGCAGGCTGGCTTGCGGTCTACGGCAAGACGACCGATGAGCAGTCCTTCCTTCCGCCTTTGGACCCGAGGCAAGGGGTCTCGCTACTAAGTCACGAGTTACACGCGCTTCAAACCAAGCCCCCTGCAAGGTATTCCGAGGCAACCTTATTAAGCGCCATGGAAGGTGCGGGTCGCTTTGTTGACGATGAAGACAGGCGCGATGCTATGTCAGGTAAAGGGCTTGGAACCCCCGCCACGCGTGCTGCCATTATTGAAGAACTTATTGCAAAGCAGTATGTCGTTCGTGAGGGTAGGGAACTTACACCCACAGCCAAGGCCTTTCAGCTTATGACGCTGCTCCGCGGGCTTGGTGTGGACAGCCTCTCAAAGGCCGAGCTCACGGGGGACTGGGAGTTCAAGCTTAGAGAGATTGAACTCGGGCAGCGCGACCCTACAAGTTTCATGCAAGAAATTTCCGAGCTCACGCACCATATTGTTGACCGTGCCCGTAATTACAACAGTGAAACCATCCCCGGCGATTACGCCACCTTACGCGTGGCTTGTCCCAAATGTAATGGAGCGGTGGTCGAGAACTACCGGCGCTATAGCTGTCAGAACTGCGACTTTTCATTCACCAAAATTCCGGGTGGACGTATTCTCAGTCCGCAAGAGGCTGAGACTTTTATTGAAGAACGTCGATTTGGTCCGGCTGAAGGGTTTCGTGGGAGAACGGGCTTTCCTTTTGTAGGAACAATT
>JALRJP010000121.1 GCA_023261135.1 Burkholderiaceae bacterium | reverse complement strand
GTGCTTCGGACACTTGGACATGTCACCCGCAGCACATCGGCGCACTTCCCCTGGGAAACGGCCAAGAAAAAGGGCCCGGAGACAATCCGAGCCCTTGCATATGGTGGAGCCGGCGGGAATCGAACCCGCGTCCGCAAGTCGTCCAAAGACAGTTCTACATACTTAGTCGCTTTACTTGGATTTAGCCGAACTGCTTAGCCAAACGACAGGCCGGCAGTCAGCGATCCGCTTGTTTTAGGCACTAAACCCACGGCTTGTCCGGTGACGATCTGATGTAAATGACACTGCTGCGGGTTTTACCCCGCCTGGCCCATCAGAGAACCAGTGCAGCGCCCGCCGGGTTTAAGCGGCGAGAGCGAAACGCTCGTCGTTGGCGTTTATAGTTTTCCGAATGGATTTACGAGGTGATCGGTCCTCGGTATGCCCTGCACTCCTTCATTACCCACGTCGAAACCAGGTCGGCCCCTTAATTCCTATTGTGGTCTTCTCTCCGCACGAAGGCAAGCCTTGATAGCCCGACGACAAGGGGTTCTTATTGTTAGGTGCAAGAAGCCAGACGTCACGACCCGCATGGGTTTTGGCCATAAACCTTGGGTTCTTCGCTTAAGGTCTTCCCGAAAGCGTCGAAAAAGATAAGAATGGAAAAAGCCCGCTCACCTCAGGATTCTCAGTGACACAACAGTTCAGTCTTGATCGTTCGGTGTTTGAAGAACTCAGCCTGGTCTCGGGGTCCACCGAACGCTACGATTTTTTTGATGACAATCGCCTAAGTGGGCAGCAGAGGTTGTTCTTTCAGGTCTGGGCTAGCCAGGCGCTTCAGGTGGGTGTTTTTGGTTCGGGCCATGCACTTACCAAGGCGGGCGAGGTACCGGTCTATGGGTATGTCATCACCTCGGGTGAAGCCCATCGCATTCCATTGGATGAGAACGCTGAAGAGGTTGTTTTGGGCCCAGGAAGCGTGCTTGGCCTTGCTGAGGGTCTTGCCGGCATTCCCGCCCTGCACACGGTAGAGGCTCTCTCGTCCGTGAACTGCAAGGTTATTCCTATTGATGTAGCGGCCGCTGACATTGGACGACTTAACCCGGGCATGAAGGGCATCTGCCGGTTCACGCTCGGGCGTATTCTGAATGGCCGAATGGAGAAGGTGCCCGCATGGTTGCAGTAGACGATTCCTCGAATCCGATCGAGATTGTGCTGCAGCAGGGCGCGCGTCGCTCGCGAGGCATACAGCGCGAGACCCATGCTGCCGTTCGTGATTTAAGTTCGGCCCTTGCAACCGGGTATGGCCCCAAAAAAATCCCTCAGGAGCATCTGCCTAAGGTTGTGAATCCTGAGCCTGCCCCCGAGGCGGAGATTAAGCTGGAACCGGTCCCCATGCCGAAGCCAGCGTCTGCCCCTAAGACCGAATCCGTCCCTAGGCCAACTGCGCCATCGCCATCCTCCGCTGCGTCCACCGCCGATTCGGCGCCTAAAAGGTCTTTACTAGCAACAGCCAAAGCGGCGCTGACCCCGACGTCGTCCGCCGAAAAACCAGCTGCCGAAGTCCCCGCGCATGCCGCATCGGCGGAGTCCGAGACGACAGGCGCTGTCTCTGCGCCAAGTGGCTCGAGTTCAGAGCTAGGCCCCAACGAGGTCTTCTTCGCCAAAGACCAGGTTCTTTTTGAAAAGGGCGACAAGGCTGACTTTTTCTACGTGCTGGTCTCGGGCAAGGTGGCCTTGTTTGAGCCAAGCAATCAGTCTTTTATTGCTAATCTAGAGCCCGGCTCCTCGTTTGGTGAGCAGGCTATTTTGGTGGGCGGGGTTCGTAGCCTCTCGGCTCGTGCTGCCGAGCCTACCGTCTGCGAGGCCATCTCGGCCCAGACCCTTGGGAAAATGCTCGATCAAGAGCAGGGCACCATTAAGCCGGTGGTTTATGCGCTGTTGCTCGAGCTTTACATGAGCAACGACTTGAAGAGCCAGGGTCTCAAGTAATTAACAAAGGCTGGCGAGACTCCGCGGGCCTGGGCTTGAACGTTGTGCGCTATCAGCTCGACGTCGTTGCGTTACCATTCGAGCATGAAGACAGCCATGCTTATTACAGGTCACAGCCGGGGTTTGGGTGCCTCGGTCTTGCAGCGGGCACGCACACGTGGGTTTTCGGTGCTGGGTCTTTCCAGAGGCAAAACGAACCTGCCGAGCCCATCCGAACTGCTTACCAAAGATGCCTCCCATGCATCCTCTACCGGAAACGGCGGATCTAAAGAGCCTTGGGTTTGTGAATACCCGCTTGATCTCTCCGACCTCAATGCTGTTGTAGCTTTTTTATCAGGCCCAACCTTGACGCATTTCTTTGCTGGTGCCGAGCGTGTATTGCTCGTCAATAATGCGGGCCTGATCAGTCCCATTGGGCCTGTGGGACGGCTTTCCACGGAGGCTATTTATTCATCGGTAGCGGCTAATGTCAGTGCAGCCATAACCCTCACAGATGCTTTTCTAAAAGCCGCTCCGGCCTCGGCTATAGATCGGCGCGTCATTCACGTCTCAAGTGGTGCGGCCCGCTCGGCCTATGCAGGCTGGAATGTCTATTGCGCAACAAAGGCCGCCCTTGATCACCATGCGCGCTGTGTGCAGCTCGAGGCGCAAGAGCAGGGGCCCGCCCAAGGCCTTCGAATTTGCAGTCTCGCGCCAGGAATTATGGACACAGAGATGCAAGGAGAGATACGGGCTACCCCGTCCCAGGATTTCCCCATGCGCTCAAAATTTGACGACCTAAAGGCGCAGGGAGCCTTGCTTCCTCCGCAAGACGTTGCGGAGCGCTTGCTTACTTATATGGTCTCGGAGGCGTTCGGCTCGGATCCGGCAGCCGATTTGCGCTCCATTTCCCTTTAGAAGGCGTTTTCTTGAATGAAAACAGGGGGGTACCCCTGTGGCGTGCTAGCGGCTTAAAACCGGTAAAATGATGGATTCACGCCGTTTCATCAAAATTTAAAGAAAAGAGCGCTTTCTCGCTATGGAGTCCTTCGCTAAAGAAACCCTTCCCGTAAGTCTCGAGCAAGAGATGCGTCGCTCCTACCTCGATTACGCCATGAGCGTGATCGTGGGGCGCGCCCTTCCGGACGTACGTGATGGTCTTAAGCCTGTGCATCGTCGTGTGCTTTACGCCATGCACGAACTCAACAACGACTGGAATCGGGCCTATAAAAAGTCGGCTCGTATCGTCGGTGATGTTATTGGTAAGTACCATCCGCACGGGGATTCGGCGGTTTACGACACCATTGTTCGTATGGCTCAGCATTTCTCGCTGCGCTACAT
>JALRJP010000120.1 GCA_023261135.1 Burkholderiaceae bacterium | reverse complement strand
CGCACACACTGCAACCAGGCCAGCGAGAGGACCATTGTAAACAAAACCAGGGTCGTTTCGCCCCAAAAATAGAGCAGCCAACGTGCCCCCAATCATCGCCATGAGACTGTTTAAGGCTACTAGCCCGGAAATCGCATCAATTTTTTGAGCACTCATGACGTTAAAGCCAAACCAGCCAACAATGAGAATCCAACTGCCTAAAGCTAAAAAAGGAATACTACTTGGCGGGTGAGCGGAAATAGCGCCACTCGAGCGGTAGCGTCCTGTGCGAGGCCCCAAAAATAAAATGGCCACCAACGCTGCCCATCCACCGACGGCATGGACCACCGCAGACCCTGCAAAATCGTGGAAAGGAGAACCAAACCAGTTAGTCAGCTGGGACTGGAACCCCAAAAGGTCATTCCAGGCCATACCCTCAAAAACCGAATAGACGAGACCCACAATAAGCCCCGTAGCGACCAGTTGTGGCCCGAAGCGTGCGCGTTCTGCGATACCACCAGAAATAATGGCTGGAATAGCAGCAGCAAACGTAAAAAGAAACAAGAAGCGAGTCAGCGAATACCCGTGTTCAGTAACAAGTTCATCGGCTGACAAAAAGAAGTGCCCACCGTAGGCAATAAAAAATCCCACGAAAAAATAGGCGAGACCACTCACTGCGAGATCAGAAATAATCTTAACAAGCGCATTAACCTGATTCTTATGACGAACGGTTCCAACCTCAAGAAATGCAAAACCGGCATGCATAGCCAAGACCATAACAGCCCCTAACAAAAGAAATAACGTATCCACACTGGTTGCGGCGGGGGTTGTCATAGCGTAGCTCGCTCTATAGAAAGGTGAGAGGATTATCGGGATTATAAAGTTTTAACCAAGCGGATCGGTTTCAATGGTTTTTGTTATGACTCGCTCTTGCCTTAAGAAGAACTTGATGTGGCAAATAACCACATGACGCAGGCCATGCCTAACCAAGTTAAAGTCAAGGTGCCAATCACGTGCACACCGATCCAGAGAACACCCGCTAGAAGCCTACCTGTTTGTATCAAGGTGATCACTTCAGCTGAAAAGGTTGAAAAGGTCGTCAAACTACCTAAAAATCCTGTCATCAGAAATAGCCTCCATTCCGACGAAAAAGAATCTGTAAGCTGCATGAGACCGAGCACCATTCCAATAATCATCCCCCCCAAAAAATTCGCGGCAAGGGTTCCCAAGGGCAACTGATGTAAGACTGTAAAGTGTTGGTTCAAAGCTAGCCCTAGCCACCAACGAAGAATGGCGCCAAGCATTGCGCCCGATGCAATTAATGCTAACGCAGGAAGCGATAAATAAGTCCCCAAATCCAAACCATCCTTTCCACATCACGAACATCGTAAAAAAACTGAATGCACTACTTTCCGCAGTTCACATAGCCTAACTCAATATGGTCATAACGCAGATCTTCTTTATCCGCCACAGTCAGACCGACTGGAATCAAGAGCGGCGCATTCAAGGTCAGACCGATATTCCGCTTAATGCCGAAGGGCGCGAACAGGCGGAGAGGCTTTGTCACTTTGTTCGGCAGTCTAGTTCCGAGCTTGATCAACTGACCCAATGTTCGGTCATCTACTCAAGCCCACTGCAACGTGCCGTTAATACAGCAGCGCCTTTGGCAAACTTCCTAAGCAAGCCCATTACGCCGCTTGAGGCACTTCAGGAACGGCATTTCGGTTCCATTCAAGGCATGACCTACCCTGAGCTCGAGGCTCAGATGCCCGTTGAGTCGCGGATGATTAATGAACGCAAGCCTAATTTCCAGCCGCCAGGCGGCGAGAGCCTGACCGACCTTCGTACGCGTGTGCAGTCCTTACTGGCCCTCCTTCTCGCTAAGCATGCCGGCGAAACAGTCATTTGTTTCACCCACGGCGGGGTGCTCGACATGATCTACCGCGAGGCCACGCGTACATTAATTGATGCCAAGCGCACCTGGGATATCCCAAATGCAGGCGTGAATCACCTGGTTTACACAAGCCAGCCAGCCGCATGGAAAGTCGAAGCCTGGGCGTTCACCAGACACCTGGAACACGAGTCACCGTTCCCGACGAACGCTGATTTCTAAAAACAAAGCATATTGGAGAAATTGATATACAACTACTTTTCTGTATATCATTGAGCCGATCCTAGGTTTTCTAAAGTGAGGCATGTATGCAAGTTTCAAAATGGGGTAACAGCCTGGCCGTGCGACTTCCCGCGAGCGTGGTTGAGGCACTCAACCTTAAGGAAGGCGATGCCATAGAAATTCAGGTTGCCGCCGAGAGAACGTTTGAGGTTGCGCGTGCGGCAACAGAAAAAGAGCTGCTTTTGCGCCTGAAACAATTCCGAGGCCGACTCCCCGAAAACTTTAAGTTCGACCGTCTTAAGGCCAATGCCCGCGACTAAAGTTTTCTTGGACACGAACGTTTTGCTGTATCTGCTTTCAGAGGATTCCTCAAAAGCAGATAGGGCGACTGACTTGATTAAGAGCGGCGGCAATATAAGTGTTCAGGTCTTAAACGAACTGGCAGCAGTCTGTCTACGCAAGCTTAAAATGCCCCATTCCGAGGTGCGCGACATTCTCTGGACCATTCAAAAATTCTGCCTTGTTCATCCACTAACTACTCCTGTGAACGCGCTTGGCCTAGAGCTCTGCGAGCGATATCAACTGGGGTTTTACGACGCACTCATTGTTGCTTCTGCGCTTGAGTCCGAGTGCAAAACGCTTTTCTCAGAGGATATGCAGAATGGTCAAGTCATAAACCAAAAGCTGCGAATAAAAAATCCGTTTAAGAACTAGCGCCCTACCCCAGCCGCTGTAACCTCTTTATAGCCTCATCCAAGGTGGCTTCCTGTTTGGCAAAACAGAATCGAATGGTGGTCTGCTCGAAGCCTTTGGAATAAAACACCGACAAGGGAATAGCAGCCACACCGATTTCTTCCGTAAGCCAAACACAGAAGTCGTATTCATTTAAGTTACGCTCGGCAATACGCAAGCCGTCGTAACGCGCGCACTGGAAGAAGCTGCCCTGGCAGTCAAGCAACTCAAAGGCCGTGGACTGCATACCCTGCCGAAAACGGTCGCGCTTTGCACCATAGAAGGCGGGCAGGCTTTCGTAAGTTTCTGGGTTCGCCATGTAACTGGCCACCCCATGCTGCATAGGTGTGTTCACCGTGAAGACATTGAACTGATGCACCTTACGGAACTCTTGGGTTAACGCAGCAGGCGCCACACAGGCGCCTAACTTCCAGCCTGTGACATGAAAGGTTTTGCCAAAGCTTGAAATC
>JALRJP010000011.1:17944-30772 GCA_023261135.1 Burkholderiaceae bacterium | reverse complement strand
ATCCAAACCACCAAAGCCAACATGGCTAAACCATTGATGAAAGCAGCCAAAGATTCCGCCCTGCCAAAACCAAAGGAGTTCTTCACTGATGGCGGTCTTCTTGCAATAATTTGTGCGAGCAGAGCCAAACCCAAAGATGCTGCATCGGTGACCATGTGCCCGGCATCAGAAATTAAGGCTAAAGAGTTGGCCCAAAAACCTGCAAAAGCTTCAATACCTGCAAATGTGAATGTGAGTAATAAGGCCGTTAACAAAATGCCTGTTTGATGAGACTCACGGTAATGCAGATGCTGCGCATCACCCCTCTTGTGCGCATGCAAATGAGAGGCGTGATGAGCAGGTTTCATTGTTTAATTAAACTGCGCTTGTATCTAACTTGCAACCAGTTTTAGAAACAACTTCTTCTTTAGTGACGCCAGGCGCTAACTCAATGAGTTTCATGCCCTGCGGTGTCACATCAATCACAGCCAAATCAGTGATGATGCGATTCACCACACCCACACCAGTTAATGGCAATGTGCAATTAGGCAAAATTTTGATGTCTTCTGTGCCATCTTTTTTCTTGGCCACATGTTCCATCAATACCACCACATGCTTTACACCTGCAACCAAGTCCATTGCACCGCCCATGCCTTTAACCATCTTGCCAGGAATCATCCAGTTTGCAAGATCGCCCTTTTCACTTACTTGCATAGCACCCAAGATAGCAATATTGATCTTGCCACCACGGATCATGCCAAATGAGTCAGCTGATGAAAAAATAGCTGAACCAGGCAAAGTAGTAATTGTTTGCTTACCAGCGTTAATTAAGTCTGCATCAACTTTGTCTTCAGTTGGAAATGGACCAATACCCAATAAACCGTTTTCTGATTGAAGCCAAACTTCAATATCAGCTGGTACATGATTAGCCACCAAAGTTGGCAAGCCAATCCCTAGGTTCACATAAAAACCATCTCTTAATTCTTTTGCTGCGCGTGCAGCCATCTCATCACGATTCCATGCCATGATTCTTACTCCTTAAGCCTTGCTAACAGTGCGCTGTTCAATGCGCTTCTCTGGGTTCTTGTTCAATACGATGCGATGTACATAAATACTTGGCGTATGAACATCAGCAGGCTCAAATGTGCCGTTCTCAACAATTTCTTCGACCTCAACCACCGTGATCTTGCCAGCCATGGCGCACATTGGATTGAAGTTACGCGCTGTGTGGCGATAAACCAAGTTACCCGCCTTATCAGCCTTCCATGCTTTTACCAAAGCAACGTCAGCCACCAAGGAACGCTCCATCACATACTTCTCACCATCAAACTCACGAATCTCTTTACCTTCAGCAACAATCGTGCCCACACCTGTTTTAGTAAAGAAAGCAGGAATACCACAACCACCCGCACGAAGTTTTTCAGCCAAGGTGCCTTGAGGTGTGAATTCCAACTCAAGTTCACCCGCTAAATACTGACGCTCAAACTCTTTGTTCTCTCCCACATACGAGGAGATCATCTTCTTGATTTGTCGAGACCTAAGAAGAATTCCTAAACCCTTGTCATCGATACCCGCATTATTGCTAATTGCAGTGAGATTCTTCGCTCCAAGCTCTCGAATCGCATCAATGAGGGCCTCGGGAATACCACACAGGCCAAAGCCTCCAACCGCAAGGGTTAAGTTGTCTTTAAGAACATCATGAAGCGCAGCATGTGCGCTTGGGTAAATTTTATTCATTCGAAACTCCCGTCGACTCCACCAAAATATTTGTCAGTCTGGCTTGAATTTATCCCGTATCAAAGGCCAGTTAAAATGAACACATCGTGTAGTGTAGAGGATTGCCATGCAACGAGATGCTGTTGACTTCGACATTGTTGTGGTAGGCGCCGGTCCAGCCGGTTTAGCTGCAGCGATTCGGGCAAAACAGTTAGCCCAAGCCAAGGGCCAAGAAGTCTCGGTCTGCGTGGTTGAAAAAGCCGCAGAAGTTGGTGGGCATATTTTATCTGGGGCAATTGTTGACCCTATTGCCTTAAGCGAGCTTTTACCCAAGTGGCGTGAAATGGGCGCTCCGCTCGAGACCCCAGTCACAGAAGACCAATTCTTATTTCTCTCCGAAAAAAGCCATATCAGGCTGCCCAATCTTTTACTTCCCAACTGCTTCCAGAACCACGGGAATTACGCAACAAGCTTAAGCAACCTTGTGAAGTGGCTGGGTCAACAGGCTGAGGCTCTTGGTGTCGATATCTATCCGGGTTTTGCCGCTACAGAAATACTTTACAACCACGATCAAGAGGTCTGTGGCGTGGCAACGGGGGCTATGGGCGTGGGAAAGGACGGGGAGCCAACCAACCAGTTTCAGTCAGGTATTGAGTTGCATGCGAAGTACACGCTTTTTGCTGAGGGTGCACGAGGGCAGCTAGGCCGACAGCTGCTGGATCGTTTTAAGCTTGAAACGCACTCGGACCCACAGAGTTACGGAATCGGTATTAAAGAGCTATGGCAGGTACCGGAAGAAAAATCTCAACCGGGCCTTGTCATCCACACTGCAGGATGGCCCTTGGAGTCCACAACCTATGGCGGGTCTTTTTTGTACCACCTAAAAAACAACCAGATTTCTATAGGCCTCGTCGTTGGCCTCAACTACAAAAATCCTTGGCTATCGCCCTTCGAAGAGTTCCAGAGACTCAAAACTCACCCAGCTATTCGCCCTATGCTCGAAGGAGGTCAACGCATTGGTTACGGTGCTCGGGCAATCACAGCCGGAGGGTTAAATAGCCTGCCAAAGCTCATATTTCCCGGAGGAGCACTTATTGGTTGCGAGGCCGGGTTTCTAAATGCCTCTCGCATTAAAGGAAGCCATGCTGCAATTAAATCGGGCATGCTTGCCGCAGAGGCTTGTATTGACGCCATCGAAAAGGGCTCGACAAATCGCCTCTTGGCCAGCTACCCCCAAAGATTTAAAGAGAGTTGGCTCCACAAAGAACTTTATCGTGCCCGAAACTTCAAGCCTGCGATGAATAAAGGCCTGTGGCTTGGTAGTTTGCTTGTAGGTATTGACCAGACGCTTTTCAGAGGGAACGCACCTTTCACGCTCCACAATAAAAAAGCAGACCATCTTTACCTAGAGCCCTCTGATCAACATCAGGCGATTCATTATCCCAAGCCCGACGGCACATTAACTTTTGATCGTTTGTCCTCTGTCTTTCTATCGAATACAAACCATACAGAGAATCAACCGACTCATTTAACCCTTAAGGACGAAACAATTCCTGTTGCTTTGAACCTAACCCGCTACGCGGGCCCAGAGGCTCGATACTGCCCGGCGGGAGTCTATGAATACCTTGACGCCAATGGGCAGCCAACAACAAGGGCAAGCCAAGGAGCAGCATTAAAAATTAATGCTCAAAACTGCATCCACTGTAAAACCTGTGACATTAAAGATCCCAGCCAGAACATAGTCTGGATAAGTCCAGAAGGGGGCGGAGGACCAAACTACGCTGGCATGTAAATGCAATGCAAAAAGTTACTCAATAAGCTTGGGGTCTCTTTTAAGAATAGCCCAGGCTGTTCTTAAAAAAAGCCAAATAATAAGAACTGTTGTCAAAGCTACAGAGGTGGCTGCTAAAGCTGTCATTGCTGGGTGGGTTGTAAAACCCAAGTAAATTAAACAAGCCATTGCAAAGGCAGCCGTTGGAAAAGAAAAGGCCCACCACGACAAATAAAAAGGGAGTTGAGCGAAACGACGCGTTTGGCTTAAAAGAAAAATCGCAAAAAAGATTGCGATTCCAAACAAAAGTTGCCCAACAACATCCAAAGATCGACCATCAGCATATTGTTTGGTAAGTAACACCCACGAAACCAATCCAACCGCTGGCGGAGCAAGAAAAATACAAAACGTAGGAACAAGTGACTCAGGAAACGATGGCTGAACAAAAAGAAGCCTTGCCAGAACCAGAGTTAGTAAAACACCCCAAAAAAGCATCCCCACAGCAAAAAACCACCACGAGAGCTCAAGATAGCCTAAAGGAACGCCAGCTAAAGGAATAACAACATTAGCAACAGCTGGAATAAACCAGACTGGACTTGCATGCGCAGGTTGCAAGGCCTCTCGGTGAATCCAGGCATTGAGTACCAAAATCATCACGAAGACCTGCAATACAGCACCCAGAGCCCAAAAGGGCAACGCCAATGGGGCAAACTGCCCAACAGCAACTGTGGCCAAAAGAGCCAATGAAACAGGCACCGTAGCAAAAAAAGAAGATTTGACGGGATGAAGCCATTCCGCCCGAACCAAGTCAGGATAACGAACCCATTTCGTCAAATAAAAGAACATAAACAAGACAAACAAGATAAATCCCAGCAAGCCGATGGCATTTGCCATGAACTGAGAAAACTCGGGCAGCCAAGAAATTCGATAAACCTTAACCCATACAAGCGCAAGGCCAGAAAAACCCATAACAATCGTGAAAGCCGATACAGGTAAACGCTCAAAAAAGACAAACTGCCCATTCGAAGACTGCGGCGATAGGTCAGAAGAGGGGCCGAGAACTGGAGGCATAAAAGAAGCAATCAATTAAGAAAGAACAGAAAGAAGTTGCGAAAAAGATCAGGAAGAAGTACTGTATAAAAAAACAGCACTGAAAGGGTATACATGCAGCTTCTTACCGAACGCCAACACGAAATCCTTTGTTTTATTGCTAAGCATATCGAAGATACGGGTTTCCCCCCGACCAGGCTTGAAATTTGTTCAGCCCTGGGCTTTAAATCGCCCAATGCCGCCGAGACGCACTTAAAAGCACTGGCTAAAAAAGGGGCCATTTCCATGGTTCCCGGGGCCTCACGCAGTATTCGTCTCACCTCGAACGCAAAGCGCAGTAGCACCACTGCACAATTAATCAGCACAGCCGAAAGCCTTGCCGAACAGCTGAGCATTCCTTTGGTTGGACGGGTGGCAGCAGGTTCACCCATTCTGGCCCAGGAGCACCTTGAGGCACAGTATCAAATCGACCCCCAACTCTTTCCCATGACCCCCGATTACCTTCTAAAGGTACGCGGCATGAGCATGCGTGACGCCGGCATTCTTCACGACGACCTCTTGGCCGTGAAGCGTCTTTCCGGTGGGCTTTCTGAAACTCGCGACGGTCAAATTGTGGTGGCACGCCTTGAAGAAGACGTCACCGTAAAACGGTTTAAACGCCAGGGCAAAAAAATTATGTTGCTCCCCGAGAACCCAGACTTCGAGCCTATTGTGGTGGACCCCAGCCAAGACTTCTTAGCCATCGAAGGCCTGGCTGTAGGGGTTATTCGTAACCCCAAGTCAGGGCTTTAGGGCCAAGGCTTTCCCCTTTTCCTTGAACTCGCCTTAAACGGCACCAAGTCATCTTCCACATGAAGCACGAGGCTATTCATCAACTGCTTAATGAACAGCCGCGGCTCTGGCGGGCGGCAAGTCTAAGCGGTACAGGTCTTGCGCCCGGCCAAGAGGCCAGCATTGCCACAGGCCACACCAAACTAAACCAGCAGCTGCCCGGTTATGGCTGGCCCAAAGGCTGCCTCACCGAACTACTGGTTCGCGCCTTGGGTATTGGTGAAATGCGCCTGCTTGCTCCTGCACTTGGTCGGCTGGCCCAGCAGAAAAAGAAAATTGTTTTTTTGGCGCCTCCTTGTATGCCTTATGCCCCGGCGCTTTCCGGGCTGGGGCTCGCGGCCGAATCCATTCTTATTGTGCGCACCCGCAACACGGCCGACCGTCTCTGGGCCTTCGAACAAACCTTACGCTCCAATGCCTTTGGTGCCCTTCTAGCCTGGCTTGACGAGCCCAGTGCCCAGGCCTCATTACGCCGGTTTCAACTGGCCTCACGCACAGCCCAAGGCCCTGTCTTTTTGTTTCGTCCTTGGGCAGCACAAAACAATTCTTCGCCAGCGCCTCTCAGGCTCTGTCTTTTACCGCGTCAATACCCAGGGCTTGGCATACAAATCATTAAACGGCGGGGGCCTGTGCAGCTCGACCCTATTCTAGTCAATCTCCCTCTTGCACACCCCCCTTTTCAAACCTCTCAAATGCTAGGCATTGGCCATGCTCTGGATCGCCTGCCTCTTTCCACCAAGTTCCATCAACCCGTCGGCGCCGCAGAATCCCGTTAACAGTCTTGCAAGGCAGCAGATCGAACGCACTGGTCAATGGGCCCTGCAGTTCACGCCCGAAGCCTGCCTTGCACAATCCGGTAACGGTATTCTTCTTGAAGTCAGCCGATGCCTGCGGCTTTGGGGTGGGCTTAGTCAACTTAAAAGCCAGCTGGTGCAAGGCCTTCACAGGCTTGAGGACGCAGGCACAAACACCCTTGTTTTCTTTGCTCACGCTCCAACCCCTCGGGCTGCCGAATGGCTTGCCTGTTACCAACAGTTCAGAAACAAGCCCTGGCCCAATCAGGCTCAAGCCCTAAGCCTGCAAGGCCTTGAACGGCTTCTGGCAAGGCTGCCTCTTCAGGCCCTTCATGAACTTCAATGCTGCACAGCCTTTTTAAGATCCATTGGCATACATGACTTAGGCGGCCTGCTTAAGCTGCCACGGCAAGGCCTTGCTCAGAGGTTAGGCCAGCGAGGTCCTGCCGTATTAAAGGCCATCGATCAGGCCATGGGTTATGTTGCAGACCCACGCGAGCCTCTTAAGCCGGTTGAACATTTTCTTCAATGGCGGGACTTTACTGTGCCCACCGACTCATGCAGCCTGTTAGCCAAAGCCAGTGAACCTCTTTTGTACGAAGCCTTGAGCTGGCTTAAATCAAAGCAACAGGGCCTCACTCAAGCCCAGTTCATTCTGCGCCAGGGGCGACAGACCCAACAAACTTTTAGGCTGCAGTTAAGCCAGCCCAGTCAAGATCTTGTGCAGCTACAAACACTCTTACAAGAAAAGCTCCAGCATCAACCACTGCAGCAAACGGTACACAGCATTGGGCTAGAAGTTCTTGGCTCAGAACCTATTCTCAATCAGTCAGAAAATCTTTTCCCAGGACCCATGAGCGCATCTGAAAACCTAGAAAGCCTTGCTGAACGTCTTTACAGCCGTCTTGGCCCCAAAGTCTTGGTTAGCCCCGAACTGCAAAACAGCCACAGACCCGAAGAGGCCATGCGGCTTAATTCAGTTGAACTTAAAAATAAATGGGGCCCTCCGAACAAAAATGCAGCCTCTGCCACCAACCTTCTTCGACCGAGCTGGCTTTTAGAATTACCCCTTGCACTACAGGTGCAGAACCACCGGCCCCATTACCAAGGTCAGAAGCTTGAACTTGTCTTAGGCCCTGAGCGCATTGAGGCGGAGTGGTGGTCGGAAGACCCCGTGCAGCGCGACTACTTCGTTGCTCAGACAAACCAACAACAAATGGTCTGGGTCTACCGCACGCCAGGTCATCACTGGTTCTTGCACGGTTTCTTTGGTTAGGTTCCTTAAGACTCCCTCCCTAAGACCTCTTCCTTATGACCTCTCCTCCCCTCTTTTAACTCAGCCCTTTTAATGCACCCGACATGGACTATGCCGAACTGGTCTGCCGGTCGAATTTTAGTTTTCTTAAGGCGGCCTCACATCCCGAAGACCTGATTGCCCGTGCCCATGCCCTGGGCTACAAAGCCCTTGCCTTGGGCGACGAGGCCAGCGTCAGTGGCTCTGTTCGTGCTCACTTAGCCGCCAAAGCACTTCACTTCAAACTTATTCATGCAAGTCAGTTTGAACTGGAAGACCTGCCAGGACGGCTCACCCTGCTTGTTAAAAACCGCGAAGGCTGGCGGGAACTCTGTAGGCTCATTAGCCTGTCACGTCAGGCAAGTAGTAAGGGCAGTTATTGCATCAAACGCGAGCAACTGAAAGGCCTTGGCCTAGCAAATACACTGGCTGTCTGGACGCCTCAGCTTTCTCATACAAAAAGCTCAACGCCCGATGGCATTGAATCAAAGCCAATAAAAAGGCTTTCCCTAAAAATACCTAGCCAAGCCCTAGACACAAATGTCCCCGCAACAGCACAGGCACTTTTAAGTCCGGGCCAATGGCTTAAAAGCCTCTGGGGTGAGGCACTGGCTCTAGGCTATGCTCGCCATCTCAAGGCCGACGACAAACACTGGCTTTATGAGCTCGAAACGCTTGCCGGTTTGCTTCGACTGCCCTTGGTGGCCGTTGGCGATGTGGTTATGCACCGGCGTAAAGACAAGCCCCTTGCCGACATGCTTACCGCCATTCGTCTTGGCGAACCCATTACCAAGCTTGGCCAAAGACTGGCGGTCAATGCCGAACAATACCTTCGGCCACGCCACCGAATCGCGCAGCTTTACCCCCAGGCCCTAAGAGATGCAGGCCTTGCACTGGCAGATGCATGCAACTTTTCGCTCGATGAACTGCGCTACGAATACCCCGATGAAATTGTTCCGGTCGGGCTCACGCCCCGGCAATGGCTTCGTCATCTCACCGAAGACGGTATTCGTCGACGCTACCCCGAATCAAGCTACCCTCACGGCCTGCCCGCAGAGGTTCGAAAACAAATTGAACACGAGCTTGAACTCATTCATGAACTTCAGTACGAGCCCTACTTTTTAACGGTCTACGACATTGTGGCCTTTGCCCGCTCACGCGGCATTCTTTGCCAAGGGCGTGGCTCGGCAGCAAATTCCGCGGTCTGTTATTGCCTGGGCATTACCGAAGTAGACCCTGCGCGTATGAATATGCTCTTTGAGCGTTTCATTTCCAAAGAACGTAATGAACCACCCGATATTGATGTTGACTTTGAGCACCACCGCCGCGAAGAAGTTATTCAGTACATATACAGCAAATACGGCCGCGAGCGCGCAGCGCTTGCTGCGGCTTTGGTGCGTTATCGGCCTCGTTCAGCCCTTCGTGATAGCGGTAAGGCGCTTGGTATTGATCCCTTTTTTGTCGATCTAGCCGCCAAAGGCCGTAGCTGGTGGGATGGTAAAAAAATTTGCACGGAAGGCTTAAAAGAAAGCCTTACCCAAGGACTTGCTCGGTCTCATCTAATTAAAGGCGCAAAAGAATTAACGCCTGAATCTGTAAGCCAGTTCAATATTCCCAGCGATGCCAGGCTTGAACAATGGGCAGCCTTAAGCAGCCAGCTTATGGGCTTTCCGCGCCACCTCTCGCAGCATGTGGGTGGCTTTGTGATTGCACGCCACAGCCTGCATGATCTTGTTCCTACCGAAAATGCCAGCATGGCCGAGCGTAGTGTTATTCAGTGGGATAAAGACGATATTGATGCCCTGGGCCTCCTGAAGGTGGATGTGCTTGCCTTGGGCATGCTTTCAGCCATTGCCCATGCCCTGGTCTTCGTGGGGCAAAAGCAATGCCCGGAAAAGCCTTTGGGCACGCAACCCATGGCCATACAAGACATCCCTGCCGAGGATCCCGCCACCTACGCCATGATCTCTGCCGCCGACACGCTTGGCGTTTTTCAAATCGAGTCGCGCGCCCAGATGAGTATGTTGCCGCGTCTTCAGCCCCAATGTTTTTACGACCTGGTGATTGAAGTAGCCATTGTGCGACCGGGCCCTATTCAAGGTGGTATGGTGCATCCCTACCTGCGACGACGTCAGGGTCTTGAACCTGTGGACTACCCAAGCCCATCGGTTAAACAAGCCTTAGAGCGCACGCTGGGCGTGCCTATTTTTCAAGAGCAAGTCATGCAGTTAGCCATTCTTGCTGCAGGATTCACGGCTGGTGAGGCTGACCAACTTAGGCGCGCTATGGCCGCCTGGCGTCGACGTGGCAGCCTGGGCCCTTTTCAAGAGAAACTCGTTGATGGCATGCTCAGCCGCGGCTATAGCCGAGACTTTGCCGAACGCGTCTTTGCCCAGATTCAAGGCTTTGGTGAGTACGGCTTTCCAGAATCCCATGCTGCAAGCTTTGCTCTACTGGTCTATGTCAGTTGCTGGCTAAAGTGCCATCACCCCGATGCTTTTTTAGCAGCCTTACTCAATGCCCAGCCCATGGGGTTTTATGCGCCGGCGCAATTGGTTCGCGATGCACGCAGCCATGGGGTGGAAGTACGTTCTGTGAATGTACAAAGCAGCCAGGTCTTTACAAGCCTTGAACCCATTCAAAGCCAAGCTATTCATCAGGCAGCAGACTGTAGCCATGAAGACTCTGCTGATTACACAGTGAACCCTTCAGGCCAATGGGCTGTGCGTCTTGGCCTTCATCAGGTCGCCCATTTAACCCAAGAGGCCATGCATCGTATTGTGCAGACCCGAGACCGCCAGCCGTTTCACTCGGTCGATGACCTAGCGAAACGCGCACAACTCTCACGACCCGACCTTCAGGCCCTAGCCGCAGCCGGCGCTCTTACAGGCCTCGCCAAAGACCGACACCAGGCCCACTGGCTAGCCACAGGCTATGAACAACTTCCAGGGGTATTACACGATGCTATTTGGGAGCAAGGCCCGCTAAACAATGATCTACTGCCCACACCCACCGAGGCCCAGAATCTTGTTGCCGACTATGCAAGCCTAGGACTGAGCCTAGGACGTCATCCGCTTGCCCTGTTACGTACAGAACTTCAAGAACGTTTTCAAAGCAGGCCCGCTATTGAACTGCGTAAGCTTGCGCATCAACAACTCGCAAGAGCCAGTGGCCTTGTCACCCATCGCCAGCGACCTGGAACAGCCAAAGGTGTGGTCTTCATTACCCTGGAAGACGAAACAGGGAGTATTAATTTAATTATCTGGCCCGACGTCCTTAGAAAGTACAAACAAGCCGTCCTTCATGGCCGGCTTCTTACCGCCTACGGTCGCTGGCAGCGTGACCAGACTATTGCGAGCGATGCGCCTGGTCAGGTCATGAACCTAGTTGCCCTAAGGGTGGAGGACCATACGTCGTTGTTAGCCCAACGCCTGGGTGAACTTGCCAGCAGCTCACGCGACTTTCACTAGCTAAAACAGCTCCTACAATAGGGCCATCATGAACGACAGCTCGTCTTCAACCCCCTCTTCTACCCCACGGGCCCAAAGGCTTCCTAGTCTTTCACAGCCTTTTAAGGCACTGGTTCTCGGAAGCACGGGTACGCTGGGTTCGGCTTTCGTTCAGGCACTTCAAGACTGCGAAGGCTGCAGCCAGGTAGTGACCGTAAGCCGAACAAGCCATGCAGGCTTTGCCCTAGAAAGTGAAGAAAGTATTGCGCAAGCGGCTGCCGAAGAAAAAAGTAAGGGACCTTATTCCATTATTGTTGACGCAACCGGGGCGTTGACCATCGACGGCAAAGGCCCCGAAAAAAGACTGACCGCCTTGAACGCTGCACAGTTAGCCCGCGCCTTTGAAATCAATGCAATCGGACGGGCCCTGATTCTTAAACACTTTATTGAACTGCTACCACGTCAGGGACGCTGCCTTTTCGCGGTGCTTTCAGCCCGAGTGGGCAGCCTGTCGGACAACAAGCTGGGCGGCTGGTATGGCTATCGCGCTTCAAAAGCTGCCGGCAATATGCTTTTACAAACCGCTGCCGTTGAATCGCATCGTACACGTCCTGACGCGGTATTTGTTGCCATGCAGCCGGGCACTGTACCCTCCAAACTCTCAGCCCCCTTTCAGTCTGGGCATACTACCGTCTCGGCTACAGACGCCGTAGCTGGGCTGCTTAAAGCAATCAATGAACTCGAGGCACGCCCGCAGGCATGGTTTATTGACTATCAGGGGGGTCTAATTGACTGGTAGGGCATTGGACCTTGATGCCGTTGTGGTGGGTGCAGGCGTTGTAGGTCTAGCCATCGGCCGGGCACTTGCCATATCCGGGCTTGAGACCCTAGTGATTGAATCGCAGACTCGGCATGGCATGGGTACCAGTTCAAGAAATAGCGGGGTTATTCATGCAGGTATTTATTACCCGCCGGGTTCAAATAAGGCCAACTGGTGCGTACGGGGCCGCGAACTTCTTTACGCCTTTTGCCAAAGTCATCAGGTCGCTTACAAGCAACTGGGCAAACTGATTGTGGGTCAAAGCGAGGATGAGACTGCGCTTCGTACCATTGCCTCACGTGCGGAAAACTCCGGGGTCACCAATTTACGCTGGCTTTCGCAGGCTGAGCTCAAGGCTATAGAGCCCGAGGTTTATGCAAGCCATGCTTTGTTTAGCCCCTCCACGGGCATTGTGGATGTTCACCAACTGATGCTTGCCCTTGAGGGCGACATTGAAAAAGCCGGCGGCAACGTCGTCACCCAAAGCTGCTTTGTTGCAGCCCGTGCCATGGGTGCCGAGGCATCCCAAGGCTGGCAATTAGACATTGCGCTTGGGCCTTCGGAGAGCCACAAAATCAGCTGTCGACTGCTGGTGAATGCGGCAGGCCTTGATGCCGACGCGGTCGCCCATCGCATTGAAGGGCTTGACCCGAAGCACATCCCTGTAGTTCATTTCGCGAAGGGCAACTACGCAAGCCTAACAGGGGCTCACCCGTTTAAGCACCTGGTTTACCCAGCCCCAGTTCCAGGTGGCCTGGGCACA
Source organism: Burkholderiaceae bacterium (assembly GCA_023261135.1). GTDB lineage: Bacteria > Pseudomonadota > Gammaproteobacteria > Burkholderiales > Burkholderiaceae_A > Hahnella. Next base: position 18,305 of record JALRJP010000011.1, on the reverse strand, counting down.
CACCTTACGCTTAATATTGCAGGAGAGGCTCAGTTCGGCCCCGATGTTGAATGGCTTGGTCCTGCCGACCCCAAGCGCTGCCCGGGCTCAACGCATGCGAACCTAAACTACGCAGTCAACAGCCAACAACTGGCTGGGTTTGCAGCCTCCATTCAGCGCTGGTGGCCAGGTCTTAAACCGGAACGCCTTCAGCCAGGCTACTCGGGCATTCGTCCAAAACTAACCCAAGATGCCAAGACGCCCGCGGCTGATTTTGATCTGCAGAGCCAAATGCATCACGGCCTCGCAGGACTGATTAACTTGTTCGGAATTGAATCGCCAGGGCTAACCGCATGCCTTGCCATTGCCGAGGCGGTGAATG
>JALRJP010000011.1:0-17911 GCA_023261135.1 Burkholderiaceae bacterium | reverse complement strand
CTACCTAAAGTAAGCCTTGCCGTAACACTTGCCTTCGGCCTGGGCTGGTGGCTTATTCGAATCTGGCCGCGTCAGGGCTCTGATACCGAGATTGCATCGCAGACCCTTCTTGCCGAATATGCGCTGCTAGGTGGTTTTGTTTTTTTTATCACCATGGTGGTCACAGTGAGCATTGGTTGTGTGTTTGTGCTTATTCTCAAAGGGCCACGCTATTCTGCAGACTCTTACCTTATTAACGACAAAGAAAAGCCTGATCAGAAAAAGCAGCAGTAAGCTTAAGGGGTAGCAAGGCGCCGAATACTTGTCAGTCGAGGCGCCCAGTACGACGACAACAAAGACTCAATACGAACCGTGCCTCCCTCGTTGGGCGCGTGTACAAAACGGTTCTTGCCCACATAAATACCAACGTGTGAAAACGGATGGCCAGTGGTATTAAAGAAAATAAGGTCGCCGGGAAGACGTTGGTCCGTGTCAACGTCTTGGCCGTACCGGCTCATTTCGGCCACGGTTCGCGGAAGCTTCAAGCCTTTCGCGCGGTAAGCCACGTAAACAACTAGGCCACTGCAGTCAAAACCACCGGCCGGTGTATTACCACCCCACTTATAAGGCACACCCACTAGACCAATGGCATGAATGGCAAGATCCGAGAGCCCCTTTTGTGTTTGCTCTGCCCGGGACTCCGCGATCACAATCCTGCTGCCCGAGCGTCGTTCAGTAGGGGACACCGCGCAGCCAACGAGACCAAAAATAATAAGGGTTACGAAAGGACTAAGGCGGAGAAGACCGGACCGTATCGCTGATAAGAACCCAAGATTAGATCTGCGATATTCACAGTCTGGGCTTGGGCATGGACGCAGCATGGGCTCACTTGCTCGCCAGGCGAAGGGTCTAGAGCCCCTGGCTAAGATCCGCCTTAAGATCCTCAATGTTCTCCAGTCCAACAGCTAAACGTATGAGCGACTGACGAATACCCGCGCGTGCCCGAGCCTCTTCTGATATGCGCCCATGCGTGGTCGATGCGGGGTGCGTAATGATGCTACGCGTATCACCAAGGTTGCCCGTGCGAGAAAAAATATTCACAGCATTGACCAGTTGAAAAGCCCGTTCTTGGGCCTGCACTTCATCATTGGCTTTCAATTCAAACGAGACAATGGCGCCTCCACTGGACTGCTGACGCATGGCAAGCGCATGCTGCGGATGAGAAGGTAGGCCTGGATAAAAAACGCGGCTAACCGACGGGTGCTGCTCAAGCCAGGTTGCCAGGGCCAAAGCCGACTCGCTATGCGCCTTCATACGCAGGGCGAGAGTCTCCATAGACCGGTGAAGCACCCAGGCATTGAAGGCCGACATTGAAGGCCCACAGGTTCGAACCACCGCGCGCACGTGATCGACAAGTGCCTTAGGTCCCGCAACGGCACCGCCCAAGACACGCCCTTGGCCGTCAATGTACTTTGTTGCCGAGTGCAAAACCAGATCAATAGGAAAGCGCAGCGGCTGCTGAATGGCAGGGGTGCAGAAACAATTGTCCACCACCGTAATCACGCCCGCATTACGGGCAATGGCTCCGATGGCTTGAAGATCGCCCAGCTGCGTTAAGGGGTTTGACGGTGTCTCAAGGTAGAAAAGCTTCGTTGCTGGGCCAATCGCGGCCTGCCATTCTTCAGGCTTGGTTAGGTCCACATACTTAATGCTCAGACCAAACTTCACCATGAAGTTGTCAAAAAGCTGAATGGTTGCCCCAAATAGACTTCCAGTGGTAACAATTTCATCGCCTGACTTAAGAAGCCCGAGGCAGACGGCAAGAATGGCAGACATACCCGATGCCGTTGCAACGCAATCTTCAGCCTCTTCAAGCGAGGCAAGCCTTTGTTCAAACATCTGAACAGACGGATTGGTAAACCTGCTGTAAACCATGCCCGGCTCAATATTCTGAAACCGTCGGGCTGCCTCTTCTGCGTCGTCAAAGACAAAGCTTGAGCTTAAATAAAGTGCCTCGGAATGCTCACCGAAGGAAGAGCGCATGGTGCCCTCACGAATAGCCCGTGTCTCAAACCCCAAGTGCTTTTTGGAATCGGTCATGCTACCTCTGCCTGCTGACGTCGGGCTGTTTCAAGTTTGTCGAGTAATTCGCTTGAGACGTCGCCCGTAATGTAATGCCCATCAAAACATGAGGCCTCAAGGCCGGTAAGCTTTGGATTAAAGGACTGAACGTCGGCCTTCATAGCGTGGATATCCTGGTAAACAAGCGCATCGGCGCCGATTGCCCGGCAGATTTCTTCATCGCTACGATGATGGGCAATGAGCTCGTTACGTGTAGGCATATCAATACCATAAACGTTTGGAAAACGGACAGGTGGCGCTGCAGAGGCAAAAACGACACCGCGAGCACCCGACTCACGTGCCATTTGGACAATCTCGCGACTGGTGGTTCCACGCACAATGGAATCGTCGACAATGAGCACGCGCTTATCCTTAAACTCGGAACTCATGGCATTTAATTTTTGACGAACCGACTTTCGCCGGACCTCCTGGCCCGGCATGATGAAGGTACGCCCCACATACCGGTTCTTGATGAAACCCTCTCGATACGAAAGACCAAGTTTCATGGCAAGCTGCATGGCAGCGGGCCGGCTTGAATCAGGTACAGGCACCACAACATCAATATCGCCCTTAGGAAAGGCCTGCTTTACACGGTCAGCCAAGGTCTCGCCCATTCTGAGCCGTGCCTCATAAACAGAGACTCCGTCAATGAGCGAATCAGGACGAGCAAAGTAGACATACTCAAAAACGCAGGGTTGCAGGCCATGCTTTGCCGCCTGGCTGACCTTTGAAAAAACCTGACCATCTTCTGTAATAACAATGCACTCGCCCGCTGCAATGTCTCTGTCGAGCTGAAAACCCAAGCCCTCGAGCGCCACCGACTCAGAGGCCAGCATGTACTCCATACCGCGAGGGCCAAGCTGATGGCCAAGCACAAGAGGCCGAATGCCATAAGGGTCACGAAAACCAATAATGCCAAAGCCGGGAATCATGCCAACGCAGGCGTACGCTCCACGAGCCCTTTGATGAAGTGCATCCACGGCTGTAAAAACGGCCTCGGGATCTAAGGTGAGACCTGTAACCGCCCGCTGCAACTCGTGGGCAAGCACATTAAGAAGGACCTCGGAATCAGACTCGGTATTTATGTGGCGACGATCGCGGCGGTACATATCATCTTGAAGCTCTGCCGCATTGGTAAGGTTGCCGTTATGACCCAGTACAATACCGAAAGGTGCATTGACATAAAAGGGCTGCGACTCTTCAGCGCTCATGGCGCTACCGGCAGTTGGGTAGCGCACATGGCCAATACCTATTTCACCTAGCAGGTTGCGCATGTCGCGGGTCCGAAAGACATCACGTACGAGGCCATTGCCTCGCGAAAGAAAAATGCGCTTACCCTGCGCAGTTGCTATGCCTGCTGCGTCTTGGCCCCGGTGTTGCAAGAGCAACAAGGCGTCGTAAAGCATCTGATTTACGGGACCAGTCGAGACAATGCCAACGACACCACACATAGAGAGACCCTTACAGAAAAATAAAGCTAAGAAACCACAACCACGCGATCAGACAGGTAGCTCGGCAGCCAGGTCGAAAGCGTTTTTACTGAAAGTTCAAGCACCGGCTTTGACCAGGCGTTTTGCCAGGCTGAGTCAGATGGAAGCGAGGTCATTGCGGCCAGAACCGCCAAAACCGACATAATAAGCAAGCCACGACCAAAGCCAAAAAAGGCGCCAAGGAAGCGATTAAAGCCTTGCACACCCGAGACCGCCACAAGCTCTTTAAGTGCGTAGGATACGAAGCGGCCAATAAATAAGGTGATAAAAAAAACAATTGCAAAGGCCAAGGCCAGTCGGACCGGCTCGGTAAAAATATAAGGTAATGGCTCGGCTGCAAACCCGGCAAGCCGGCTTGCAGCAATGAAGGCAACCACCCAGCTCGCAAGGGCCAAGACCTCGTGGACAAGCCCTCGAAGAAACGCAAGCAAGGTGGATGAGGCTGTAACCACCAAGAAAACCCAGTCAATCCAGGTGAGATCGGGCATCTTAAGGTTTGATCACCAAGGGCTTATAGCCCATTGATCGCGAAATCTTTTCGTAGGCCCAAGCCTGTTTCTCAGAATACGGGCCCGCTCGAACCCGGTACCGTGTACCCTCAGGGGTCTTAACAACGATCACCGTTGCTGACTGGCCAGATGTCCTAATTTTCTTAAGAATCTGCTCGGCAGCACCACGGTTCGAATACGACCCGACCTGCACATACCACTTGCCTGACGCAAAGTCTGAGGACGATACCTCAGACTTTGCAGAAGAGGACAGCTCGCGGTAGGGGTCAGCCTCTAAGACCTGGTCAGGTCTGGGTTCCTCAGCGTCCGAATCTGGCTCGGTGTCAAGATCTTTGGATTCTGAGATAAAGACAGTGAAGTCGTGCGAGAGCGGTCGTGGATCATCGAGCAGAAGATGAACGGAGGCAGCAACAACAAAACAAGCAAAAATAACCGCTCCAAAGAGCCGCCAACGAGCCTTGCGTAGGTGATCCTCGTCGTAGTCCACCTGAATCGAGGTGGCCTTATTGGAAGAGGAATCGCTAGAGCCAAATTCAAGTGCCATGATGATGAAGGACCGCGTCGAGGCTACTTTAAGAAAGATGAGGGGCCTGCCCCAATGATCGTGCCAGAGGCCAAGCCTGCGCCACTGTCACGAAGGAACCAAACACCACTATTCTATCATTGGGGCTTGTCTGGCCCGCGGCATAGCGCAAGGCCAGGTCAGGATCATCGAACTCTAAAATGATGACCGGGTCCACGGGCCTCTCGCTCTCGGAAAGACCTGCGACCACAGCCTCACAGAAAGGACGTAACTCTTGCGACGAACGAGCGCGCGCACCTGCCTGCTGACTGCTTAACGATGCCAGGCACCAACAGTCCACACGACCACCCAGTCGAGCAAAAATGGCCTGGGCGTCTTTGTCGGCTAACATACCCACCACAGCAAACGTCTTTGGGAAAAACCCCATCTGATCAAGATTGGCTGCAAGCACACCCGCCGCATGCGGGTTATGCGCGACATCGAGCACCACCGCAGGCTGACCTGGCAAGACCTGAAAGCGACCTGGCAGGCTAACCTGTGCAAGACCTTGCCGAACACCACCCTGATGAACGGCAAACCGATGACGTAAGGAAGACAAGGCGGCCAGCGCTGCTGAAGCGTTCAACAACTGGTTCACTCCCCGCAATGCGGGATAACCAAGACCACTGCGGCGCTCGGAGCGCCCCCACCACTGCCACTGAATCTTGTCGCCTTCATAGCCAAAATCACGGCCGACCCACCAGACGTCTGCCCCTCTCTTTTCCAACAAGGCGAGCAAACCTTCGGGGGGGCTTGGGTCTGTCAGAATAAATGGGCAGCCTGACCGAGCAATGTGGCCCTTCTCCCACGCAATTTTTTCGCGGGTAGACCCAAGAAACGCCTGATGGTCGAGATCGATCGAGGTTAAGACAGCCGCATCACTTGAGAGGCAGTTCACCGCATCGAGCCGTCCGCCCATGCCAATTTCAAAAATCGCCAGGTCGGGTTTGAGGCCCTGAACAATCGAAATTGCAGCAAGGGTGGTGACCTCAAAAAAGCTAAGGTCAACCCCATCGGCCTGAAGACGCGCCTGCTCAACCTTGTCAAAGGCGAACTCCCAAGCCTGGTCATCAACCTCCTGGCCATTAAGTCGCAGCCGCTCTTGGAATCGAAACAAATGTGGCGATGTGTAACAGGTCACACGATAGCCAGACTGCAAGGCAATGGACTCTAGAAACGCACAGGTTGAGCCCTTACCATTGGTTCCCCCAACAGTCACCACCAAGCCTTCAAGCCGTACATCGTTCTCTTGCATCGGCAGGCCCATGGCGAGTGCAACTTTTAAGAGCCGATCAAGACCAAGCCGAATTTGATTGCCGCGACGCTCCGTAAGACGATCAAGCCAGTGGGACAAACCCGGCGACGTTGGCCGATCGTGCATTCCTACCCTATTGACTAGCTGGCGGACAACGCCAGTGAGGGTTGCTGAGTAAGAAGCCCTAGAATGTCGGCAATCTCTTGTCGAAGTTCGCGACGATCAACAATACGGTCGACAGCACCCTTTGCAAGCAAGAATTCAGCGCGCTGAAAACCCTCCGGCAGCTTCTCTCGGACCGTCTGCTCAATCACACGTGGGCCTGCAAAGCCAATGAGTGCCTTGGGTTCTGCAATGACGACATCGGCTACAAAAGCAAAGCTAGCCGAGACCCCGCCCATAGTGGGATCTGTTAGAACAGAAATGTAAGGAAGGGACTCGGAGGCAAGTTTTTGAATAGCGGCCGTGGTTTTAGCCATTTGAAGAAGTGAAAAAAGTCCCTCCTGCATGCGGGCACCACCACTTGCGGTAAAGGAGACAAACGGAACCTGAGCAGCAATGGCCGCCTCGACACCAAGGGCAAATTTTTCACCAACCACCGACCCCATGGACCCGCCCATGAACTCAAACTCAAAGCAGGCAACAACCACGGGGCGACCCAGTATTTGACCCGCCATAACGACCAGGGCATCGGTCTCCCCCGTCGAGGCCTGCGCCTCGGCGAGGCGCTCGGGATAAGGCCTACTGTCTTTAAACTTCAAGGTGTCTACGGGCGACACCTCTTGGCCAAGTTCCTGGCGAGGCTCTGCGTCAAGCAAGGCATCAAGTCTCTGACGCGCTCGAATGCGCAAATGGTGATTGCAACCCGGGCAGACCTGTAAATTCTTTTCAAGGTCAGTTTTATATAAGACCGAATCACAGGCGGGACACTTCAGCCAAAGCCCTTCGGGCACTGCACGACGACGCACCTCAGTAGGAGCCTGGATACGCGGTGGCAGTAGTTTTTCAAACCAACTCATTTCATAACCTTCGTGAACAAAGTATCAGCCAGGCCATACCCACACTAAGCAATGGCATCAAGGGCCTGACGAATAGGCTTCAGAAAGCGCTGAGCCGCTTCAAGCGTATTGCGCCCCTCTCGGGACGCCTCTTCGATGGCGCGAATCAAGGCGCTACCGATAACGACGGCATCGGCAAGTCGACCCACCGATACAGCAGAATCAGGTCCGGAGATACCAAAACCCACACCCAGTGGCAGGCTCGTAAAGCTGCGAATGGACTGAAGCTTTTGGGCAACTTGGTCAACATCAAGATGACCCGCACCGGTAACGCCCTTCAGCGACACATAGTACAAGTAGCCGGCAGCAAGGCTGGCTACTTTTTTAATGCGCTCCAAACTCGAGGTCGGCGCCAGGAGAAAAATAGGGTCTAAATTCTGCGCACGCAAGGCCGATGCAAAGGCCTCACTTTCTTCGGGTGGATAGTCCACCACAAGAACGCCATCTACACCCACTGCTGCAGCCTTGGTCACAAAGGCATCGACCCCCATGCGTTCGATAGGGTTGGCATAACCCATAAGGACCACAGGGGTGGTGGTATTGGTCTGGCGAAAGGCCTGAACCCAGTCAAGGCAATCTAAAAGACTAACGCCGCGGGCCAATGCTCGCTCACTTGACCGCTGAATAACCGGCCCATCGGCCATAGGGTCAGAAAAGGGAACGCCTAGCTCAAGCACATCAGCGCCTGATGCGACAAGGCCATGCATGAGAGCCACGGTATCCTTGGGCGAGGGGTCACCCGCCGTAACGTAGGGAATAAGAGCCCTGCGCCCTTGCGACTGCAAAGATTTGAAACATTCTAAAAGCCGGGCCGATGCCAATGAGGTTCCCTTTTAAACTACAGTGCCGAAGCGGGGGAAACGCAGAGAGAGCGCAAAGAGAGCCTCTGCTTACATTTTCAGGCCAGAGGCCTGTGCAACGGTATGCATGTCTTTGTCGCCACGCCCCGAGAGGTTAACCAAGATTGACTTGTCTTTAGGAAGACTGGGGGCAAGCTTGGCGGCATAGGCAAGTGCATGGCTTGTTTCAAGCGCCGGAATAATCCCCTCAATTCGGCAGCAATGGTGAAACGCCTCGAGTGCCTCGTTGTCATTAATGGGCACATACTCGGCTCGACCAGTGTCCTTAAGCCAGGCATGTTCTGGCCCCACGCCGGGGTAGTCAAGGCCTGCCGATACCGAATGGGTTTCGGTTATTTGACCGTTCGCATCTTGGAGCAAATAGGTGCGGTTGCCATGCAAAACACCGGGCGTGCCCGCAGTCAGCGAGGCAGCGTGATGTCCCGACTCAACGCCCTCGCCGCCCGCTTCAACCCCAACAAGACGAACACCGGGCTTGTCGATGTAATCGTAGAAGATACCCATGGCATTACTGCCACCACCCACGCAGGCCACAATCACATCGGGCTGATGGCCAATAAGTTCAGGCATCTGCCAGAGGCATTCCTTGCCCACAACAGAATTAAAGTCGCGCACCATGGCCGGGTAAGGATGAGGCCCCGCAACAGTTCCAATAATGTAGAAGGTATCTTCAACGTTTGTCACCCAATCGCGCATGGCCTCGTTCAAGGCGTCCTTCAGCGTCTTTGAGCCGCTTTCAACGGGCACCACCTCGGCTCCTAATAGCTTCATACGGTAGACATTGGCCGCCTGCCTGGCGACGTCGGTTGCACCCATGTAGACCACGCACTTCATACCGAACCGTGCGGCAACCGTAGCCGTTGCCACGCCATGTTGGCCAGCACCGGTTTCGGCAATAACACGGGGCTTGCCCATGGCTCGCGCAAGCAAGGCCTGCCCAATGGTGTTATTCACCTTGTGCGCGCCCGTGTGGTTCAGATCTTCGCGCTTGAAGTAAATCTGAGCACCGCCCAGTTCGTCAGACCACCGACGGGCGTGGTAGACGGGGCTTGGCCTACCCACAAAATGCTTTAGCTCACGCGCAAACTCGGCCTTAAAGGCAGGGTCATCCTTAAGATTCGCGTAGGCCTTTTTGAGGTCCTCAAGCGCGAAAACCAGGGTTTCTGACACAAAGGATCCCCCATAGGGTCCAAAATGCCCGGATGCGTCGGGATAGTTGTAGGGCAGATCATTAGGCTTCATGGTTCACGACTCCAGGATTTATGTGGCGTCAGCAAGGGCAACGGCCTGTAAGAAGACCTCCATCTTACGCAAATCTTTGCGTCCCTTGTGAAGGATCCCCTGACGCTCCTGCTCAACGCCCGAAGAGACGTCTACACAGGGAGGGCGCAAGGCGACCACGGCCTGTTCAACATTGTCCGGATTGAGCCCCCCACTTAAGACCCAGCCATTGCCCAAACCCTTCGTAAGTGCCGGTAAGAGCCCCCAGTCAAAAGAGTTGCCACTACCACCGAAGCCAGCCGAATCAGCATCGAACAAAAGGGCCTGGGCAATTGACTTCCAGGCCTGAATGACTTCAGTAACCTCACTGAGGCCCTTGGAATCTTGAGTCAGGTCTGCAGGCACACGAATGGCCTTTATGACAGGATGGCAAAGGCCTTGAGCAAGTGAGGGCGGCTCATCGCCATGCAACTGAATATGACTTAGACCCACGGCGTTAGCAGTATCGTGAATAGTCTTTGCTGAACTGTTCACAAAAAGCCCCACACAACAGACCCAGGCGGGCAGAACACGCCGAATGGCATGGGCCTGGTCGATGCTTACGGCGCGGGGACTTTTTTCATAAAAGACCAGGCCAATGGCATCGGCCCCCAATTGGCAAGCCTGCAGCGCCTCGTCGGGCCGCGTTAATCCACAAATTTTGACTCGGGTTCGCATACGAAGACATCATCGTACTCGACATGCTCAAGGCAGAGGCCCTGGGCCGGAAACGTTCGGTCTGCGGCCTGTCGATCTTTCAGAGCAAGAAGACGCGCCAGGTGATCTTCGGGCTGTGCACCTCGACCCACCTCGACAAGACTGCCCACAATATTGCGTACCATGTGGTGAAGAAAGGCATTGGCACGAAGATCAATGCAGACCAGCCGATCGTAACGCCTGACCTCGACCGACATGAGCCTGCGAACCGGGGACTGAGCCTGGCACTCTGCGGCACGAAAACTTGAAAAATCGTGCTCGCCCACCAAGGCCTGTGCCGCCTTCTGCATTGCATGGTGATTCAGCGGCTGAAAAACCCAGGTCGCAAAACGGCTCTGCAGCGGTGAGTCCACCGGATGGTTGTAGAGCGTGTAGCGATAACTGCGCGACTTTGCAGAAAACCGTGCATGAAAGTCGTTAGTAACCTGGCTTGCCCACTGAACCCTAATGCTTCCGGGAAGAAAGGTGTTAAGACCGCGCACCCAGTTCCAAAGCGGCCGCTCGACAGGCGGGTCAATGTGCACCAGTTGACCTTTCGCATGCACGCCCGCATCGGTACGGCCCGCACAGACCGTCGCGACCGGCGCCCCAACAAAACGCTCTAGGCTGCGCTCAAACTGATCTTGAATGGAAGCGCCCGAAGGTTGGGTCTGCCAGCCCTGGAAATCGGTGCCATCATAAGCTAGCCCAAGCGCAAGCCGGCCAGTCATAACATGCCTCGCCCCGCTATCGCCGAGGCTCTAGGCCTTCAGGAGAATGCGCAACATGCGTCTCAAAGGCTCAGCCGCACCCCAAAGCAACTGGTCACCAATAGTAAATGCACCAAGGTACTGGTCACCCAGGGCTAGCTTGCGTAACCGGCCCACCGCGATATTAAGGCTGCCAGTAACCTGAATGGGGGTGAGATGATGAATACTGTCTTCCTTGGTGTTAGGGACCAGTCGAACCCAAGGGTTATCTTCGGCAATCATCTGCTCAATGTCTTTAAGAGGAACATTTTTATTGAGCTTGATGGTGAGTGACTGGCTGTGGCAGCGCATGGCGCCAATACGCACACAAATGGAGTCAATGGGAATGGCTGGCTGATTAAACCCTGGGCCCCTGCCTAAAATCTTGTTGGTCTCTGCACCCCCCTTCCATTCCTCAAGGCTGGTGCCATCGCCGCGGTCGGCGTCGATCCAGGGAATGAGGTTGCCCGCAAGAGGCACCAAAAAGTGCTGCGTCTGCTCGGCCGATAAGCCCTTCTGAGTCTGAAGCACCTGACGGTCAATTTCCAAAATAGCGCTGGCGGGGTCATCAAGCAATTGGCGCACCGATGCATTCAGACTGCCCATTTGATTGAGAAGCTCTCGCATGTGCTGAGCACCACCGCCCGAGGCCGCCTGGTAAGTGGTTGCCGCGATAAACTCAACAAGGCCTGCTTTGAAAAGCGCGCCAACACCCATAAGCATGCAGCTCACGGTGCAGTTACCGCCGACAAAGTTCTTAATACCCTTGTTCAGGGCTTGATCGATGACAGGCTGATTAACAGGATCGAGCACAATAATTGCATCATCATTCATTCTCAAGGTTTTGGCAGCATCAATCCAGTAGCCCGACCAGCCCGCCTTACGCAAAGGCTCATAAACCTGCTTGGTGTAGTCGCTGCCTTGGCAAGTAAGCACGACATCGCATTCTTGAAGGGAAGCAAGATCTGACGCATCGTAAAGACGCGGTTCCACCCGTGGCAGAACGGCTAAGCCGGCGGGTAATTGCCCACCCGCGTTGGAAGTCGAAAAAAAACGAGCATCAAAAAGGCCAAAGTCGGATTCGTCCACCATGCGAGACATTAAGACCGAACCCACCATACCGCGCCATCCCACCAGACCCACACGCATCATTCCACTCCCTTTTTCAGCTTCTCGATTCGCTTACGTTTTCTTCTCGCGTCTTGATTACGACTTTTCGCAATACCGCCCCAAAATTACAAAGCGCGCTAGGCATTTAAAAGGCTAGCCCAGAGCCTCAACCACCGCGGCGCCCATTGCCTGGGTACCCACCATTTTTGCGCCGGGTCTTTGAATGTCCGCAGTGGCATAACCCAGGCCAAGCACTTTTGAAACAGCCTGCTCAATGGCAAGCGCAGAAGACTCTAGCCCGAAGCTATAACGCAGCATCATGGCGGCAGACAAAATAGTTGCCAAAGGGTTGGCCTTATCTTGGCCCGCAATATCGGGAGCAGACCCATGAATGGGTTCGTAGAGGCCCTTATTATTCGCATCAAGCGAGGCCGAAGGCAGCATGCCAATGGACCCGGTGAGCATCGACGCCTCATCGGACAAGATATCTCCAAACATATTGCCTGTCACCATGACATCAAACTGCTTGGGGTTCTTTAAAAGCTGCATGGCAGCGTTATCAACATAAATATGAGAGAGCTCCACGTCGGAGTAATCGCCTGCAAGCTCGGTCATAACATTTCGCCATAACTGAGTCGTCTCCAGCACATTGGCCTTATCCACGGAACAGAGTCTACGGCCGCGCTTTCGCGCAGCTTCGAAAGCCACTCGGCCGATACGACGGATCTCGGACTCGTTATAGACCATGGTGTCAAAGCCCTCGCGATCACCATTTTCTAAATGCCTTATGCCTCGAGGCTTACCAAAATAAACATCGCCTGTTAACTCGCGAATAATGAGAATATCCATCCCTGAGACAATTTCGGCCTTAAGCGTCGATGCATCAACAAGCTCCGGCAAGACAAATGCTGGACGTAAATTAGCAAAGAGCTCTAGATCTTTACGCAGCCCCAAAATCGCCTGCTCTGGCCGAAGCTCCCTGGGGAGCGTATCGAGGCTAAAGTCGCCCACACTACCGAATAAAATGGCATCGCTTGCCTTAGCAAGTGCAAGCGTTTCTGGTGGTAGTGGATGCCCCATGGCACGATAACCTGCGCCTCCAACCGGAGCATCTTCAAGGTTTAGACTGAAATGCCCCTGACTCTCAAGTCGGCGCAAGACGGCGATAGCCTGCTCTGTAATTTCAGGGCCAATGCCGTCACCCGGCAAAACTGCAATGTTTAAAGTGCTCAAAATAAATTCTCTCTGCTTATACAGCTCTAGGGGCGTTGTCTAGCCGTGGGTTAACGTCGTTACTAAATAGTAAATTTCAACCGTTTAAGAGATAAAAACCTAACTCGCAAGCGCCTTATGCAGGTCCTCACCAAGCCAAGGCTTCTCTGCAAGGCGCTTGGCCTCAAAGGCACGAATCGTCTCGGTCTTCTGAAGCGTGAGGCCAATGTCATCAAGCCCGTTTAACAGGCAATGCTTACGAAAAGGTTCAACGTCAAAGGCATATTCAAGAACTTTGCCAGTGGTAGCTAGGGTTGCACGAACGGTCTGCGCAGGTAAGTCCACCTCAAGAGTAAAGCCTTGGTTGGCCTCGGTGAGCTTAAACAACTCATCAACGTTAGCAGCTGGAAGCACAATGGGAAGCAGCCCATTCTTGAAGCAGTTATTGAAAAAGATGTCGGCATAAGATGGCGCGATGAGAACCCGAAAACCAAAGTCCTCAAGTGCCCAAGGCGCATGCTCTCGCGAGGATCCGCAGCCAAAGTTCTGACGAGCAAGCAAAATGCTTGCTCCCTGATAACGCGACTGATTCAAAACAAAATCGGCACGCAAAGGCCTTTTGCTGCAGTCCATACCCGGTTGACCTTCGTCTTCATAACGCCAGGCATCAAAAAGATGGGGGCCAAAGCCAGCCCTTTTTATAGACTTCAAAAACTGCTTGGGAATAATGGCGTCAGTATCGACATTGGCGCGATCAAGCGGCGCAACCAGACCCTGATGAATGGTTAAGGGCTTCATGCCATGCTCCTTACATCAACGAAATGACCGGCCACGCCTGCTGCTGCGGCCATGGCAGGCGAGACCAAATGGGTACGACCACCCGCGCCCTGACGACCCTCGAAGTTGCGGTTACTGGTGGAGGCACAGCGCTCACCAGACTCTAGCCGATCTGCATTCATAGCCAGGCACATGGAGCAGCCTGGTTCTCGCCATTCAAAACCAGCTTCCTTGAAGATCTTGTCCAGTCCTTCACGCTCGGCCTGGGCCTTGACAAGCCCCGAGCCAGGTACGACCAAGGCAAGCTTGACCGACTCGGCCTTCTTACGTCCCTTAACCACAGCGGCTGCAGCACGCAGGTCTTCGATGCGCGAGTTAGTGCACGAGCCAATAAAGACCTTGTCGATGCGAATATCGACAAGGGGTGTGTTGGGCTCCAGGTTCATGTACTGCAAGGCTCGCGTCATGCCCTCTCGGCGGCCTGGGTCGGCCTCCTGACTTGGATTCGGCACGCGTGCCCCGATAGGAAGAACCATTTCCGGTGAAGTACCCCAGGTCACCTGCGGCGCAATGGTCTCAGCGGCAATTTCAACCACCCTGTCGAACCTGGCATCTGCATCGGAATGCAGCGTCTTCCAGTAGGCCAGGGCCTCGTCCCAGAGCGGACCCTTTGGGGCAAGCGGACGGGACTTCACATAGGCCTCGGTAACCTCATCAAAGGCCACCATGCCCGCGCGTGCGCCAGCTTCAATAGCCATATTGCAAAGGGTCATGCGGCCTTCCATCGAGAGTGAGCGAATAGCTGATCCGGCGAACTCAATGGCGCAGCCTGTGCCTCCCGCGGTACCAATCTTGCCAATAACGGCTAAAACAACATCCTTGGCTGTGACGCCCGTGCCGAGCTCACCTTCGACCTTAATAAGGAGATTTTTTGCCTTCTTCATAAGAAGGCATTGCGTGGCCAGAACATGCTCGACCTCAGAAGTACCAATTCCAAACGCTAGGCATGCAAAGGCACCGTGGGTACTGGTGTGCGAATCGCCACAGACAACCGTCATGCCAGGTAGGGTTGCTCCCTGCTCGGGCCCAATGACATGCACGATGCCCTGACGTGGATCCATAAGACCAAAGTACTTAATGTCGAAAGTCTTTACGTTGGCATCAAGGGTCTCCACCTGAAGTCGGGAGACCGGATCTTTAATACCAGCAATACCCTCGGACCTGCCTTCGGTTGGAACATTATGGTCGACCACCGCCAGGTTGGCAGAGTTACGCCATAAAGGCCGTCCGGCCATTTGCAAGCCTTCAAAGGCCTGGGGGCTTGTGACTTCATGGACAAGGTGTCTGTCGATGTAAAGCAGGCAAGTGCCGTCGTCCTGGCGGTCGACGACATGCTCATCAAAAAGCTTGTCGTATAGGGTGGGCATAACCGTTTATCCTTCTTGGCAATACAAAGCGAATCGTATTATCGCCTATCGCTTATGGCCGGCCGCCGAAGTCTTAACTGCCGCTGCCTGCCCCTTCACGCCTAGCCCGGCCCACCACCCAGTTCGAGACAATGAGCCCCAGAACGGCTGCGATCACCGCGGCCCAAAAGGCAGCCTCCGGGAAAAAGGCCTCCCAAATGGAGCCTGCCGCAATACCGCCCAGCGAACCGCCAAGGCCATAGGCCGCCATCGTGTAAAGCGCCTGACCCCGGGCCTGAGCGGCCTGAGGAAACCATTGCCGTACCAAAGCCACAGAGGCACTGTGATGTAGGCCGAAGGTCACTGCATGCATAGCCTGAGCCAACAGAAGAATAAGTAGCCCCCCCTCGGAAATACTAATCAGAACAAAGCGCAAAGCCGTGACCGCATAACTGATTCGCCAAATGAACGCAATGGAGAACCAGGCGAAAAAATGGCGCTGAAACTGAAAGACCAGAATTTCGGCAAGAACGCCCAATGTCCAGAGAAATCCAATTTCAGTTCGGCTGTAGCCCTTTTGCTCAAGCCATAAAGAGAAAAGCGTGTAGAGCGGTGCATGGGCAAGGAGCATGAGAAAACTCGCGAAGAGAAAACCTTTGACAGCAGGCCGAGCCAAGATTTCTCTGTAAGACAGTCGCGCCGGTTGCTGAGCGTTCACAGGCTCGCTTTGTAAGCCTCTGGCAGCAAAAACCACAAGAGCAAGAACAGCTAAAAGCCCAAATGGCAGCGCCTCAATACCAATACGATCAAACAGCCAGCCACTCAGTAAAACCGCCACAATAAAACCAACAGACCCCCAAAGACGCACTCGACCATAGCGCCCAAGGTCGCCTGCCGTGGCCTTTATGGTCATGGACTCGGTAATGGGTATGAGCCCACTTAAAAAAAAGCTCATGCCAAAAAGCACGGCGAACAGAGTCCAGAGCGACCAGTCAAAAAGTAAAAGTCCCGAAATACATAGGGCAATCACCGAACAGGCCACGAGCATTTTGGGCAAGCGTTCAGGCTGACCACGGTCTGCCAGGGCGCCCCAGACCGGAGGTCCTAAAACCCGCGTCCATTGCATGGGCGAGGCCAGAAGACCTATTTCAGCGGGCGAAAAACCTCTCCCGTTAAGCCAGAGCGAGAGATAAGGGGAAAAGAGCCCTACATAGGCAAAGTAGCTGGCGAAAAAAACCGCCAGCCGAGTCAGTGGATTCAAGTCTGCCCCGGAATGGGACGCATGGGTGGCACTACATCGGCATTTTGGGCCCGATGGCGCAAGGCATGGTCCATGAGCACCAATGCAAGCATTGCTTCGGCAATAGGCGTAGCGCGAATCCCCACACAGGGGTCATGCCGGCCATGGGTTTCAACGGTCACGGGCTCGGATTGCAAATTAACTGACTGACGCGGCGTACGAATGCTCGAGGTTGGCTTGATAGCAATCGCAACCGTGATGGGCTGCCCGGTGGCAATTCCCCCAAGAACACCCCCGGAATGATTTGTGAGAAAGCCCTGTGGGGTCATTTCATCGCCGTGCTGGGACCCACGTTGCGTCACGCTGGCAAAGCCTGCACCAATTTCCACACCCTTCACCGCATTAATACCCATCATGGCGTGGGCAATATCGGCATCCAGTCGATCGAAAATAGGCTCACCCCAGCCGGGCGGCACGCCATGCGCCTGAACCTCAATGCGCGCTCCACAGGAGTCCCCTGCCTTACGCAGGCTGTCCATGTAGGCCTCAAGCTCTGCAATTTGATGGTCATTGGCAGCAAAGAAGGGGTTCTTAGGTACGTGGGACCAGTCGCGAAAGGCGATTCGCAGTTCGCCAAGCTGTGTCATGTGGCCGCGAATGGTGATGCCATAGCGCTGAAAGAGCCATTTCTGGGCAATGGCCGCTGCTGCGACCCGCACCGCTGTCTCGCGCGCCGAAGAGCGACCCCCACCGCGGTAATCGCGCAGGCCGTATTTTTGTAAATAGGCATAGTCGGCATGGCCAGGACGGAAAGTATTTGCAATGTCGGTGTAGTCTTTGCTGCGCTGGTCTTGGTTACGAATAACCAACGCAATGGGTGTGCCTGTGGTCTTACCTTCAAAAACCCCGGAAAGAATTTCAACGGTATCGGGCTCCTGCCGCTGAGTGACATGCCGTGATGTCCCGGGACGACGCCGATTCAAAGCCGGCTGTATGTCCTCTTCGCTAAGTTCAAGTCCCGGCGGACAGCCATCAACGACACAGCCAATGGCAGGGCCATGCGACTCACCAAAAGAAGTAACGCAGAAAAGACGACCGAATGTATTTCCAGACATACCTTGATTCTACTGGCTCGCCCTAAGAAACACCGAAAGCCGGGACCCGCCTACGCGCCCAAGCCGAATCGTTCACACTGCTCCTTAAGCACCTGACAGCCAAGCAATGCAATGACCTTGTCAATGGACGGCGTATCGGTTCGTCCCAAAAGAATGAGCCGCAAAGGCATTGCAAGCTGCGGCATCTTTAAGCCGCTTGAGGCAAGCACGGCCTTCAAAACGGCCGCCACCTGAGCAGGTTCAGGCTTGTCGGTTTCAAGCTGCCCAAGGTCTTCCACAAGCTTAAAAATTGCCTGCCGTACGGCGGGAGTCAAAAGCTCATCAAGCCCATTGGGACGCTCGGCTGCAGGAAAATAGTAAGAAGGAATAAGGGCAGCAAGTTCATTAAGTGTCGAGGCTCGATCTTTCAGAAGATCAATGAGCTCGTCGAGCTTCGGCCCTTTCTGCCTTTGACTCTCGCTCAGGTTAAGGCGCGACTCTAGGAGCGGCTGAAGTTGCGTGCCGGTTGCATG
>JALRJP010000119.1 GCA_023261135.1 Burkholderiaceae bacterium | reverse complement strand
GCCTGAGCATCCCAAGGCTGGGTACGCGCCGCGTTTTCGTCCATAAGGCGGGCCAGAAGCTCTTGATCAAGACTGCCCCAGTTCACCCCGATTCGAATAGGACGCTGATAGCGACAGGCGGCCTCAATCATGGCGCCGAACTGGTTGTCGCGCTTTGCGCCGCGACCAACGTTGCCTGGGTTAATACGGTACTTTGATAGGGCCGTCGCACACTCGGGCACTTCGGCCAAGAGCTTGTGGCCATTGAAATGAAAATCGCCCACCAGGGGCACCGGGCAGCCCATTTTGTCGAGCTGCTCACGAATGGCAGGAACCTCGCGCGCTGCCTCAAGGGTATTGACGGTGATACGAACCACCTCCGACCCGGCAAAAGCAAGATCGCGCACCTGAATGGCTGTGGCAATTGCATCGGCGGTATCGGTGTTGGTCATGGACTGCACGACAACCGGCGCATCACCGCCTACCAAGACTTGCGTATCACCCCACTGAAGGCGGACCTGCTTAGTGCACCGGCGGGGCATAGAACCACAGGGCATTGGCAGGTTCACGGACGTGCAAGGAGGATTAACGGAAGAACCGAGGCCATTGGATGCGTGACTTGGCAAGACGTCGTCGTTGGGCATGATAAGTGTGAGTAATGGTTTGAGAGCCTACAGAGCTTGAGAACCTAGAGCGGAAGGCGAAGAGCCAACGTCGATACGTCGCATTCGAATAAGAGTACGGTCCTGAATATCGCCTGCGAGCTGACCACAGGCCGCATCAATGTCATCGCCTCGTGTCTTGCGCACTGTGGTCACAATGCCGGCTGCCTGCAGCGCCTGAGCAAACTGTTTAACGTTTTCCGGCGAAGAGCGACGATAGCCCGATGCAGGAAAAGGGTTGAAAGGAATAAGGTTGAGCTTGCAGTGCAGCTTTGCCTTGGCAATTAATTCAATGAGTTCTCGGGCATGCTGGAGGCTGTCATTCACACCATGAAGCATGACGTATTCAAAGGTAATGAAGTCACGCGGTCCCGACTGGAGGTAGACACGACAGGCCGCAAGCAGTTCGGCCAAGGGGTACTTCTTGTTCAATGGCACAAGCCTGTTGCGAAGCGCGTCGTTGGGGGCATGCAGGGACACCGCCAAGGCCACAGGACATTCAGCCGCCAAGCGTTCAATAAACGGCACGACGCCCGAGGTCGAAACGGTAACCTTTCGACGTGAAAGCCCATAGGCGTTGTCGTCGAGAAGAATACGGACTGCCGAGAGCACGGCCTCGTAATTCAGCAAAGGCTCGCCCATACCCATAAAAACCACGTTCGAAACCGCCGCGCGACGACCGGAGGGGTCGAGAAGCCGGTTGGCCATACGCACTTGACCAATGATTTCAGCAGCGGTTAGGTTGCGAGCAAAACCCTGATGGCCCGTTGAGCAGAAACCGCAGGCAACCGTACAGCCCGCCTGAGAAGAGACACAGAGCGTGCCGCGGTCATCTTCAGGGATGTAGACGGTTTCTATGGCGTTACCCTGCCCCGCATCGAGCAACCACTTGCGAGTGCCATCGGCCGACTGATGATCGCGCAGTATGGGCAGTTCGCGAAGCTCGGCAAGGCCTACAAGTTGTTCGCGAAGGCCTTTGGCCAGGCTTGTCATAGCCTGAAATTCCGTTGCCCCAAGCTGATGAACCCACTTAAAAAGCTGACGGCCCCGAAACGCCTTTTCGCCAAGGCCTTGCACGTAGGCCTCGAGTTGCTCGCAGGTGAGGCCCAATAGATTCACCGGTGCCGAGGCCTGGCGAGTAAGCAAGGCCTCGGGGGAACTGGGACAAACATTCGACATGCGCTAGAAACCGAGCTAAAACGTTGTTAATAGCGCAGGGGTTGGCTTAGCGGCCAAAAACCCCCATGCTGGGAAAGAAGTAGGCAATTTCTTGGGCGGCGGTGTCTGCGCCGTCAGACCCGTGCACCGCGTTGGCATCGATGCTGTCTGCAAAATCGGCACGAATGGTGCCTGGATCGGCCTTTTTGGGGTCGGTTGCGCCCATAAGTTCACGGTTCTTTGCAATCGCGTTCTCACCTTGCAACACCTGCACCATAACGGGCCCAGAAATCATGAAATCGACAAGGTCTTTAAAAAACGGGCGCTGGGCATGCACAGCGTAGAACCCCTCGGCCTGCGCCCGGGAAAGCTGCATCATTTGAGCGGCCACAACCTTAAGGCCTGCCTGCTCAAACCGGCTGTAGATCTGTCCGATCACATTCTTAGCTACGGCATCGGGTTTGATGATTGACAGGGTTCGTTCTACCGCCATGATTTCATTCCTTTTTTAATAAATAATGAATTTTTTCGAAGTATGAGACTCTAACTTTTATCGCAACCAGGGCAAGAACGGGCCTGAAGAAAAACGTCTTTGCCTCAAAGGGTTATTTGGCCACTAGACCTTGATTTAGCCCAAAGACCTGAGATTATATCGTCTGGATTACTTGCAAAGGAGATCAATCGCAATGTTCCCTCAACTGAACCCCGCCTCTAGTTCGGATCGAGTCCTATCGTCCTCACAGAACAAGGTACTTCGCAACACTTATCTGCTGCTGGCAGCCACCATGGTGCCCACTGTACTCGGCGCCTGGGTTGGCATCTCCTCAGGGTTCTCATTATTTGCAGGCAGCCCTCTTATTAGTTTTATTCTTTTTATGGCCATTGCCTTTGGGTTCTTCTACGCCATTGAAAAGACCAAGCACAGCGTGGTGGGCGTCTACCTTTTGCTGGGCTTTACCTTCTTTATGGGGCTCATGCTTTCGCGACTGCTTGGTTTTGCCTTGGGCTTGGGTAATGGGGCTCAGCTCATTGGTCTGGCGGCCGGCGGCACAGGCGTTGTCTTCTTCAGCATGGCTTCGCTGTCCACAGTCATCAAAAAAGACTTAAGCAGCATGGGCAAGTTTCTTTTCATTGGTGTCATTCTGCTCATCGTGGCCTCGGTTGCGAACATTTGGCTGCAAATGCCTGCACTCATGCTCACCATCTCGCTGCTGGCGGTTGTCATTTTTTCGCTCTTTCTGCTCTACGATCTGCAGCGTATTGTTAACGGTGGCGAAACCAACTACGTAAGCGCAACATTGGCTGTCTACCTTAATGTCTACAACATCTTCAGCAATTTGCTTGTGTTGCTTATGGCCCTTTTTGGTGGAAGCCGGGAGTAACCGCAAAACGATTTAGGCATTTTCTTGCCAGGGGCCGCTCCTTATACGAGCGGCCTTTTTTATTCCAAAAGCTACGGGAGCGCCGCCGTAATTCCGCTTCAAGACCAATAGCAATCGCAGCGAGTTAACAACGG
>JALRJP010000118.1 GCA_023261135.1 Burkholderiaceae bacterium | reverse complement strand
ATCGGCGGTAAGTCGCATTGCCCTTGAGCGAGGGATCGACCTTATTACCCCGGAAAGTATGCGAGGCCTGGATGCGCAGAGTCAGTTGGCTATTGAGACGTTAAAAAACAAACAGCTCGACCTCTTAATTGTCGTTGCTTTTGGTCAACTTCTTCCAGCGCAGGTTTTAAAACTTCCTAAATATGGCTGCATTAACTTGCATGCATCCTTGTTGCCGCGATGGCGGGGTGCTGCCCCCATTCAACGGGCGCTGCAGGCTAATGACTCTCATACCGGAGTCTGCCTAATGCAGATGGATGAAGGGCTTGACACAGGCCCTGTTTGGAGTCGTCTGTCCATGGCAATTGACCCTCTCGACAATGTACAAACGCTTCATGATCGACTTGCGGAGCTTGCCTCGAATCTTCTTCAGACCTTCCTAGCTAATCGATCTTTCGCGACAGGTAAGCCACAACCTCAGGCGCTAGACGGCGTTTGCTACGCAAAAAAAATAAAGGCTGAGGAGCGTTATTGTTCTTTTGGCCAGCCAGCTGAGCAGGTTTATGGCCTTATCCGTTGCCTTGATCCTAGCCCAGGGGCATGCGCAACTTTAAAAGGGCAGCTTTTGAAGTTTGGTGGGGTAAGCCTGGTCGAACGGCATGGGCAATGGGGACGCCCCGGGGAGGTCATTGCGCTTGCGGGCCCGCAGAAGGGCCTTGTGATTGCATGCGGCATTGGTGCAGTTGCCCTTGGCTGGCTGCAGCGACCGGGGGGTAAGCGACTGAAAGCCCATGACTTTCAGAAGGGATTTGAACTTCGTCTGGGGGAGTGCTTCCATTTTGAGGGGTCAATGGCCTAGGAACTCGCCCTAGAATGAAGCCTCTAAGGCGGGTATAGCCGCTTTAACCCTTTCAACGAGTGAGAGGACATCATGTTTAACTGGCTCAAAACGAGCATGCTCATGGCTTCCATTGTGGCTTTGTTTGCTCTTATTGGTAGCCTTATTGGTGGTCAGTCAGGAATGCTTCTTGCCTTAGGTTTTGCCCTGGTGATGAACCTGGGCGCGTACTGGTTCTCAGACAAGCTCGTTCTTCGTATGTACAACGCCCGTCAGGTTGATGATTCAACAGCACCCGAGTTTTACGCCATGGTTGAGGAGCTCGCTCGGTACGCTAACCTTCCGATGCCAAAGGTCTACATTATTGACGAGGACTCGCCGAACGCGTTTGCAACGGGTCGCAACCCCGAGAATGCGGCGGTAGCGGCGACCACGGGTCTGTTGCGCTTACTTACGGCGCGAGAAACGCGTGGCGTCATGGCCCATGAGCTTGCGCATGTTATGCACCGCGATATTCTGATTTCAACTATTTCTGCCACTATGGCCGGCGCCATTTCTGCCCTTGCCAATTTCGCGTTGTTTTTCGGTGGCCGTGATGGCGAGGGCCGTCCGGTGAACCCTATTGTTGGTATTCTGATCATGATTCTTGCGCCTCTAGCGGCAAGTCTTATTCAAATGGCCATTTCACGGGCTCGTGAGTTTGAGGCTGATCGCGCGGGAGCTGAAATAGCCCAAGACCCAGAGGCCTTAGCAAGTGCCTTGCAGAAAATTGACCATTACGCCCGAGGGATGGCGTTTCCAGCGGCGGAACGTCACCCTGAAACAGCTCAAATGATGATCATGAACCCCTTGTCAGGTCGAGGTATTGCTGGCCTCTTTTCGACACACCCTTCGACTGAAGAGCGGGTTATGCGGCTTCGACAAATGATTTCATGAAAGGCGATGCAGAGCATCAAAGCCCTTTGTGGCAGTTGATGCTCTGGGCAGTCGCGGGTGTTGTTCATCGACTCTCAACACAAACTAAACATCCGGTAGGTAGTCGCGAAGAGGCTGAAAAACCTTTTCTCGAGGTACCCGAGCATGCGCGAGCGGCCGTGCTCGATTTAGAGGCCTATGGACTTCGCTCATTAGGCCTCACTCAAACCCATCTTGCTCGGTTTTCAACACGTGCTACGGCCGAGTCTTTGCGGTATCTTCTTGCAATAAGCTTGGGTGCGTTGCGTCGGTCGTATCGACCCAATTATGTTGTGGTTGACCAGACCGTTAAGGCTTGTGAACATCTGTCAAGCCACTCTAAGGGTTTTGTTAATGCCTTTCTTCGGTCTTTTCTTTTCGTTGAGCAAGCGCTTGAAAAAGATTCCGATGAGGCCTTATTTAACGCCCCCCAATGGTGGAGGCGCCATCTGGTCCGCGCGGGCCTTGCAGATATCTATCGTAAGACCTGTCTTTTGCCGCCACCCTTCTGTCTGCGTTACACGGGGCCTGACATACTAAAAAAAACCTGGCTTAAAGAATTGAGCGGCCTTGGTTTTCGCATGCATTGGCAAGATGAAAAGACGTTTTGGCTAACGCCGGCCCGTTCGGTTCATAAAATTCCCGGTTACTCGCAAGGGCTCTTTCGTGTTCAAGACGCCTCTGCACAGCGATTGGCTGGCTTACTCGAATCTGAAAAGGTCCAAACCACCGATGTCCTTGATGCTTGTGCCGCTCCTGGCGGAAAGACCTTTCTTCTGGCCGAGCACGGGTTTCGAAGCCTTTGGGCAATGGACCGCTCTGAGCAAAGGCTTGATCGGCTAAGGGCAGAGACCATACGCCTTGTGCCTTGGCTAAAGGTTTCCCCCTCTGTGGTTGTGCATTCGCTTGGGGAAGCCCCTTGGCCTGAGTCATGCCCGAAACAGTTCGACCTTATTGTCCTGGATGCACCCTGCTCGGGTTCTGGTGTGGTTCGTCGTCATCCTGAGATACCTTGGCGACAGACCCCCCGATCGCTTTCAGAACTTATTGAGACTCAGGCAAGGCTTTTAACGAGCCTTTGGGAGAGGCTTCGTCCTGGTGGTAAGCTCATTTACATTACTTGCTCGATTTTTCCTGAAGAGGGAGAAGAGCAGATTAAAAAATTTTTATTGGCTCAAAAAAATTGCCAACGGCTTTCTGCACCAGGTGTTATCTTGCCTAGTCATCAAGAGTATGGCGATGTGCCAATTGGAGAAGATGGGTTTTTTTATGCTCGACTGGCAAAAGTGCCATCTTAATGAGCGCGGCGATTCAGACCTAACGCAAAGCGTATCTCTTTCTTCTCGAAAGCCTCTGGCCTGTCGTTCTTTCCAGTCTTGGCTTCGCACCATATTTTTTTTGGTCTTTCTTATGCCAGTGGTTGAGTTCCTTGCGCATTCCTTATTAAGTGATGCGCATGCTGCGGAGCCCGCCCTTCCCTCTCTTATGGTCTCTGACCCTAGCCTTCAGCGTGATCTTGCAGGCAGCTGGGTACTTAAGGGTGGCGTGAGTGTCTCCTTGAGCTCTGCCCTTATAGCCGCCATTG
>JALRJP010000117.1 GCA_023261135.1 Burkholderiaceae bacterium | reverse complement strand
GCTTTTGACCCACGTACTTGGTGTGCAAGTAACGCTCAAGGCCCTCGGCTGCGGTAACCTGCTGAAGGATCTGCACCTTTTTTTCGGGTGAGAAGTGTGGGTTGGTGCGCGATGACTCAAGTTTTTCTTGAATCCAGCGCTTTTCGGTGGGATCGGTGACATACATGAACTCAGCACCGATTTTTCCGCAGTAGGTCTCGCGCAAGGCCTGCACCATTTCACGCAAGGACATCTGCTCTTGACCAAAGTACATGTTGTCCGCGCGAAAGGCGGTATCAAGATCTGACTCGGAGAAGTCATAAAAAGCCGGCTCAAGCTCTGGAAAGGACGGCCGCTCACGTAGCTTCAGCGGATCAAGGTCTGCCCATTGATTACCCAGGTTACGGTAGGCCGCAATAATGGACTGCACATGCAGCTGCTTACGTGCAATCGAAAGGTCGCGTTCGGCGACTCTTGGCAGAAACTTGTTGGTCTTTGCCCGTTCGGCAAACGATGCAATAACGGGCGCGTGGGCCTGATCTGCTGCTTCAGGGTCACCGCCCTGGGCAGGAACATTTTGAAGTTGATCGAAAAACCGCCGCCAGTTATCGCTTACAGAGCCGGGGTTATCAAGGTAGGACTCGTAGAGTTCCTCGACGTAAGGTGCGTTTGCACCAAACAAATACGAATTGAGCTGAAAGCTCTTCATGACCATAGCAATTCACCCTTCTGGGCCTTCAGCCCTAAACGATGCAGGTTACCCTTCTGTTTGCCAACGACGCCGGCTCCCAGACAGGCTTCTTTATAAACGCGACCGACTACAAAAAGCAAGAGGGGCAGTGCCCCTCTTTGAAAAAAACAAGACTTACCGTTGCGAAATAGGCTTGGCCTGACGTTCTGTAAGGCCGATGTAGAGCTGACGAGGCCTGCCAATCTTGTACTCAGGATCGACGATCATTTCCTTCCATTGCGAAACCCAACCAATGGTACGTGCAAGTGCAAAGATGCAGGTGAACATAGAGGTCGGTATACCCAAGGCTCTCTGAACAATGCCCGAGTAAAAATCAACGTTCGGGTAGAGCTTGCGCTCAACAAAATAGCTATCTTCGAGCGCAATCTTTTCAAGGGCCATGGCGAGCTTAAACAGGGGATCGTTCTCGAGCCCGAGTTCGGCGAGCACTTCGCGGCAGGTTTCCTGCATAAGCTTGGCGCGCGGGTCGAAGTTCTTGTAAACCCTGTGGCCGAATCCCATGAGGCGAACGCCGGAGTTTTTGTCCTTGACCTTCTCCATAAACTCGCCCACCTTGGCCAAGCCTCCATCGGCCTGAATACTCTCGAGCATCTCCAGACAGGCCTGGTTTGCGCCGCCGTGAGCGGGCCCCCAAAGGCAGGCAACACCTGCAGCAATTGCCGAAAATGGACTCGTTCCCGATGAGCCGCAAAGACGCACGGTTGAGGTGGAGGCATTTTGTTCGTGCTCGGCGTGCAGCGTAAAGATGCGATCGAGTGCCCGCACAAGCACGGGGTTTGGAACGTATTTTTCGCAGGGCGTTGCAAACATCATGTGCATGAAGTTTGCCGTGTACGAGAGGTCGTTCTGCGGGTACATATTGGGCTGGCCAATGGAGTACTTATAGGCCATTGCCACCAGGGTTGGCATTTTGGCAATAAGCCGAATAAATGAAATGTCTTGTTGCTCGGGCGAGTTGATGTCGAGACTGTCAGGGTAGAAGGCTGCCATACTTCCAGCAAGGCTGGTCAGAATCGCCATTGGGTGAGAGTCTCGCCGGAACCCCCGAACTGCAAACTGCATCTGCTCGTGCACCATGGTGTGATGCATGACCAGGTTCTTGAATTCTTCGAACTGACTGGCGTTAGGAAGCTCACCGTAATAAATCAAGTAGCAGACTTCCAAGAACTCGCAATGAACGGCAAGCTGCTCAATAGGGTAGCCGCGATACAAGAGCTTGCCTTCATCACCATCGATGTAGGTGATATTCGATGCACAGGAGGCTGTTGAGAGGAAACCTGTGTCGTAAGTGAACTTGCCTGTTTGAGCGTAAAGCTTACGAATATCAATCACGTCAGGGCCAATAGCGCCTTTCAGAATTGGGAACTCAACACTGGGCGTGCCATCAGAAAAGCTCAAGGTGGCCTTATGTTCGGATTCATTCATGGTCCTACTCCCCTGTTTAATTTAAATGGTCTGGCCGCGCGGGTCATCGGATGGTACTGGGCGGCAGAGCGCTCAAATGACGCAGCGTCTGAAGCACTTGCGTAACCTCTGCACACTTCAGGTCGTGATCTGGCTCTTGGCGCTCAAGAATAAGATCGAGCAACTCGTTATCTGGAAGCTCAAGCAGACGAGCAAGCCCATCGTGCTCATGCTGCAAGAGTCTACCGTTCTTGGATTCAAGAAACTGTGTCAGCAGTAAATCGTTTTCAAGCAGGCCACGACGAGAGCGCCACCGTATACGACGGAAACATTCCTCATCCACAAAGACTGCGTCAGCGTCTGCCGCGCCTTTTGAAGATGTTGTCATGACTTCGCTCTGCTTATTCCATTTGACGATTGACTAGACCGCCCGACGAACCATGAGCTCTTTAATTTTGCCGATGGCCTTCGTGGGATTAAGCCCCTTAGGGCATACGTCCACGCAATTCATAATCGAGTGACATCTAAACAATGATGGTGTGGCAACGGAACAGCCGGTAAGGATCTTCAAGGTTATCGAGACGTTCACTCGTTGCCTGGTCACGACTGTCTGCAATAAACCGATAGGCCTGCAGAAGCCCGGCTGGACCTACGAACTTATCGGGGTTCCACCAGAACGAGGGGCAGCTGGTTGAGCAACAGGCACACAAGATGCACTCGTACAGACCGTCAAGCTCCTCGCGTTCGTCGGGCGACTGAAGCCGCTCTTTTTCGGGTGGAGGATTCTCGTTAATAAGAAAGGGTTTCACGGAATGGTACTGCTTAAAGAACTGCGTCATATCGACAATAAGATCGCGCACAACGGGCAGACCCGGTAACGGCCTCAGGACAATGGGTTCTTTAAGTTCATTCAAGTTTGTGATGCAGGCAAGGCCATTCTTGCCGTTGATGTTCATGGCATCCGAGCCACAAACACCCTCGCGGCAAGACCGCCGAAACGATAAAGAATCATCGACGTCACTCTTGATACGCATCAGCGCATCGAGCAGCATTTTGTCGGTTGGCTGAAGCTCAACCGTGATGTCTTGCATACGAGGACGGGTGTCCTTATCGGGATCGTATCGGTAGATTGAAAAACGAATCGAACGTGCTGTCATGGTCGCGATATCCCCGTTTAAAAGGTTCGTTTCTTGGGTTGGAAGGTTTCGACGGTAAGCGGCTTGAG
>JALRJP010000116.1 GCA_023261135.1 Burkholderiaceae bacterium | reverse complement strand
TGACATACACGGTGGCGGTGCAGACCTGCAGTTCCCCCACCATGAAAATGAAATTGCCCAGTCCGAGGGGGCTTTTACCAAAGAAACAGGTAAGCCCTTTGTGAATGTCTGGATGCACAACGGCTTCGTCAATATTGACGATGAGAAGATGTCAAAGTCTTTGGGCAACTTCTTCACAGTGCGCGATGTCCTTGCCCATGTCGATGCCGAGGTGGTGCGTTTCTTCATTTTAAAAACCCAGTACCGAAGTCCCATTAATTACTCTGACGCTGCCCTACAAGAGGCACGCGCGGGTCTTCATCGGCTCTACACGGCATTGCAGCTCGCAGGCGTGGAAAGCAGTCTTGAAGAAGCTGGGGTGTGCAAGCAAGAGCTTGTCGCAAAAGCCTTGGCTTCTAATCATGCCCAGGCTGTGGCTTTTCGCCAGGCTATGGACGACGACTTCAATACGCCCGAGGCGATTGCCGCACTTTTCGGAATTGCGTCGGACTTGAATCGTCAGGCAAGTCCCGAGCTTGGAGACCTTTTGCGGGGTTTGGCGGCCGTATTGGGTCTTTTGCTGCGGGCACCTCTTGAGGCCAAGCAGGCAGCAGGACGCCAGGCCATGCAGAGTCTAAGTGACGAAGCGATCGAGCAAAAAGTTCAGGAACGTGTCGAGGCGAAGAAGGCCAAAGACTTCGCACGTGCTGATGCGATTCGAAATGAGCTTATGAATCAGGGTGTTGTGGTTGAAGACAGCCCGCAGGGAAGTCGTTGGCGTAGGGCCTAGATTGAGGTGCTTGGACCTGCCCTTTGGGCAAGGCCTAAGGTCTGGATTTAGAGGACAATAGGGGTTATGACGAAACCAACGTTCTTAGATTTTGAGAAGGCTGTGGCCGACCTGGAATCGAAAATACAGGAGCTGCAGTTCACTCAGGCTGACGGTGCTGTTGATATCTCGGATGAAATTCAAAAGCTTCGCGAGAAGGCTGACACCCAAATCAAAGAGCTCTACGCACAGCTTTCGCCCTGGCAGATTTCGCAAGTGGCCCGCCATCCGCAGCGGCCTTACACGCTCGATTACATTGAGAAGGCTTTTACTGATTTCAAAGAGCTTCACGGAGACCGCGGATTTGCTGACGACCCGGCCATTGTTGGTGGCCTCGCCCGGCTTGATGGCCGTTCGGTGATGGTCATTGGCCATCAAAAGGGCCGTGACCTTAAAGAGCGTACCTACAGAAATTTTGGCATGCCACGGCCTGAGGGCTACCGCAAGGCAGAGCGCCTCATGAAGCTTGCCGAGCGCTTTGGCCTGCCTGTTATTACCCTTATTGACACCCCAGGGGCTTACCCTGGCATTGGCGCGGAAGAGCGCGGACAGAGTGAGGCCATAGGGCGTAACTTATTCGTTATGGCGGGTCTTCGTGTACCGATTATTGCCGCCGTTATTGGTGAGGGCGGTTCGGGTGGGGCTCTTGCCATTGCGGTGGCTGACCACCTTGTCATGATGCAGTACGCCACCTATTCGGTGATTTCACCCGAGGGCTGCGCCTCCATTCTTTGGAAGAAGGCCGATAAGGCAGCTGAGGCGGCTGAGGCGCTGGGGGTGACTGCCGCCAAGCTCAAGTCCTTGGGGCTCATCGACAAAGTTGTTAACGAACCCTTGGGCGGTGCCCACCGCGCTCCAGCAAAAGCAGCTGATAGTCTAAAAAAAGCCTTGCTTGATGGGCTCGCCCATGTTCAGGACCTCGATGCCGATGCATTGGTTGAAAGGCGCCAACAGCGGGTCCGTGCCTACGGACGCGTGAAACAGCCTGCAGCTAAGGCCTAGCCTTCGCCTCCAGGGGATGGTTCTCAGGCCTTAAGTCAAGGCATACCGCCAATCGATTTTAGGGAAATACATTGAAGCCCCCCGGTCAGTCGGGCCGCACTGCCCCTCGTGCCAAGCCCTCTAAAACCGCGGAACTGGCCGTCTTTCAAGCCCTGGTTGGCGAAGGCTCGGCATTCGGATTAGAGGACTTTTCGAGACGAGCGGTCTTTGTTGGGTTTTCTGGTGGGCTTGATTCCTCGGTACTCGCGCATGCTCTGCTGAAGACTGCTTCAAGGGTTGGGTCTTTAACCGCGATTCATGTGAACCACCGCCTGCAGCCGGCAGCTTTCTCGTTTGAACGTCATTGCCGTTTTATGGCAAGCCAGTGGAACCTCAAGTTAATTGTGAAGCGGCCGGCGCATGCCAAAGGGCAGCAGGATGAACTGGGCCTTGAGGCCAGTGCCCGTCTACGTCGCTACAAAGCCTTTGAGGAGGCTATGGACCTGCAGCGCAGCCCTGATTCCGACACCTCGACATGGCCCGTCCTTGTTCTGGCTCATCACGCCAATGATCAGGTCGAGACCGCGCTCCTTCAGTGGGTACGCGGTGCCGGTCTTGAGGGGCTTTGCGCCATGCCGGTTTTAAGCCAACGCAAGGGGTATTTCCTTTGGCGTCCCTTGCTTTCTTTGACCCGAGAGACGCTTGAAGACTATGCCTTAAGCTGCCGCCTTGGTTTTATTGAGGACCCAAGCAATGCCTTGATGGATCAAGACCGAAACCGCATCCGACAACAGGTACTTCCTGCGTTGCAGGCTATGCGTCCTGGTGCTGTGCCCGCTATGGTGCGTAGCCTGCAACATCTGCAACAGGCACGCAATCTTCTGGGGCAGATGGACCGAGACGACCTAGCAGCCTGTGTCGAGTCCAAAGGACTTAATCGAGATGCGTTGCTTGCACGACCCATTGAGCAACAACTGCGAACACTAAGGGCTTGGCTGGTGAGCCAGCCCGAGATTTCTGGAACGGCGATGCCTCCCGCGCGTCGTCTGAATGAGTTCCTGCGTCAGTTGCGAACAGCCCGGGCGGGACGTCTTCCCGTCCTTGCGGTAACCCCCCCCTCGACTGGAGGCCTGCCCGCGTTTCGGGTAAGGTTGCGAGCTGGATTTCTTACGGTTGAATGGGTTTAGACACGGTTATGGCTCTTATCGTTCATAAGTACGGTGGCACTAGCATGGGCTCCACCGAGCGTATTCAAAACGTCGCACGGCGCGTGGCCAAGTGGCACAGGGCAGGTCATCGCATGGTGGTTGTTCCCTCTGCCATGAGCGGGGAGACCAACCGGCTCCTGGGTCTTGCAAAAGAAATTTCCGATAGCCCAGATCCCCGTGAGCTTGATCAAATTGCTGCGACCGGCGAGCAGGTCTCGGTGGGACTATTAGCCTTGGCCTTGCAAAAGCAAGGCGTGAAGGCCCGCAGTTACACGGGCTGGCAGGTGCCCGTACGTACGGACAGCGCGTACACCAAGGCGCGCATTGAATCCATTGATGAAACATGTGTCACCCAAGATCTCGACAGTGGCCATGTGGTT
>JALRJP010000115.1 GCA_023261135.1 Burkholderiaceae bacterium | reverse complement strand
GTACAGTCTTGTCAATTTCATAGTTTCGGGTCGCGCGCTTGCTGTGCACGGTGTTCTCTTGCAAGGCGTCGTTTGCGCTAGCACCCGTTTGATCCGTTTGAATGGTTGGGGGTGGAGGCGTATTAGTAATGGACCCCGGAATACCTTCGGCCGTCAACTTTTGAGTGCGGTCTTCGGCCAACACTTCCGATCGCGTTTTTGGTCCGGTTTTGGAATTATCGAAGTCTTCAACCGCCACCTCGCTCTGGGTGAAGTCAAGCGTGACATCCACCTGGGAACGCACGTTACCCTCGCCAAGAATGGGAATTAGCAGTTCCATAATGCGCGTGTTGTAGGCCTGCTCCACCCGTTGCTTGTGGGTAAGCTGGGCATCCGTTAAGCCCATGGGCGTGTTCTCACGACGGTCGGTCAGCAAATTACCAATGTTGTCCACCACCGATACATTCTGGGCCGCCAAATACGGAATGCTGGAGGACACCAAATGAATAATGGCGTCCACCTGCGCAGCCGTAACAATGCGCCCATGCTGCGGGCTCACCACGACTGAGGCCTTCGGCTCCGCCCGATCGCGTACAAAGACGCTTTGCTTGGGTAGCGCCAAATGCACACGTGCACTCTGAATGCTCCCAATTTCGGTAATGCTTCGCGCGAGCTCGTTTTCCATGGCCTTGATGTACCGTACCTGCTCCATGAACTGGCTGGTGGTCATGGCGCTTTGTTCGTTTAAGGAATCAATGCCCATGGGCAAAGGTGCCTTGGGAATGCCCTTGGAGGCCAGGTAAATACGGGCCTCGTGGTATTTGTTGTCAGGCACCGTGATGCTGCCCGTAGAGGTGTCAATTTTGGGGTCAAACGAGGCCATCTTTAAGGCATCAAAAGCCGCTTGCTTATCGGACTCTGAAATGCCGGGCATTAACGCTTTGTATTCAACCGGCTTACCCATGAGGTTGAAAAGACCAACAAAGGCAACCAGTACAAAAATCACCAACAAAGCAGGTACCGCTTTTTTGACCAAGGGGTTCGATAGACCATCACGAAGGAAGACCGGCAGATTCAGATTCTGTAAAAGGGGACCGGCAATCTCCGCGCCACGCTTTAAGGTAGAGCCCGCAGCCGATGCGGCCTGCGAGGCGGCAGCACCCGCCTGGGTCGCAGCGGTCTGGGCAGAGGCGCCAAGGCTTGTGCCCTGAGAATCTGCGCCTGGTGTGGACGATCCTGCGCCAGGCATAGGCCCCATGGGTACTGGGGAAGGCATTGCTGGATTGTCTGAAGCCATGATGGTCTCTCTTGCTTAAAGGGTGATCGGTTTAACGGTTAGTCGTAATGCTTGGCAATAGCGGTCTTGTTATCTAGTCGTGCTTGATCAGGCCTTAGACAGGCATGTTGAGAATTTCGTCATAGGCCCGCAGAACCTTGTTTCGAATCTGCAAGGTCGCCTCAAACGCCAATGACGATTTCTGCATAGCAAGCACGACATCGGTTAATGGAATCTCTTCGCCCTTTTCGTAGGCATTGCGCTTGGCCTCGGCAATCTTGGCCAGGGTGTTCACTTTCTGTAAGGAGCCCTTGACCACCTGGCCAAAGCCATCGTGCTCTTCCGCACGTTGAACCTCATTGGTTCGAAGGTGCTGAAGTACCTCAGGGGCCTGAGGCGTCTTAACAGTCTGGTAGGCACCCTCTGCCTGGCCAGCGGGCAAGGTAAACATCTTGCCCTGCAAAGGCGGAACAGGCGGCTGCACTGTCTGCGTAATGGACTTCGCCTGCACCTGT
Organism: Burkholderiaceae bacterium; assembly: GCA_023261135.1. GTDB lineage: Bacteria > Pseudomonadota > Gammaproteobacteria > Burkholderiales > Burkholderiaceae_A > Hahnella. The sequence goes on along the minus strand of JALRJP010000115.1, from coordinate 1,656 downwards.
GCCTGGTACTGACGAATTTGGGACATGACGTTAGCCACGCCCGCCGTATTTAAGTTGGTTGGCAGCACACTCATGCGGCACCTGCCATGCGCAACTGCGCCATTTTGTAGCGAAGCGTACGTGGGCTAATACCAAGCCTGCGTGCGGCCTCTGCCTTGGTTGGCGAGGACTCAATGGCCGCAAGAATCATCTGCTTCTCATTGGTCTTGACCAGTTCATTCAGGCAAATAACCTCAGAACCCTTTGCGGGAACTGGCGGCGCTGGCATATCCGCATGCACCCCTGGAACCGAAGACGACGATACGGACTGGGCGGACTGCGCGACGGACTGCGCGGCCTCAGAACTGGGGTCGTCAGGCTGCTGGGTATACGCCGACGATGATTCGCCTGGCTGTGCAAGCGACCTATTGAACGACGCGTTAAACGACTGCTCTGCGAATGAATGGTCTGGTGACCTGGCAGCGGACATAAACGACTCTGGGACCCTTTGCTCATGCACAGTACTTGGCAACGCTACCCGTGAACAAGCTGACGCCATCGCTGGGGAGTCGCATTCATCGAACACCAGATGCTCAGCCTCAATGACATCTTCAAAACTAAAAATCAGTGCGCGTTGGATGACATTCTCAAGCTCACGAACATTGCCTGGCCAGTGATAGCTTAGTAAGGCGCGCTGGGCCTCGTGCGAGAAGACTTTCTCGTCGGCCTCGTTCGAATACTTTTGCAGCATGAAGGCGGCAAGAGGAAGAATGTCCTGACGTCTTTCTGCAAGTGTCGGAATAGAAAGCCTGAAGGTGCTAATACGGAAGTACAAGTCTTCGCGAAACTCGCGTTCCTCAATGGCTTTTTTAAGATCTTTATTGGTGGCGGCTACCAAACGGAAATCAAGGTCAATGGCCTGACTGCCGCCTAGTCGAGTCACCTGCTTTTCTTGCAGCACCCGCAAGAGCTTGGCCTGAAGATTCAAAGGCAGCTCGCCAATTTCATCAAGGAAAACAGTCCCACCCTGGGCCTGCTCAAAGATACCCTTGTGCTCTTTTAAAGCGCCAGTAAAAGCACCCTTCTCGTGGCCAAACAACATGTCTTCCATAAGATGCTCAGGAATAGCACCACAGTTAAGGCTTACAAAAGGTGCCTTTGCTCGGGGTGAGGCCTCATGAATCACATTGGCCAACACCTCCTTGCCCGCACCCGTTGGGCCAGTAATTAGAGTCGTAACTTCGGCCTGCGCAACACGCTGGGCGAGCGCCAGAAGCTTCTGACTTGTTGGGTCAACAAAAATAAAGGTGCGCTTCGGCTTTTCTTGACTTGCTGTAGCTTCAGCCTCCACCTTTGCAGACGGGCCGGAGCCATGAAAGGTATGAACAGAACTTGATGAGCTGCCTAATGAAGACGGGGCCTCAGTAGAGGCAGTTACCTCTGGCAATGAGGTGCGAGAGCTCCCGTTGGCGCGATCACCCACGGGCCCAGCAGCAGATGCATTCGTTGCTATGGACCCAGCCCGTAACGCCTGAACTGCCTTTTTTACGTAGGCCTGTGCCAGCTGCCAAGACTCCTGCGAATAATCGTCATGCACCAGTACATGGCAGGCCCCATGTTGCATGGCCTCAATACCAAGCTGAAATGCCTGCTTATCGGTTCGACATAAAACAGGAA
>JALRJP010000114.1 GCA_023261135.1 Burkholderiaceae bacterium | reverse complement strand
CGATGTCTCGCATGTGCGGATTCGAGAGCACCACCTGTTGGAATCTTTAGACGCCCAGTGGTTACAGCTTTTGCATGGCACCAATGTCGCTAATGGCTTTTCGAAGGGGCAGCCTGAACCTTTGCCCGATGGCCTCTCGTTTCTCAACAGTCCCAATGCTTCTCCCATTCTTTGTGAAGAAAAGCGCGCCTTTGATCTTGACTGGTTTAGGGCCTGGGCTGGGTTTGAGCCGCCGGAGCCTGCATTGTTTGATCAGGCGCCTTTTCCTTCGGCATGGGCTCGGGTTCGAGTGGCATGGCGGCGTTGGAAGGGACGGCAGTAGTGGTTGCGTTTGAGACATCAAGAATGACCCAGTAGGCCTCAAGACCACGGTCTGGCTCTTCTACCAGTTGAAGGTCGGCTAGCCATTGCCGCAACTCTTCAGACGCAGCCACAGCGGTGCCGCGCTGAACGACCTGACCCTTCATTTCTGTCGTTTCCGGGGATATGACGGGATCCTGTGAAGCCACAGACGAACGAGAACCGGTTTTGGTGATGAACAAGACTGTCCACTTCCCCGGCTGTGAACGAAGGTCTTTTTGAAGTGACCAGTGATGCCTTGCCACCGAGGTTTCCGCCAAGTTTTTCGGCAGGTACCAGACTCCTTGAGAGGCACCAAGGCGGTAGTCAAGGTAGGCAAGAAAATGTCGATCGTCTGAGGCAACGACAACCTGACGTAAAGGACTGCTTGCATTCGAAGACATGAGCGATGCAGGTAGTCGCGCGAGCTCGGGCCCCGCTTTATCCGCAAGATCTTGCAGTTGTTGAAACTTGAACCGTGGGTCGGTCTCGGCCTTACCTGCCATCTCAAGCCGTTCAAGCCCCCAAGGCATGAGCAATACCGCCAGAGCAAAGGGCAGGTGAAGAACGAAACTTGCCGGAAGCCAGGTTTTGGATAACAGCCTTTGAAGGGCATTCTGACCAAACATGGATAGGGGAGTACAGCACCATAGCCTCGCAGCAAGAAGGCTTAGACCAACGGAGGCTGGCGCAGCCCAGTTCGCCTCAACTTTACCCGTTAGGCTTTGCAGAGAAATAACGGCCATAAAGGGCCAGATGGCGGCCAATGAGAGAAGGAGGCCGGTATCCCGCACCCAGGGCAGTTTTAAAGCCCAACGTATTGTCATTTGGCTGCTAAACACCAGCAGGCTTACCAGAACCAACGGGCCCATGACCAGGAACTGTGACAGCCAGAATCCAAATAGCCTACCAACGTGAATTCCTGTGTCTTGGCCAATTCGGCTTATCTCTGCGTGATGTGCAAGTGTTGGGTAGCCCCATTCGGTATTCCAAAATAGGTTGGGTGTGATGATAAGAAGGGCAATAAATGCCCCTAGAATAGGACCAACAACAAAAAGCCTTCGCGCAATTACAAGCCCCAAAAGCGCTGTAAAAAGAAATAGACCCATGGAGTATTTGGTCATCAGGCCAAGCCCGGCGAAGATTCCAACTATGACCCATCCCAGTTCTTCAAGCCCGTCTTTCCTGCGCCCGAGGCCAAGTCCCAGGCTAAAGGCCAGTGCCCATAGCGACCAGGACCAGAAGAACAAGAACCAGGCATCCGTGGTGGCGATTTGGGAATAAAAGCTAGTGAGCGGCATGGATGCAAAGAGCGCACCGGCCCATAGCGCAATGGCGCGGCTTTGCCAAAGTTGCCAGGCTGTTGCCACGACCCCCAGGGCTGCGCCAGCCAAAGCTAGCGGTTGAAGCATGCGAACACAGGCTTCTGATTCACTGCCACAGAGTCCTGTTGCAGCGGCAATGGCCCATGCGATAACCGGCGGCTTCGAAAAATAACCTGCCTGCAACTCTCGCGACCAGACCGTGTACTGGGCTTCGTCGATCGATAGGGGGACATCCCAGAAAAAAACGAAGACCAGTCGAGCCAGTACGAGCCCACCAAGGATCACAAGTGCCATTAACAGCGCTCTAGAGCCCGTCCATTGGGTTTCTTGTAACGATCCTGAGGAGGCAAGGGCAGTTTTCAGCATGCTGGTTCACAATATACGTCATGGCTTTCGTTCATCTGCGTTTGCACTCCGAATATTCCATTGCTGATGGCATTGTTCGCCTGAAAGATGCAGTGGCGGCCGCGGCCAGCGACAACCAGCCCGCCCTGGCGCTCACCGACCTTAACAACACCTTTGGCTTCATTAAGTTTTACCGTGCTGCGCGCGCCAAGGGGGTCAAGCCCATACTTGGTACAGATGTTTTCATTACGAACGAGGCTGAGCGCGAACGGCCTTACCGCGCCCTGCTCCTCATTCAGAACGAGGTGGGCTACAAAAATTTATGCGAGCTTCTGTCCAAGGCCTTTCTTACCAACAGCTACAAAGACCGCGTCGAGATTCGGTTTGAATGGCTTGATGAATTTGCTGAAGGGCTCCTGTGCTTGTCAGGGGCATCCACAGGGGAAGTAGGCCAGTGCCTGTTAACAGGCTCGGAGCAGAGCATGGCGCTCGCAAGCCAGGCTGCTCAGCGTTATGTCCAGGTGTTTGGTGACCGGTTTTATTTGGAAGTGCAGCGCGCAGGCTTTGCCGATGATGAGCGGCTGTTGCGCCAAACGGTGGCGCTTGCCATTGATGCCCAAGTTCCTGTGGTGGCCACCCACCCGGTTCAGTTCTTAAAGCCCGAAGACTACCGCTCGCACGAGGCCAGGGTCTGTATTGCCCAGGGCGATACACTAGCCAACCCCAAGCGTCAGCGCTTGTTTACGGAAGAGCAGTATTTGAAGTCGTGCGAAGAAATGACCGCGCTCTTTCACGATCTGCCTGTCGCTGTTGAGAACACCCTTGCCATTGCCCGGCGCTGCAATTTCACAATGAACCTGGGTACCCCGCAGCTTCCGAACTTCCCCACACCGCATGGTGAAAGCCTGGAAGACTACCTGCGGCTGGCAAGTCGTGAGGGTCTTGAGAAGCGTCTGCTGCAGCGCTACCCCGAGGCTGCCGTGCGCGAGGAACGCAGGCCCACCTACCAGGCACGGCTCGAGCTTGAGTGCGACACCATTATTCAAATGGGCTTTCCCGGTTACTTCTTAATTGTGGCGGACTTCATTAACTGGGCGAAGAACAACGGCGTACCCGTGGGCCCCGGGCGCGGCTCGGGAGCTGGCTCTTTGGTGGCTTATAGCCTTGGCATTACCGACCTGGACCCCTTGCCTTACAGCCTTCTGTTTGAAAGGTTCTTAAACCCCGAGCGGGTGAGCATGCCCGACTTCGACATCGACTTCTGTCAAGAAAAGCGCCAGCGCGTCATTGATTACGTGCGCGAGCGTTATGGGCGCGATGCGGTAAGCCAAATTGTTACCTTTGGAACCATGGCCTCGCGCGCGGTGATTCGCGATGCCGGCCGTGTGCTTGACCTGCCGTACAACCTTTGCGATCAGCTCTCTAAACTTATTCCGGTG
>JALRJP010000113.1 GCA_023261135.1 Burkholderiaceae bacterium | reverse complement strand
CTTGCTCCAACGGCTTTCAGACGGGCCTTGGTCTAAACTTCGGGCATGCAAGCAATTTCTAAAGCCAGGCTTCGACGCATTCAGGCGCTTGGCTACGGTGGGCTGCTCCCCTTTTTGGGCCTGGCGCTTGTTGTGGCATGGCCACCCAGCCCAAACTGGCAGGCCTTTGCAACCGAGGGGCTGGGACTTTACGCGGTCACCATTCTTAGCTTTGTTGGGGCGGTGTCCTGGGGTGTTGCTCTAGCCGACCCCAAGCTTAGCGAGGACCAGCGAGCGAGGCTTCTTTACTTTAGTGTCCTGCCTTCGCTTCTCACCTGGCTAATCTGGATGACCCTCGTTGGCAGCGCCCAACTTATGGCCTTCGCAGCGTTGACTCTTATTGTGTTTTTAGTTGATCGCATGCACGGGCGGGCACTTGCTTGGCCAGCAGAGTGGCTTCGACTTCGGCAACACCTTAGCCTTACCGTAGGCTTTTGCCTACTGTTTGCGGCAACCGCACTTAACCTTGGTTATGGCCACTAAAAAAACCACCCACCGTAGCGTTGCCATTGTGGGCGCGGGAATGGCGGGCGCTTCTGCCGCGGCAGCTCTTCACCATGCAGGGCACAAGGTCACCCTATTCGAGAAAAGCCGTGGCCCATCGGGCCGCATGAGCACACGTCGCACTGACGACTGGCAGGCCGACCACGGGGCGCAGTACTTCACAGCAAAGAGTGCGGCTTTTCAGGCTGAGGTAGAGGTCTGGTGTCAAAAGGGTTGGGCAGCACCCTGGCAGGGACGCATCGCCAAACTTGATGTCAGCAATGCCAGTTCGTTAGGCGCTGAAGGACCCTCAACAGAGGCCTCACGATTCGAGCCCACACCCCCTACCCCAAGGTTTGTCGGTACGCCTCGTATGACATCCATTGTGGCTGCCATGGTTGCACCCCTTACCCTCAACACCCAGACCACCATTAATAATGCGCAGCGTGTAAACGACCAATGGCAGCTTCACTCAAAGGAGCACGGCAAACTGCAAGAAACCTTCGACACGCTTATTTGGGCCATTCCCCGACCTCAGCTGGCCCCCTTTGAAGCGAGCTTTCCCAGCCAATGGCAACAGGTCTTGAACAGCATTGAGTTTGCCGCCTGCTGGGCTGCGATGGCTGGCTTTGAGGAGCCCGTAAACCTTCCCTTCGATGGTCTTTTTGTCGGTCGACCCGACGATGGACCCGCAGCATCGCCCTTGTCTTGGGCTGCACGTACGCTATCGAAACCTGGGCGTACCGGCCAGGAAACCTGGACGCTTCATGCAAGCTATGGCTTCACGCAGAAACACTTGAACGACACGCCCGAGGCCATGGCCGAACGCCTAAGCCAGGCCTTCCAGGCGCTTGGTGCTCCCGCACCGGCCTGGGCCATTGCCCACCGTTGGCTTTATGCCCTTGCTGAATCCACGCAACCCCCAAGTGCCAACCACTTGTGGGATGAGGAAACCCAGCTGGGTGTCTGTGGCGACTGGCTGACCAGCGGCCGCGTTGAAGGCGCCTGGCAGAGCGGCAGCCAACTGGCGAGCAAACTGCTTTACTCGCCCAAGTAATTCCCCGCTTCACAGCCCATGTAGGGCTTCAAGACATCGGGAATACGAACACGCCCATCGGCCTCTTGATAATTTTCAAGAACCGCCACAAGCGCTCGGCCCACCGCAAGGCCCGAGCCGTTTAAGGTATGAATGGGCTCGTTCTTTGTTTTGCCGTTCTCAACGGTGCGCTTGTAACGCGCCTGCATACGCCGGGCCTGAAAGGCTTCACAATTACTAACGCTTGAAATTTCTCTGTATGCCTTTTGCGAGGGCAGCCAGACTTCAAGGTCGTAGGTTTTGGCTGCACCAAAACCCATATCGCCCGTGCATAAGAGCATGACTCGATAGGGAAGCTTAAGGCCCTGAAGAATGGCCTCAGCATGACCCACCATGGTTTCTAAGGCCTCATAAGAGGCATCCGCCGCAACGAGCTGCACCATCTCAACTTTGTCGAACTGGTGCTGGCGAATCATGCCGCGGGTGTCGCGCCCGTATGAACCTGCTTCGCTTCGAAAGCATGGCGTATGGGCCGTAAGCCGAATCGGAAGCTCGGACTCTTCAAGCAAGACATCACGAACCATATTGGTCAGCGAGACTTCAGACGTGGGAATGAGGTAAAGCATCTCGCCGTCACTGTCTTGCCCACCTTTTTTTGCTGCAAAAAGGTCTTCGGCAAACTTGGGCAACTGGCCTGTGCCAAAAAGACTTTCACTATTCACGATGTAGGGCGTGTAGCATTCGGTGTAGCCGTGCTTACCCGTTTGCACATCAAGCATGTACTGGGCAATGGCTCGGTGAAGGCGTGCAATGGGCCCCTTCATAAAAACAAAACGTGAGCCCGAAAGCTTGACACCCGTTTCGAAATCAAGCCCGTAGGGCTCGCCAAGCTCAACATGATCTTTGGGGCTGAAATCAAAAGTAGGCAGGCCGCCCCAATCGCGCACCTTTACATTTTGCTCTTCGGATTGGCCAACAGGCACGGACTCATGCGGCAGGTTAGGAAGGGTTGCAAGCCAGATATCGAGGCGGCTTTGAACATGGGTTAGGGCCTCGTTCACCGAATCAAGCTCGGCGGGAATGCCGGCCACCTGATCCATAAGTGGCTGTGCATCTTCGCCCTTGGCCTTAGCCTGACCAATTTGCTTGGACAAGGTGTTACGACTAGCCTGTAGCGCCTCGGTTTTAAGCTGCAGCTCTTTGCGTTCGGCCTCGAGTGCGTTAAAGGCTGCAACATCAAGGTCGTAACCGCGTTGCGCAAGACGCTTTGCCACAGAATCAATGTCTCGACGCAGAAGTTGAATATCAATCATAAAAAATCCTAAGGTCAGGGTCGTGGGCTCGATACGCCTCTGGTAGCGATTAGTCTTGGCCAGTGTGGGATGTGGAATTTGTTTTTTCGTTACGACGACGTAGTTCTGCAAGTTTTTCTGCCATTTTACTTTCTAGGCCGCGGGGCACCGGCGAATAGAAAACAGGTGGCTGCAGGACCGCATCAGGGAAGTAGCGCTGACCTGCAGAAAAGGCATCGGGCTCGTCATGGCTGTAGCGATAGCCCACCCCGTGACCCATGGCTTTCGCAAGCTTGGTGGGTGCGTTACGAAGGTGATCGGGTACAGGCAAAGAGCCATGGTCTTGCACATAACGTTGGGCTGACTTCCATGCGGTGTAAACAGCATTACTTTTTGCAGCGACCGCAAGAAACACAGTGGCTTGGGCCAGCGCAAGCTCGCCTTCGGGCGACCCAAGTCGTTCATAGGCCTGGGCAGCTTCTAGGCACAAAGTAAGTACCCGTGGATCGGCAAGCCCAATGTCTTCGCTGGCCATACGTATAAGTCGCCGGGCAATGTAACGAGGGTCAGCCCCACCATCAAGCATGCGAGCAAGCCAATAAAGAC
>JALRJP010000112.1 GCA_023261135.1 Burkholderiaceae bacterium | reverse complement strand
CATGCTTAGGGCTTTGCTCGCTTGACCCTTTTCTGCCATAGGATAACCATCTAATACCGTAGCACTGGATGCGGGTGTTCCAGGAGTCTTGATTAGAATCGCTGGAATTGACCCACCAAAAATGCCGCCCTTATAAACACCCAGTAAAAGCAAAATTCCTGTTATGGGCGTCAAGGCAAAGGTGAAAGGAAGGGTCAGGGCCACAGCCATGGATGCTGACATTCCTGGAATAGCACCGGCTATTACACCCACCCCGAGACCAACCGCGAGCGCTAAAACATTTTCAATGGCGGCAAGGTTGCCTACACCTGCAAGAATGGCATCAAGGGTCATGAAATCACCATAGCATGATCGCGTTGAGATTGTGTAGTGAGGTTTTCCTTAAGCCCAACAAACGTTTCGTCTTGGTCCAAAAGGCTCTCCCCTGGCTTGACGCGGTTGAACATCACAGGACGGTTCGTAACCAGAACCGAAGAACTTCCTGGCGAGGACTGCTTCACGCAGGTGTAAGTAGACGCCATCAGGTCACCTGCCTCGGGAAAGTCTTCGCGGTAATGAGCTCCACGGGAGTTCTCCCGCGCCTGGGCGGCGGTCACAATCACCTGGCTCATGGCCACCAGGTTTTCAAGGTTTAAATGATCGTGCCAGGCCATTAGAAAAGCCCGATTTACATCGGGCACCGCAACATGTTGAAGTTGATCGGCTAGGTCTTTTAATTTGGTCTCGGCTCGCTGAAGACTCTCGCGACTTCGAAGAATGCCAGCGTCCTCCCACATTAAGTCGTAAAGCGACTCACGAATGCTTGAAAGCTGCTCGCCCCCTTTTCGCCCAATGGGGCGGTCGTGATGTGCAATGGACTGCTCCACCGCCGACCACAGCGGGTCTTTGAAATGGGCTTGTTCGCGAGCAAACTGCGCCATAGCGTCTCCCGCAATACCACCATAAACCGTGGAGTTTGCGACGCCATTACCACCAAGCCTATTAGCACCGTGCACACCACCCGTATCTTCACCGGCTGCGAAAAGGCCCTGCAACTCGGTGCTGCAGTCCGACTTAAAGATCAGCCCGCCCATAAGATAGTGGGCGGTGGGAACCACCTCCACCTTGCCTGCTGCAAGGTCAAAGCCACAATCGGCGCAGCGCTCAACCATTCCCTTGAACTGCTTTCGCACTTTATCTGGACCCAGATGAGACATCGCAATATAAACACCTCCATGCGGCGTGACTCGTCCTTCGCGCATCTCAGTGAAAATAGCGCGGGAAACAACATCGCGCGTCGCCCGCTCGAGCTTGGGGTCGTAACGCTGCATAAAACGCTCGTCTTGACCATTGAGAAGCCATCCGCCTGCACCCCGAAGACCTTCTTCAATCACTGTTCCAGTAATACGTGTCTGAGTTCCAGCAAGCAAGCCCGTGGGATGAAACTGAACCATCTCCATGTCGCGAAGGGTAAGTCCTGCGCGCAAGGCCATGGCCAAGCCATCGCAGCTCTTATCGCCCGAAGGGGTGTGATATTTGTACATGGTAGGGCCACCGCCGGTTGCAAGCAGAACAGCCTTAGCCTGCACAAGCCGGTAGGCACCCGTACGCACATCAATCATTAAAACGCCAGCAAGACCAGAGCCATCGTTTGCAGGAATGAGTTCAATGGCACGATGTTCTTCAAGGCGTTGAATATTTCTTGCCCAGACCTGTTCGGCAAGCCGGCTAATAATTTCAATACCTGTGAGGTCGCCCTTGTGCACCGTACGATCAAAGGTCTGTCCAGCAAAGGCTTTTTGATGCATGGTGCCGTCCGGGTTGCGGTCGAAAAAACAGCCCAGTTCGTTTTCAAGCTCATGAATACGCTCGACCGCCTTCTCGCAGAGCGTCCATGCAAGGTCTTGATCGGGAAGCCATTTACCCCCCTCAATGGTGTCCATGAAGTGGCGCGTGACCGAGTCGCCCTCGGCCAAGGCCACGTTGTAGCCCCCCTGGACCATACGGGTGCAACCTGACTTACCAAGCAAACCCTTCACCGCTACGGTAATAGAAAGCTCGGGGGCCGCCTGATGGGCATGCAGCGCTGCAAACAATCCGGCCCCGCCCGAGCCCAAAATAAGAATGTCTGTTTTTAAGGTTTCGATGGATGTTGCTTGCATGGCCCGGCCCTAGGTTGAAATGCCCATATCGGCAAGTACCTTGGCACGTTGCGCTTGCGCATTGGCTGTGACAACGGAGTAAAGACTTTGCCCATGACTATCCATGGCAACAAGTAAAGGACCGAAGCCTTTCACTCGAAATTTCCAAAGCGACTCGGGGTTGAGGTCGTCAAGATCGACGTCTTCAATCTGCTCAACCCAGGTGGTTTCAAGCGCTGCCGTGCCACCCACGATAGCCAAGTAGACGCCCCCCATAGCCTGAAAGGCGTTTAGCGATTCGGGACCAAGACCCCCTTTGCCCACCACCATACGCACGCCATACTGCTGCATGAGTGGTTGCGTGAAACGCTCCATTCGCATACTTGTTGTCGTACCAATACAAATGGGTTGGTAGCCCGCAGGATGTTCGCTTGAAGGCTCCACCTTCTTAACATTCGGCGCGGTGTGAATGACAGCGTGACCGTTAAGATCAAACCGCGTCTTTCGGTTCCTGTCAAACATATGAATTTGTGTGGCGTCGCGAATGCCGTACAAGGTGCCGTGCAGGCTTACCGTGTCATTCACCTTAAGTGCACGCATGGCCTCTTCCGAGACGGGGGTATGAAGGTCGTGATGAGCCATATCTAGAATCCGTAAAGAAGTCCATTGGAAGAAAATTCGGCGCTGGCGCGACGTGCAGAATGACACTGCATATTGACGGCAACCGGGTTCATGGTGATGTGCGTAGCAGCCATCTCAATATGAACTGCAAAGCTGGTGGAGTCACCCCCAAGCCCCTGAGGTCCCACACCTAAGGCATTCACAGCCTTTGTGAGCTCCTTTTCTAAGGCCGCCCCCTCGGCATCCGCACAGCTTGAGCCCAGGGGTCGGGTGGCTGCCTCTTTTGCAAGATGAATGCAAAGATCGGAGGTTCCACCAATGCCAACACCCACAATGGTGGGGGGGCATGTTTTTCCACCGGCTTGCAAGACACAATCAATCACAAACGTTTTAACCGCATTAATGCCTTCGGCGGGGATCGCCATCTTGAGCCAGGAGTTGTTCTCGGACCCACTGCCTTTGGGAATCATTTCAAGACGAGCCCAGCCCGGACGATCAACAAATGAAATATTCACAACTGGAACGCGATGGCCGCAGGAGGTGTGATTGTTCTTACGGGTGATAGGGTGCACCACAGAGGAACGAATGGGGTGCTCCACCGTCGCACGACTGCATCCTTTATCAATTGCCTTCATCACGTCGGCCCCATTGAAGTTCACCTGGGTTCCAATAATAAGGTTGTAAATCGGAATGCCCGTGTCCTGACATAACAGGTTGTTGTTGTCTTCGGCCACCGAGATGTTTTTAATCATGGTGCCCAGGATGGACTGAGCAGTAGTATTAGTCTCTTTTCGAGATAGGGTTTGAAAGCCCTGCTTAATATCATCTGGAAGGATTTTT
>JALRJP010000111.1 GCA_023261135.1 Burkholderiaceae bacterium | reverse complement strand
AAGACCGCCGCATGCAGTCCCAAGCTGAAAGCTATAGCCAAGACATGCGAGCGATCAGTTCCACGCATGCGTGATAGTAACTGTTAGTCTTGAGCGATCAAGTCAGTGCTTGGGCGCAGCACCATTGGCTCGTGCGTTGGCGTCAAGACCACCTTTGGCCTTCCACTCCTCAAAACCACCCTGCAGAATTTTGACGTTCTCGTAGCCGGCTACGCGAAGGGCAAAGCCAGCCTGGGCCGATAGGCTGCCGGTGTTGCAGTAAATAAGCACCATCTTGTCTTTGGGAATTTTTTCGCGCTGCTCAAGCACCTTGCGCCATTCGATGTTGACCGCGCCCGGAATATGCCCCTTGGAGAACTGACCTGCGTCGCGGGCGTCAATTACCAGAATATTCTTATACTCGTCGCGCGGAATTTGTTCGGCAAAAATAACACCGCCACCGTAGTCAATGAACTCGAGGTAGCCTGCCATCTCGTCAATGGCAATGGCTTTGTTGTCCGCTTGGGCCGGGAGGCCGCCCACCAGCAACAACGCACTTACTGCAAGAATGCGTAACACCTTCATGAAAAACTCCCCTTCTGATGGTCTGTGACCTAATGTTTGCTAACTTTTTACCACGAAAAAGGTATGGGTCTAAAGCCGCTTGAAAGGTTCAGAGGGGATTCAGGATTTTGCTTGTGCTTACCTTGCTTTTGGCAACTTAAATCTTTGAAGTGTCTGCGTTCTGATGCAGGGCCTGCACATCGCGCTGAAGTGACTGCCTATCCAGTGTCTCAAGGGGGAGGTTCACCATAAGCTCAATGCGTCGGCGAAGCCCACCAAAAATATCATTAAAGACCCGTTTTTGAAGGTCGGAATCTGTGACTGCCACAGGGTCAGGAAAGCCCCAGTGGGCTTGAATGGGCTGGCCAGGCCAAACGGGGCATACCTCACCTGCAGCCTTGTCGCAGACGGTAATAACAAAGTCCAGTTTGGGGGTGTCGACCGCGGCAAACTCGTCCCAGTTTTTCGAGCGGAAGCCCGCGGCGTCCATGCCTAGACTGGCTACCTTCTCAAGTGCCATTGGATGCACATAGCCCAAGGGCTGGCTACCCGCGGAATAGGCAATAAAACGACCCTTGCTAACCTGCCGGCATATTGCCTCGGCCATAATTGACCGTGCGGAATTGCCTGTGCACAAAAACAAGATGTTGTACGTCTTTGACATGATTCTCCCCTTATTAACTGCGCATCAAAAAACGCGATAAATTGACATCGGAAGTAGGCGTAGCCTCTAAAACATAAATTTCTCCGGGCAGAGATTACATTAGTTTTATAATTTTCGAAATATCAAAAAACATGACATTTTCATGACAAAAGTCACTTTAAAATTCAAAGGAGGCGCCTTAAACGCTGCCACAAATAAGCCTCGTTATGGATTCGTTTTTATGAACTCTTGGCCCAATAGTTCTATAAACTTAAAAACATGAAAAATACAGATGCCGTTCAGGTTTTGCTCGCCCTGGGTCAAGAAACCCGGTTGAACCTCTTTAGGCTCATTGTGCAAAAGGGCCAGCAGGGCCTTACGCCGGGTCAGATGGTCGAGGCCCTTGGGGTTCCCAGCCCAACGCTTAGCTTTCACCTTAAAGAACTTGTCTCTGCGGGGCTTCTTAAGGTTGAGCGCCAAAGTCGCAATCTTATATATTCCCCCAGCGCCGATCGTATCGAGGCTCTTTCCGATTTTCTCCTGGAGAACTGCTGCGGTGGGCTGCCCTGTAGCCCGGGCACCCTGGGTAAAAAGTCCAAGAAGCTTAAGAAGAAGGCTGCTTGCAGCTAGTTCTTGTTTAGCTGCTTTCGTTAAAGCAATGGGTACCTTCGAGCGCTTTCTTTCTGTCTGGGTTTTTCTTGCCATTCTTTTGGGTGTGGGTTTTGGGCTCTTAGTGCCCGAAGCCTTTGAACAGTTGGCCAGGCTTGAATTTGCGCACGTGAACTTTGTGGTGGGTGTTCTCATCTGGCTCATGATCTATCCCATGATGGTCCAGATTGACTGGTCCTCTGTCAGGCAAGTGGGGCGTCAGCCTGCAGGACTCGGCCTTACTCTGGTGGTGAACTGGGTCATTAAGCCCTTCACCATGGCGGCTCTGGCCATTTTCTTTTTCAAGTGGGTCTTCGCCGATCTCGTCTCGGCCGAGCAGGCCGATCAATACATTGCTGGAATGATTCTTCTGGGTGTGGCGCCTTGTACGGCCATGGTATTCGTTTGGAGTCAACTGGTGAAGGGCGACGCTGCCTACACCCTTGTGCAGGTCTCAGTGAACGATCTCATCATGGTCGTGGCTTTTGCGCCCATTGCAGCTTTTCTGTTGGGAGTCACCGACCTCACGGTGCCATGGGAGACCTTGCTTATTTCAGTAGTCTTTTATGTTGTCCTACCTTTATTAGCGGGTGTGGCTACCCGCCGTCGGCTGGCCAAGCGTCCCCAGGCACTGGCCGCGCTTTTAGCACGGCTCAAGCCTCTTTCAATGATCGGTCTGGTGGCGACAGTGGCAATACTTTTCGGCTTTCAGGCTGAAACCATGCTGGACAACCCACTGCCCATGGCGCTTATTGCCATTCCGCTTATTCTGCAAAGCTACGGTGTCTTTGCGGTGGCCTGGGTTATGGCCAAGCGCATTAGGCTCTCCCATTCTGTTGCGGGCCCAGCATGCCTCATTGGAACGTCTAACTTTTTTGAACTTGCAGTGGCGGTTGCCATTTCCTTGTTTGGTTTGAATTCCGGTGCAGCTTTGGCAACGGTGGTTGGCGTACTGGTTGAGGTACCCGTCATGCTCTCTTTGGTTCACTGGGTGAACCGCCAAAAGCAGGCTACAGAAACCGCTTAAGTTCGGCGAGCTCGTCAGGAAACATCTCGCCAAGTTCAATGGCCTGCAAAACACCTTGGCGGTCAATCACAAAAAGCTGGGGCAGCCCTTTTCGCGCTTTGTAAATGGCATGCCAGGTTGTGTCGGCAAGCCCTGTACCGAACCGGTACCCATGGTCCTTCATGTACTTTTCTGCATCGGCCTTTTTCTTATCAATCGTCACCGTAACAACCTCCAGGCCTTTTGACTCATGCTCTTTAAAAAAGGCATCGAGCAGGGGGTTTTGTTTCATGCAGAAAGGGCATAGGCTGTGCCAGAACTCCAAAATTACAACCTTGCCCCGGTGATCATCAAGCTTCCAGGGCCGACCGTTCAGCAGCTCAAGCTTCGGCAGTTGCACGGGCTTGCCGACTTCCAGTGTCCACGATGAAGTGGCTGAGGCCCTGCCTGCGATGCCGCCGACTGTCTGCGCCCAAGTGGCCGGGCTGCCGTAAAACGCACTTGTTGCTAGAAGGCCCCAAAGGCCCGCGCGGCGTAAAACATCCCGGCGTGTGGGTGCTAAAACCTTCGCTCTAAAAAGGCCAGGTGGTTTCAAACTTTGCTCCGGTGTGGTGGAATGACGCATGCGAAAAGTATCGTTTTTTGCCTTCGTACAGGCAAGTCTCTATAGTCGGGCCTTGGGCGTCCGTAGCTCAGCTGGATAGAGCACCTGGCTTCGAACCAGGGGGTCGTGGGTTCAAGTCCTGCCGGGCGCGCCATTCATTCGCAACGCCGACGATGTTGCGACA
>JALRJP010000110.1 GCA_023261135.1 Burkholderiaceae bacterium | reverse complement strand
CCGAAGATTCCTCGGAATACTGTGCCAAGGATTCGCAGCTATCCCAGACGCGCTCGCCCTCAGAAGGTGCGCAGCCCATACGCTCGTTAAGGCGCATCTCCGCAATCCGATGAATCTGATGCAGACATTCAGCACGCTCTTGATCGATGGGATCGTTTAGACGCCTTGCCAGAGCTTCAATAATGGCTTGTCGAGACAGACCTAACCCACGCGGCCCACGCACAGCGATAATGAATGGCCAACCAAATTTTTCTTTATAGGCAGCATTGAGTCGGGTTAAGGACTCGAACTCCTCGGGGCTGCAGCGATCGAGGCCAACTGCCTGCTGCTCGTTTTTTGAATCTTGCGCAAGTGTGGGCTCGATTTTGGCCTTTCCCGTAAGTTCGGGGTGGGCTCGAATAAGTGCCAACTGGGCATCCCGGGAAGCCTGATCCACAACCTTTCGACAGACTTGGCGGAAGTGGGCCGTGGACTTAAAAGGACTCTGCGCGAGCGCCTCTTCAACAATCCAATCCGAGTGTTCATAAAGGCCGCTTAAGTGCGCAAGGGCCTGCGCACGTTGACTCACGGTGTTTAAGACCTCAAGACCGAAGGGCGTACTCCCCGCAGCGGACTGAAGTTCCTTGGTTGAAGACACTAGAGCGAACCTTTGAAGGGATGGACTGCCTTCCAATGCCTTGCAATATCAATACGCCTGGCGACCCAGACCCGGTCATGCGAGGCCACATAATCCAGAAACTTTTGCAGGGCAGGGAAACGTCCTGGTCTGCCAATGAGTCGGCAGTGCAGACCAATGTTCATCATACGGGGGCAGTCTTGGCCTTCCGCGTAAAGCGTGTCAAAACTATCCTTCATGTATTGAAAGAAGGGATCGGCATGCGAATAGCCCTGAGGCAACGAAAAGCGCATGTCGTTGCAGTCCAGGGTATAGGGCACCACCAACATGGGAACAGACGTGCCATCGCTGCGGATGACCTTGGTATAAAAGGGAAGGTCATCGCCATAATGATCGCTGTGATACTCAAAGCCACCTTCATCGGCAACGAGTCTTTCTGTATTGGGGCTGTCTCTCCCTGTGTACCAACCGAGTGGGCGCTCCCCACAGACGCGAGTAATGGCCTCAACGCACTTACGCATGTGCTCCCGCTCGAAGTCTTCTTCGGCCGTCTGATAATGAATCCACCGATAGCCATGGGCGGCAACTTCATGACCTTTTTGAACAAAGGCCCGGGCCAGTTCCGGATACCTTTCAAGAGCAAGCCCGACACCGAAAACAGTTAACGGCCAGCCCTTGTCTTCGAAGGCTTTAAGAATACGCCAAACGCCCACGCGCGACCCGTACTCGTAAATACTCTCCATGGAAAGATGACGATTGGGATAGCTCTCGGGATTAAAAAGTTCAGAAAGAAAGGTCTCGGAACCTGCATCGCCATTGAGAACGGTGCGCTCACCGCCCTCTTCGTAGTTCAATACAAACTGAACCGCAATGCGGGCATCGTTCGGCCAGTGCGGGTGCGGGGGATTCGGACCGTAGCCGATGAGATCGCGTTCACTCATTGGCGCGTCTCGAACCATTTCGCGATCACGCTGCGTTCGGCTTCTGTCATTTGTGTGACGTTGTTTAACGGCATGGCCTTAAGTTTGACCACTTGCTGATAAATACCTAGGGCATGCGCTTCAATCGCCTGCGGAGAGTCTAACCGTATGTTTTTCATCTGCACCTGCTCACCATGACACTGCAGGCAATGTGTCGCAATGACGGGCCGAATTTGCTCAACCGTAATGGGGGCGCCGGATGCCAAGAGGGTTGCCGAGGGGCTCTGAGCCTGACTCTGTTGCTTACGAACCTCGCCTGCAGCGGAGTAGCCAATAAGCGCTACAAGAATCACAAGGCCTGCAACGCCCAAAGGCCAGGGGTGACCATGGCGGCCAAGCTTGTACCCATGCATACGAACAAAGTAATAACGAATAAGAGCGCCTGCAAGCATGAGGGCAAGCAAGAAGAAAAGTCGTTGGTCACTGCCCGTGAGAAAGGCATAGTGATTTGAAAGCATGGCTAGAAGCACAGGCAGCGTGAAGTAGGTGTTGTGCACACTGCGCTGCTTACCGATTAGGCCAGGCGTAGGGTCCACCGTTTGGCCGGCCTGAAGGCTAGCAACCATCTTCCGTTGCCCGGGAATAATCCAAAGCAATACGTTGGCAGACATCACAGTGGCCATCATGGCACCTACAATTAAGAAAGCAGCGCGGCCTGAGAAGATCTCAGTCGCAAGCCATGCGGCGAGCACTACAGCAATCGCCACAAATAAGGCCACCCGAGTATCCCCCTTGCCTGGCGCTCCTGCCCAGCGACAGATCAGCTCATAAACCACCAGAAACCCAGCCAGCAGCCCCAGGGCGGCCCAGATGGCCTGGCTACTGGTTAAGTTGGCAACGGAAGGGTCAATGAGATAGACCGAGGGCGACCATAGGTAAGAGACCGAGAAGAGAAGAAAGCCGGAGATCCATGTGAAATAGCTCTCGATGTAAAACCAATGCAAGACACCACCAACACGAGGTGGCGCCGCAATAAACTTGCGCGCATGGTAGAACCCACCACCGTGAATGGCCCAGAGCTCTCCGGAAAGGCGATCGGGGTTGGGCTCTTGTGGCTTCTCAAGACTGGAGTCAAGAAAAACAAAATAAAACGAGGCACCAATCCAGGCCATGGCTGTTATAACGTGCAGCCATCGAAGCAGCAGGTTGGCCCAGTCGAGATAAAACGCTTCCATGAAGGTTCAAACTCTTAAAGGACAACCTGCCTACCACAGCGGGCGCTGTAGACAGAACACGCGTCGCGACCATGACTTTACGGAACAAAAAGCCTGCCCAGCGGCGACAAGAATACTGAACTTAAGTCTAAACGATTTCAGGGGCCTTACAAGGGGCCTAGACCTCGGACGATCCCTAATAGCTGAGCCGCAACCAGGGCGGCAATAACGGCGGGTTCCTTGCCCGGAATATTGGCAAGCCCAATGGGACAGGTCACCGCCTGGCACTCCGCCTCGGTAAAGCCCTGCGCATGCAGCTGACGCTGGAACCTCGCCCATTTCGTTTTGCTTCCAATAAGGCCAATAAAAGGCAGGCTCAACGGCTCCTTTTGCCGACGGCTTAGACAGCTCTTTACGATCGCAAGATCTTCGGTATGGCTATGGCTCATAACGAGGACGAGGCTCTTTGATGGTGCGTGAACAATTTCTTCCTGCGGAAGATCGATGCAGAGATCGGCATAGCCATCACGACTGTCGAGCCAGGTGACAGAAAACGGAAGGGGGGCTAGCGCCTGAGCAACCGCCTGCCCCACATGCCCACCACCAAAAAGAAAAACAGGCCAGCGCTCGGGCTCTAGATCGGCACGACGTTTTTCCCAGTCGCGCTCAGTGCGAAGGTATTCATAGGACAGCCAGACCACGCCCCCGCAGCACTGGCCCAGGGATGGCCCAAGGGCTGAGCGCTGCACCCAAGAGGTTTCTGAGCCAGTAGTGGGTATCGATGTTTCCGTTCGCTTTAAAAGCCACTGCCGTGCCGCGCGAATGGCTTGGAACTCAAGGTGCCCGCCTCCCACCGACCCCTGCGTTGCACATAGAGAGAC
>JALRJP010000010.1 GCA_023261135.1 Burkholderiaceae bacterium | reverse complement strand
CTTCCCGTAAAGCCTTGCCGTGGTCATCTAAGCGCTGGCAGTTTGTTCTTGAACGCATGCAGTCTTTATGCGAATTTATATTTGTTGGTGATCTTAGTGTGCTGCTTGCCGCTTTACCTTCTCACGTCACGCTTTACGCACAGGACTCACTGGGCTGTCTCGAGACGAAAAAACTGCTTCATCGTCACAATATTCAGTGGCTAATACAGGAAGCCCTGCTCATAGAACCCAATCGCCTCTGCACTTCCTTCTCACGATACATACGTGACGCGAGGTATGTAAATACAAGCGAAGCAGACTAAGGCTAGACTTCTAAGGCTATGCCGCTCATTACGATTTCCGACGCCCAACTTGCCTATGGCCACCTTCCCCTTCTATGGAATACGGGCTTTAGCCTGGATGAAGGCGAGCGAATTGGCCTTATTGGGCGCAACGGAACTGGGAAGTCTTCCTTACTGAAAATTGTTACGGGCCTTGAACAATTGGATGACGGTAGGCGGCAAATTGCTCAGAACCTTCGGCTAACCTACCTGGCTCAGGAGCCCGCGCTTGACGACGACAAGACCGTATTCGAGGCAGTCAGCGAAGGGCTCGTTCAGGTCAAGAAACTTCGACAAGAGTTTGAAGAGCTTAGTGAAAGACTTGGAAAATATTCGGATGAAGCTGACACCCTTCATAAAGAGCTTGACGCACTCCAAGGCGCCATTGAGTCCCAATCAGGATGGCAGTGGGAGCAGCGGGTTGAAGAGACCATGGCGCGGCTAGGTCTAGCGGGCCAGGTAAAAATTGCAGGGCTCTCTGGGGGGCTTCGAAAGCGGGTAGCCCTTGCTCAGGCCTTGGTTACCGCGCCCGATGTGCTTTTACTGGATGAGCCAACCAACCACCTCGATCTATCTTCCATAGAATGGCTCGAGGAGCTACTTCGCGACTTCAAGGGCGCGTTGCTTTTTGTTACACACGACCGGCGGTTTCTTGATCGTCTGGCTACGTCCATCTTGTGGCTTGACCGAGCGAGCCTAAAAAAATACCCCGGTAACTACACCAGGTTTGAAGAGCTTCGCGAAAGCGAGCTTCAGGCAGAGTCAATTGCACTCCAGAAAAGTGAGAAGCTTCTTGCGCAAGAAGAAGCCTGGTCTCGCAAAGGTGTCGAGGCCCGTCGTACGAAGAGCGTGGCCAGGCTTGCTCGGTTGCAATCACTTCGTCAGGAACATGCTTCTCGAAGGCATCAAACAGGACAGGTTCAGCTTTCTCTTGCCTCTGGCGATCGAAGTGGGAAGCTTGTTGCAGAGCTTGTTGATGTATCAAAGTCATTTAATGACAAGCCCGTTGTCAACAGTTTCAGCACGACAGTCCTTCGGGGCGACAAAATTGGAATTATTGGCCCCAACGGCGCAGGGAAATCAACGCTTCTGAAGCTCATCCTTGGTCAGATTCAACCCGATACGGGACGCCTTCGACAAGGAACAAAAATTCAACTGGCCTACTTCGATCAAATGCGAGCAACGCTAGACCTTGAGGCAAGCCTTGAAAACGTCATCTCTCCAGGAAGCGAGTGGATTGAAATCAATGACCAACGGAAACATGTCAAGAGTTACTTGGCTGACTTTCTGTTCCCGCCCGAGCGGGCAGCGTCCCCCGTCAAGAGCCTATCAGGCGGAGAGAGAAACCGCTTACTGCTTGCAAGACTCTTTGCACAGCCTGCTAATGTTTTGGTTCTTGATGAGCCGACAAACGATCTCGATATTGAGACCCTTGAGTTATTAGAACAGCTTTTGGTTGATTACTCGGGGACTGTGTTTCTTGTTAGCCATGACCGCGCTTTTCTAGATCATGTGGTGACAAGCACCATTGCCTTCGAAGGCAATGGACACTGGCTAGAGTACGAGGGGGGCTACGACGACTACTTGGCGCAGAAATCAAGGCGAACGGAGGTCTTATTAAGCAACCCATTAATAACGGCATCAACATCAACTGGCCCGGCTCCGGCGTCCTTAGTAACACCCAGTCCAGAGCGACTGGAAAAAAAGGTTGGATCCAAGCCGTCAACGCGTCTTAGCAACAAAGAACGCGAGGCACTTTCAAAACTGCCTGAAGAAATAGAAGCCCTAGAGCAGGACATTGAAACGTTGCAACACAAGCTTTCCGACCCAGACCTTTACAAGCAAGGCGCTTCGACCATGGCGCAGTACAAAAGCCAGCTAAATGCCTGTGAGGAAGCACTTGAGCTTGCCATGACCCGGTGGGAAGAACTTCTTCAAAAAGAAGCGAGTCAGAAGAGCTAACAAACATCAATTGCCAGAGCGCGGGCGCCTATGCATCGGCGGGTAGAGCCTCTACTTTTGATTTGTAGCCTTGACAGGTAAGCCTACACACCAATGAACAAACCCGCAAGGCACCAGCATTCCACGCCGGTGTCTTTTATGCCCTTAAGGGCATAAAAGACAAGAAGGGGTGTTAATAAAAATAAAAGAAATGAAAAGACGTAGACAGTCTCAATGTCAACTGACATCTAGGCTGCAAGCTTCTCTTCCACCTGACTTTGAAGTTGTGTCTTAATTACCTTAAGCGCCTCGGGCATGCCAAGGGCAAGCGTCTCGAATAATGTGTCATGCAGCTTGAACTCTTCCTTCCAGGCTGAGAGATCCACAGCACTGATCTGCGCAAACTGTTGCTCGGTAAAAGCAAGGCCCGACCAATCGATATCTTGATAACGAGGTGAAAAGCCAAAAACATGCTCTTCCGCATTAACTCGGTTCTCGAGACGCTGGAGCATCCACTTAAGTACCCGAGCGTTTTCACCAAACCCCGGCCATACAAACCGACCGCCAGCATCCGTACGAAACCAGTTCACACAAAAAATTGTCGGTAGATCCGCGCCCTTGTCTCGCAGCCCCCGTCCTAACCGAAGCCAATGCGAAAAGTAGTCAGCCATGTTGTAGCCGCAGAATGGCAGCATAGCAAAGGGGTCGCGTCGTACGACCCCCTGCTTACCTGCCGCGGCGGCAGTTGTTTCGGAACCCATAGTAGCGGCCATGTAGACCCCCTCTTCCCAGGACCGAGCCTGGGTCACTAGAGGTACCGTCGTCGATCGTCTGCCACCGAAAATAAAAGCATCAATCGGCACCCCCTCGGGATCATCCCAAGATGAATCAAGCACGGGATTTTGTATTGCTGCCACGGTAAAGCGGGCATTCGCGTGAGCGGCCTTTCTCCCCTCAGCCTTGGCGAGCTCAGGAGTCCAGTCACGCCCCTGCCAGTCGAGGCAATGTGCGGGGGGAGTTTCTGTAAGACCCTCCCACCAGACATCCCCATCATCCGTTAATGCAACATTTGTAAAAATCACATCTCGACCAAGCGATGCAACGCAATTGGGATTGGTCTTATTACCAGTGCCTGGGGCGACACCAAAATAACCCGCTTCAGGGTTGATCGCCCGAAGTCGCCCTTTGGCATCGGGCTTAATCCAAGCGATATCGTCCCCGATGGTTGTAACTTTCCATCCGTTGGAATCGAGTCCCTCAGGGGGTATGAGCATGGCAAAGTTAGTCTTACCACAGGCCGAAGGGAATGCAGCCGCGAGGTGGTATTTCTTGCCCCAAGGCGCTTGAACACCAAGAATGAGCATATGCTCTGCCAGCCAGCCCAGTCCGTCCTCGTCTGCAGCCTGCCTGCCCATAGACGAGGCAATTCGAAGAGCAAAGCACTTCTTGCCGAGTAAAGCGTTACCCCCATAACCCGAACCGAAAGACCAAATTTCCCGTGTTTCAGGGAAGTGGACAATGTATTTCGTGTCGTTACAGGGCCAAGAAACGTCGGCCATTCCATCTGTCAAGGGGGCTCCTACCGAATGCACGCAGGGGACGTAATCGCCGGTCTCACCAAGTTGCTCTATGACCGCTGCGCCCATACGTGTCATGAGTCGCATACTAACCACCACGTAGGGTGAATCCGTAAGCTCAACGCCGATGTGTGCAATGGGGGAGCCAATCGGACCCATAGAAAACGGAATTACGTACATTGTGCGACCACGCATACAGCCTTCAAAAAGACCGTCGAGCGTTTTACGCATTTCAACAGGGTCTATCCAATTGTTCGTGGGTCCTGCCTCTTCCTTCGTCTGACTGCAAACGAACGTTCGATCCTCAACGCGTGCAACGTCGGAGGGTGCAGACCGAGCGAGATAGGAATTGGGTCTTTTTTCAGGATTCAACCGTTGAACAGTTCCAGCCTTTACCAAGAGATCAAAAAGGCGATCTGTTTCTTCCTGTGATCCATCGCACCAAACGATTCGATCCGGTTGGGTATGACGAGCCACATGAAGCACCCACTCCTCAAGGCCTTTATGGGAGACAACATAACTTGAGGTTTGCTGGATATTTCTCACTTCATTGCTCCTTACGAAATACTAAAAAAATAAATTTTTGATTAATGATATTTTGATCGATAGCGAACAGCAGGGAACGGCCAAAATACCCATGAAATCCCTAATAAGACTTGTCTTCAGCTAAAGTATTTCATTGGAAAGAGGAGTAGTCCGAAATTTTCCTACCCATCAATATGCCGACATTAAGTCTTTTATCACCATGCGAGAGCCTTTGAATTCCGACCTATTGGACTTCGTAAAAGACTATGTTGCGGCGCAAGGTTTTCTTCGCTCTATCAACACAACACTTGAGTCCATCGATACCGGACGAGTTATCTTAAAAGTTCGTTTCAGCAAATCACTGAGTCAACATACGGGGGCCTTCCACGGCGGGGTCATTGGAGCGCTATCTGAGGCCGTAATGGGGGCATGCGCAGCAACCGTCGTTGGTAAGGATCAAACGGTCGTAGGAGTAGAATACAAGGTTAACTTTCTGTCACCGGCCGTTGGGGAAGCCTTAATTGCTCAAGGGGAGGTCATGAAAGCGGGCCGATCCCTAACGGTCTGCCGAGCAACCGTTAAGTGCCTGCAGGAAGATGGGACCTTAGAAGTTGTAGCAATCGCCCAGGGCACAATGGCAAACGTTAGTGCAAAGCTTAGCCACTCAAAGGCGTGAGATGAATAGGACGAACCAAATTCAGAAGTTCGAACTGAGGAAGCAAACAGCTACTGTGGAGGCAATGGATGTCTAATCTTGTTCAGGAAACTCTCTCTCCGGGTCTTTTGAAAATTACCCTCAACAGGCCCGAAGCGTTTAACTCCCTAAGTGAAGCGGTTATTAAAGAGTTGCATGAAACCCTTCAAGAGATATCTAACGATCGAGCCATTCGCGTTGTTGTGATTGCAGCAAGAGGGAAGGCTTTTTGCGCTGGACACGATCTTAAGGAGATGATGCAAGACCCCGCTGAGCATTACTACCATTCCTTGTTTAAAAAGTGTAGTCAGATGATGCTCACCATACAAGCTATGCCTCAGCCCGTGATTGCTCAGGTTCAGGGTATTGCGACAGCAGCGGGCTGTCAGCTCGTTGCTATGTGTGACCTTGCCGTTGCCAGCGAGAATGCAAAGTTCGCAGTTTCCGGAATTAATCTAGGTCTTTTCTGCTCGACGCCTGGCGTTGCAGTCTCGCGAAACTTATTGCGTAAACAAGCGCTTGAGATGCTCTTAACAGGTGAATTCATGAGCGCCTCAGAAGCTAAAACCAAGGGCCTCGTGAATCGTGTTGTCCCCGAGGAAAAGCTAGAGGAAGAAACCAAAGCTTTGGCAGATACCATTTTAAGTAAACCGGTGGAGGCCGTTCGACTGGGCAAACAACTCTTTTACAGGCAACTCGAAAAGTCTATCCAAGAGGCATACAACGATGCGGGGTCAGTGATGGCCTGCAACATGATGGATCCCGATGCGCAAGAAGGTGTCCAGGCTTTTATAGAGAAACGAAAACCCACCTGGGCAGGACATTAGCGTTCGCTCGACATAGCTTCCGTTAGCTTTTAGCTATCAACTTAGCAGCAAAGGGTTATCAGTTGATAAATAAAGGTAAACCCTGATACTATTGCATTGCATCATTTTTTCTCCTCCTGTTTTATCTATAAGAAAGGAACGACCATGGCTAAGGCCGTGAAGCTTGTGAACAACCTATTTCAATCTGTACTCGATTTTGTAGAAACCTCTCAAATGGCCCGTGCACAGCGTATTGTGTCGAGCGTAGAGAAAAAGACGGGCTTCCGAAAGAAGTTTTAAACTCGGTCTTTAGATGACGTTTGCCTTCGCACTTTAAACCAAGGGGATAAGAAAGGCTTATTTGTTTTCCCTCTCAAATAAGCTCTCCCCTTAAGAAGGTTTAAATGTCGGCCCAAGGAGACTCCATGCTCAGACTTGCTGCAAATGTAGACTGGCTCTGGAAAGAGTTACCCCTGGCCGACAGACTCCGGGCAGCTAAGGCCCAAAAATTTCATTATGTGGAGGCCCTTAACCCGTACGCTGCGTCTATTGAAGATTGGCGTGAATGGCTAAACGAGTCTCGCCTCAAGCTCGTACTCATTAACGCCCCCTCGGGTAGTAGTGCGTCGCAGCCCGTTCGAGGGCTTGCAGCTTGGCCAGGACGTGAGGCGGAATTTAAGCAGGTTTTTTCTACTGCGCTGGAATACGCCAGAGCACTAGAAGTACCAATTGTTCATGCCACTGCGGGGCCTCAACATACCGAGTCTGCGTCTAAAGATCAGCAGAGATGTTACGAAAGTAACTTGAGCTGGGCATGCCGAGCTGCTGAAGAAGCAAAAATCGTGGTTTCAATTGAACCCCTAAGCCCAAGAGACTCCCCTGGTGCCTACATGAACAGCCTACCCAAGGCTCTCGAAACAATCGCTCAAGTTCAAAGTGAAAGTCTCAAGCTACAGTTTGATCTCTACCATCAACAAATACTTCATGGCGACATCATCTCTAACCTAAGACTCTGCATCGATAAGATTGCCCACATTCAGGTCGCCGGTGTTCCTCTACGTAATGAGCCCAGTGACGGGGAGCTCAATTTCGACCGTGTGGCAAGAGAGCTTATTGCGCTGAACTACCAGGGCTTTATTGGCTGTGAATACAAACCGTCTTCAACGACAGAGGCGGGTCTCAGCCAATGGGCCATACGCTATCTGTAGGCTGGCAAATCAACCAATGCATGGATGGTCGTTGATCGCGAACCTTACTTAGTGAACTCCCCGGCCTCTACAATGACATTTTCTACAACACCCGCACCGGAACGTCTATAAGCCGCCGCTTCAACATATTCAGGAGACTCAAAACAGGCCTTAGCAGTCTCAAGGTCGGGAAACTCAATAACCACGAAGCGGTGAAAGTCCTCTGGACCTTCCATAATCTGATAGCGACCGCCACGCGCAAGCACTTTACCCCCATACTTTTTCACAATTGCCGGGACTTGGTCCGTGTATTTTTTATATTCGACAGGATCATTGATTTTCGATCTTGCTAGCCAATATGCAGCCATTCTTGGTCTCCTCCACTTCTTTAATAAAGATCAATTCTTAACTCGACGTAAGTTCCATTCCAAGATTAGGAAGCCAAGTGGCAATCTCTGGAAATAAAACCAATAAGACAATCGAACTTAACAACAGCAGCCAATAAGGCAATGCCCCCTTGAAAATCTCACCCGCATAGAGATTTTTCTCATCGGGCAAGGCCGCCTTGACTGTGAATACGAGAATGCCAAAAGGTGGCGTCAGGAGCCCCGTTTCTATGGCAATGATCCCAATAATGGCAAACGCCAAAGGATCAAATCCAAGGCCTATCGCAATTGGGGCGAAGACAGGCACAGTTAACAAAATTATTGATATTGAATCGATCAGACAGCCAAGAACAAACCAGACGAGAATCATCAATCCTAAGATTTCGTAGGGTGACAACCCTGAAGCGTTGAACATTTCTTGAACAGCAGCGGTTACTCCCGTGGTAGAAAGTACACGCGCATAAAGCTGAGCCGTAACCAATAAGAGCAAGAGCGGGGCCGATGTTCTGCCAACGGACAAGATGGCCTGAAACATTTCGGGCCAGCGCATCCCTTTGATAATCGCCAAAATAAGAGCCAGGGCAGCGCCTACACCTGCTCCTTCGGTGGGCGTAAAGAACCCTAACCATATTCCGCCAAGAACAAGCCCGATCAGAAGAAATACTGAGAGAGCGCTTGCTAAAAGGCTCGCCAAAGAAGGCTGAGGGGATCCACCCGGGGAGTCTTCGCTTGCAAACGCCTGCTTATCAGCTTCCGCCGCGGCATAACCGGCGCCTACAGACTTGGGGGAAATAACAGCAACGATAACGATGTAAGCAATAAAGATGGTTACGATCATCATTCCGGGAAGAATTCCCGCGATGAATAGCTTACCTATAGCAGTTTCTGTGATGACGCCCCATACGATCATCAACACTGAGGGAGGAATGAGCATTCCCAGACAGGCGCTTCCACTAATGCATCCCAATGAGAACTGCCGGCTGTAGTGGTAGCGCTTCATCTCGGGATAAGCAATCTTCGAAAAGGCGGCAGCCGCTGCAATGGAGACGCCAGTGACGAAAGCAAAAAGTGCGTTACTTACAACCGTCGCGACAGCAAGTCGGGCCGGAAGCCAGCGCAAGAGGCGGTTTGTTAGTTCGAACAGATCTCTGGCGGCCCCGCATTTCGCCATAAATTCCCCCATAAGCATGAACAAGGGGATAACCGCAAAAACATAGTCCCGAAGGGCCTCATAGGCAGTATTAGAGGCAAACGAAATAACAGGGTCAATCTCTCCAGTAACCAGGTAAATACCAAGAAGGCTTGCCACCCCAAGGGAGACCGCTATGTGCACACCGAACAGCACCATAATCAGCAACACGCCGACGAGGATACCCATTTGGGACATATCAAACATACAAGTACCGTTCTATAAAAGGAGCGACCGACTAGAGCCCAATGCTTATCCTAAGAAAGGGTCTTAGGACACTTAATGACGATGGCACGCATTACCTCGTTACCTCCTAATGAGCCGTACCAAGCTCTTGGGGTGTAAGAGTGCCTCGTAAAGCAGACAGGAAAATAATGAAGTAATTAATAGTTGCAAGCGCACAGCCAATAACGATTACAAACTTTGCCGGCCAGACAGGAACTCGGAGCGCACCCTCGCCTTCAAACTCGTCAGACTCCCAGGCATACATGGCTCCTTCGATGCTTCCAAAGAAGATTACAGAAAAAAAGACAATGCCTAAAAGGGCGCCAACGGCCACCAGAATCGTATTGGCCCACTGCGGAAGGTGGGCCGTAATAGCCTCAACCCTGAGCATACCGCCAGATCGAATGGCGAACCCTGTCTGCAAATAACAAACTATCACAATAGACAGGGAGATAATTTCTGGCGTGCCCTGAACAGGATGATTAAAAATCACCCTGCCCAGAACATCGGCTACCACCAAAAAACAAAGCGAAAAGGCCAGTATGGCCGCCAGCACCATTAGAAGACGAGAGACTTTGTCTATGATGAGGACAGCCATTGTAAAAACTCCTTACCTAACCAATTCGTTTCTAAAACTACTTAATCTCGTAACGAACGGGCCATTTATGACCTAAGGCCTCTGCCTCCTTTAAGGCAATCTTCAGGGTCTTGGTCCCGGGAAATCCCCGCTTATCCAGGTCAGTAGCCATCTGCTGAGGCCAGCCTTTTAAGGACATCGCCCAGTCTTGTTGAACTGAAGGAGGGACCTTATTGACAGTCATGCCCAAGTCAGCAAGTTGCTTAAGTTGCTTAGGATAGTTCTCCTTATTCACTTTACCCGTCATAGCCTCGTACTCGCGTCCGACTTCGAGGATGATCTTCTGAACATCCTTGGGAAGGCGGTTAAATTTCTTGGAGTTCATGGTTAAACCGTGCCACGTAATCGAACCAAAGCCAATTTCGGTGTAGTACTTCGCAACCTCGTTGAGCTTAAAATTCACCCAGCCAGAGGGGAACATAATCCAGCCGTTGTAAACACCGGTCTGAAGGGATGTGTAGGCCTCAGGAAGTGAGGACTGCACAGGTGTAGCACCCGCGAATTCCAACCACTTAAGGTTTAAGCCCGCTCCGGCAATCTTTTGACCCTTTAACTCTGAAACCGATTTCCAGGGAAAGGTTGTGCCAAGGTTATACCCGTTGTCTGCAATGAGACCGAGTAGCTTTTGCCCGTATTTTTTCTCAAAAACTGAGCTGAGTTCCGGCACCTGATCGTAAACCTTGCGAGCAAGCTTGACACTTACCTCCGGATCCATAGTTCCAAAAGGCAGCATGATTTGGAAGGCATTTAAGGGGAGGTTTGAGGCTTCAAAACAGAAACAATAACCGCCCACATCAATAAGTCCTGACTGCACCCCCTCGAGTGTGTCTGCCACCTTGACCATGGAGCCGCCATAACCCTCGACAAACTCTACTTTGTGCTTCGTTCTCTCAGCAACACGCTTCGTAACTTCAGGTACAAAAAAGTTTTGCATTAAGTTCACGTAGGTATTTGCAGCAGGGTGCCCAGACGCGATCCTCAATTTAATGTCTTCAGCCATCGCTGAGCCCGCACCTACAAACCCAACAATCATGGACATCACAAGAGGCTTTAATAATCTCTTCATTCCTTGTCTCCTTAAAATATAAAAACAGCTAACATCAAAAACCAGCCACACACACTCCTCCCGACGCCCCTTATGTGGGAATCGAGGACGAGATATCTAATCCGGGATCATCACCGTTGAACCAGAGGTTGCACCCGACTCCAAATCGCGATGTGCTTTCGCAGCATCTTTAAGGGCATACCGCTGGTTAATGGATACCTTGAGAACACCTCGTTTAAGGCGATCGAAGACCATCGAGGCGGACTCCCTCATTTCATTTGTATCAGATGTGTAGGTCACAAGCGTTGGACGGGTGAAATACAAAGAGCCATGCTTTTGAAGGGTAGAACCCAAGACCGCCGGAGGATGTCCTGTCGTTTGGCCAAAAGAAACAAAAAAACCTCTTGGCGCCAAACTATTCAGAGAAGCCTCAAAACTATCTTTGCCAACGGAGTCAAAAACCACAGGCACGCCCTTGCCTCCGGTGAGCTCTTTCGTCCTTGCCGCTATGTCGTCGGACTTTCGATCCAGGCATACGTCATAGCCATTTGCAAGGGCAAGCTTGCACTTGTCGGGACCGCCAGCCACACCGATCATTCGCGCGCCAAGATCTTTCCCCCACTGCCCCGCCAGTAGGCCGACTCCGCCAGCGGCCGCATGGAACAGAACATTCTGACCCGCCTGAACCGGATAACAACGCCGCATTAAATACTCCACAGTCATGCCCTTAAGGAGAATCGCTGCGGCCTGCTCGTCCTGAACCCCGTCAGGGGTAGGAAGTAATCGAGCAGCAGGAAAATTGCGGCGAGTGCAATAGGCATCAAAAATTGGGCCGCTGGCATAACAGACGCGATCCCCTTCTTTGAAGTCTGTCACTCCAGGCCCCACTTTTTCGACAACACCAGCGGCCTCGTTACCAAGACCACATGGCGTTTGTGTTGGATAAAGTCCGCTCCTCATATAGATATCTTGGAAATTCAAACCAATCGCTGTGTGTCGAATAGTGACTTCGCCCTGCCCTGGATCGGGGAGGTCAAGTTCTTCGAATTGGATGACCTCGGGGTCACCCGTTTTTTGCAATCGAACCGCTACCGCCTTTGTCATACCTTCACCTCATTTTCATCACTAGTTGAATACTGCTCGTTGAACCGAGAAGCCTTAAAGACCTCGGCCACAGACTTTTCATTTTCGCCATCGTCCGTCCACCCAGGAACTCTGCCAAGAGCAACCGCCTCATGCCAAGGAAAATTGAGTTCGACCTTGATGCCATTGATTGGCTCTCTCATGAATAACTGATAGAGGTTTGAGTTGTGCGCCTTTCGTTCGTTAAAGTCGACACCGTTCTTCGTAAGACGCTCAATGAACCCTTCAAGCCCATCACAGTTAAGGCAAAGGTGGTCAATTCGACCAGAGCCCATGGCGCCAGCAGCAGAAAAATCATCGGACTCTTTGTCGGTGGGGGCTTTTAAATAGGTGTTCTGATGATCCGAGTGGCGTGCTTTGCCGATATGAATAACGTCCTGTTCTCCTATATACAACCAATGCACCGGGAACCCGAACTCGGGATGGTCTCCCTCACGAAATCCAAGATTCGTGCAAAACCAGTCCCTCGTTCCTTCGGGGTCATGGGTAAGTATGAGCAAATGCTCTAAGAATCGAAGTCCCATTGTGATCTCTCCGTTGAGGCAGATAATTGATCAATTGATAACGCCTGGTAAGTTAACACGACTGCCCCATGCTTGGTAGAGGAGTTATCCCGAGGTCCTGAGCAATTCGATCAACCTCAGAAACAATGCCCGCTGATAAGGGAATTCCCTTAGAGAGGTTTTCTCGCCGCCTTAGGTTTCCCTGCTCCCCTGGAAGCCAAATACGATCCACTCCGGGTAGCCGCTCGCTGGACCTGAGTTCTGAGGCAAGTTTGTCGATACGCGCCCGCAGATCATCAATCTCACCAAAGGCGTTGGGGTCAATCGCGCAGACGGCCTGCCCAGTGTTAGTAACCGTTTCACTGTCAGAGTTGAAGTCAATAACCTCGCTGCCCATCGAGGCACCGTTAAGACTTCCAGCAAGCATTCCAACGAGAAGAGCAAGGCCGTAGCCCTTGTGACCGCCAATAGGCAATAAGAACCCTTCGTCAGCGCGATTTGGGTCTAGAAGCGGATTGCCTGCACGATCAATCATCCACCCCTCTGGCATCAACTCTCCGCTACGGGCCTTGGCCTTCACTTTGCCATAGGCTGCCACCGTGGTTGCCATATCGAGAACGATATGGTCTTCCTTATGTCCTTTCGGGAAGGCCATGGCGATAGGATTTGTGGACAGAAGCATCTTCATCCCGCCCCAGGGGGGCAAGTGATTCGCATTTCCCACTGCATAATAGATACCTATTAAATCCTGCTGGGCCAGGGCACGCACATGCAAAGAGGCAGGGCCCGCATGGTTACTCATTCGAGTTCCGACCCAACTAATACCGGTCTTTCTCGCTTTCTCAGCGGCAAGACTCACGGCCTTAGAAACAACCAGGTGACCCATACCGTTACCCCCGTCAACAAGCGCAGTCGAAGCCTTTTCAGAGACGACTTTTATATCTGGGCGAACACTGATACCACCAGCATCAATTCGCTTAAGGTATTGGCCAAGACGAATGACTCCATGCCCATCCGAGCCCTGCAGATCGGCCTGAGACATAATCCGCGCCACATCAATTGCATCCTGATCGGGTAGACCCTTTAATCGAAAAGCATTCGCAATAAACTTTTCTAACTCAATCACATCCACGCGACGGCCTGCTTTCATCACGCCTCCCTCCTTTAAATGAATAAAAATCCGCGGAAACCTTTAAACAAATGATTAGTTTTAATAAGCTGAATCATAAAGGGTAAACTCTGGCCTTAATTTTTTTGAGACCACCTAAAAACGAAAGGAACCCATCCCAATGCCCACTACAACTAAAGTCGCGCTCGTCACCGGAGGCGGGACAGGAATCGGTCGGTCCAGTGCGCTTTGTCTGCAGAAGGCGGGCTTTTCTGTCGTGGTGACTGGTCGTAGGGAAGAGCCTTTATTAGAGACTGTTGCCATGGCGGATCCCCTTTGCCCCCCCATTCTTGCAATAACCGCCGACGTTAGCCAAGGGGCAGAAGTAAAGTCTTTGTTTAAAACAATCGAGATCAAACTTGGACGACTGGATGTACTCTTTAATAACGCTGGGATGGGCGCCCCGAGAGTCTCTATCGAAGAACTGAGCGAGGAAGATTGGCGCAGGGCCGTGGACGTTAACCTTACGGGTTCGTTTTTGTGCGCGCAGGCCGCCTTTGCACTTATGAAACGTCAGTCACCGCAAGGCGGAAGGATCATAAACAATGGCTCAATTTCAGCGCACGCGCCAAGGCCGAATACATGCGCTTACACTGCCACCAAACATGCAATAACCGGCCTAACAAAATCCCTCGCGCTTGACGGAAGGCCATTTCAAATTGCAGCCTCGCAGATCGACATCGGGAATGCGGACACTGCGATTGGTGAACGCTTCAAGGCGGGAGTGCCACAGGCCAACGGAGAGATTATGGTTGAACCCGTTATTGACTCTAAACACTGCGGGGAAGCCGTAGCCTACATGGCCAGTCTACCCCTAGAAGCGAATATCCTAACAATGACCATTATGGCGACCAATATGCCATTCGTTGGGAGAGGCTAAATGGCAAATGCTACCCATCCCAAACAAGGGCTCTCAAAGGGTACGGTGAATTACGGAGATCATGAATTTGCCCTCTTTCTGAGAAAAGCATTCATTAAAGGCGCTGGATTCTCCGATGAGGATCTTGAAAAACCCATTGTTGGAATCGCGAATACCGGAAGCGACTTTAACCCCTGCCACGGTAACGTGCCGCAATTAATTGACGCAGTAAAAAGAGGCGTCATGATGCAAGGCGCCCTGCCCATCGTCTTCCCCACAATTTCTCTCCACGAGTCTTTTGCCGCACCCACGAGCCTCTATCTTCGAAACCTTATGTCCATGGACACCGAGGAAATGATTCGGGCCCAACCCATGGATTCCGTCGTTTTAATTGGAGGCTGTGATAAGACTATTCCCGCACAGCTTATGGGAGCGCTGTCGGCCCAAAAGCCTTTTGTGGTTCTACCTACCGGGCCAATGCTTTCATCCCGTTGGCGAGGTGAGCGTGTTGGAGCCTGCACCGACTGCCGTCGATTATGGGCAGACTTTCGAGCGGGGCGACTTACTCAAACGCAGATTGAAGATGCTAACAATCACCTTGTACCATCTGTGGGCACCTGCTCAGTTATGGGGACGGCGAGCACCATGGCTTGTCTTGTCGAAGTAATGGGTCTAACTGCGCCTGGCGCAGCTAGCGCACCAGCGGTCTCCGCCGATCGAATTCGAATTGCAGAACGTACAGGATACGCGGCAGCCCGACTTGCAAAAGGCGGCGTCTCAATGCCCGTAATGAACAACGCCATTCTTAACAATGCCTTAACGGTCTTGCTCGCCATTGGTGGATCGACGAATGCTTTAGTGCACCTGGCCGCAGTCGCTGGTCGCGTAGGACTTAAGCTTGATCCTCAACAATTTAATGACATTGCGGATAAAACCCCCGTGCTGGTTGACCTAAAGCCCGGTGGAGAAGGTTACATGCCAGACTTTCACGAGGCAGGAGGGCTTATTAAGGTTATAGCGGAATTAGGTGACCTAATAAAAACCGATATACCTACCGTATTTGGCGACACCTTGAACGAGAGAATCCAAACGGTCGATCAAGGATTCCAACAGTCTGTAATTCGAAACCGGAACAACCCTGTGTATCCGAATGGTGGCCTCAAATGGCTCTCGGGCAATCTAGCCCCTGAGGGCGCAGTAATTAAACCCGTAGCTGCGAGTCAGAGTTTGCTTGAGCACGAGGGACGCGCAGTTATTTTCGAGGGGCTTGAGGACATGGCCCTTAGACTGGACGATCCCGACCTAGACGTTCAGGCAGATGATGTACTTGTACTTAGAGGCATTGGTCCTAAAGGCAGTGGAATGCCGGAGGCAGGCCTTATACCCATCCCTAAAAAACTCGCAGCCCAAGGAATAAAAGACATGGTTCGCATCTCAGACGGCCGCATGAGTGGAACAGCCTACGGCACGATCGTTCTTCACGTGAGCCCAGAGGCTGCAGAAGGTGGGCCCTTGAGCTTAGTTCGCAATGGAGATCGAATTCGTTTGAGCGTTTCTAACTCTTCGCTCAGCGTACTCGTTGACGAAGCTACTTTGCAGGAAAGGAAGAATGAACGCCTTCATGAAAAACTCAGCCTGCTCGGCCATGAAAGAGGCTATGGCCGCCTTCATAACCAAGAAGTCTTGCAAGCTGAAGAGGGATGCGACTTTAAGTTCCTAAAGGCAGGCGCTAATAAACAGTGAGCGAGTCCTTACCGGTCAAACAAGTTAAAAGAGACCCATCAACCAAGCCCAGAGATCAACCGCAAAGGTCACGATAGAAGGCCAGAAATAAAAAAAGGTGGTGACAAGCCCTACAAGCAGAATAACGATTCCAAACGTAAGAGCTAAAAGCGTCTGCAGGTAGTCGCGTAGCAAAGCGGCAATAAGGAACTTAGTGTCGGCAAGCCCCTTAAAAAGAAGATTCGCCAACAACGACCAGGGGAAAAAGGCAGTAACGATGGTCGTCAAAAGCGCAAAGCGCAAAAAGCCAAGCTCGAGATAAGGGTTGACAGAGTCGTCTTTTTCAACCGGTTCCGTAACCGATTGCCGTCTTTGTGTTTTTTCTGTGGTCATTGTCATGAGTGTAGTGGCTCAAGATCCCGTTTCTACTCTGGGCTCTTAAAAGCGGTTTCTTGAAAACATCAGCCTGAACGGGGTATAGCCTTAGGAGTCGTGGGAGGAGACTCTTAAGCCTTTTATGCAAGAGGGCCCCATGAAACCACGTGAAAAACTTCTCCAACTTGGCGCTGCAGGCCTTACCGATGCTGAGCTCTTAGCCGTTCTGCTACAAACTGGTACCGCCCGTGCCAACGTGATGTCAGTCGCGAATCAACTCTTAAAGCAACTTGGCGGACTTCCCGCAGTGCTCTCTGCCCCTTTCGTACAAATTTCAAAAACTTTGGGCGTGGGGCTCGCCAAGTACTCCATTCTGCAAGCAGCCTCAGAGATCAGTCGTCGCACGGCGCGGAATGAACTTGACAAACAGCCCATCGCTAAACCGCTTGACCTCACACCTTGGCTACTTGCACATCTTTCAGGACTACCCCACGAGGTCTTTGGAGCAGCCTTTTTAGATAGCCGCAATAGACTCTTAAGCATTGAAAACCTCTTCCGAGGTAGCCTTACCCAGACCAGTGTCTATCCCAGAGAAATCGTTGCCCGAGCACTTCAACTCAACGCCGCCAAGGCTGTGATTTTTCATAACCACCCCTCCGGTGTGGCCGAACCTAGCTATGCCGATCAACAACTTACGTCGCGTCTGCGAGGGCTTTTGGCACAACTGGACCTTGTCTTGTGGGACCACCTGTTGGTGGCAGGAGACCGGGTCCTATCAATAGACACCGTCGTTTGACGAAGGAGCTTGAAAAACATATAGTTAAGGGCTTTTCTAGTGTCCAATTCGCGGTGGTATCTCATTGCGCGAAGGAACCATTAATTTTTATTTATTCACCAGGAATTTGTTATGGCTCGCGTCTGCCAAGTTACAGGCAAAAAACCCATGGTTGGGAACAATGTTTCCCACGCAAACAATAAGACCAAGCGTCGTTTCTTACCTAATTTGCATTACCGTCGTTTTTGGGTGGAAAGTGAGGGGCGTTGGGTCCGTCTTCGCGTCTCGAATGCCGCCGTAAGAACCATCACGAAAAATGGAATAGAGTCAGTACTTGCTGACCTTCGGGCCCGAGGCGAAGCCTAGTCACCCGAACCTACTGCCCCTTAGGAGAATCAAATGGCCAAGTCCGGTCGAGAAAAAATTAAGCTTGAGTCAACCGAAGGCACAGGCCACTTCTACACCACCACCAAGAACAAGAAAACCATGCCTGAGAAAATGGAGATCAAAAAGTTTGATCCCGTGGCGCGTAAGCATGTGATGTACAAAGAGGCAAAGATTAAATAAGTCTCGCCCCTTTTTCAAAGAATTTAGAAATCCAAGAGATTGGTGTTTCAGTCTAAGCTACTCCTCAACCCTTGAAGCGTAGGAAAACCCCCGGCCACAAGCCGGGGGTTTTGTTTTTCAAGCCGTTAAAATTGACATTCCGGGTGAACTTAACCACACTCTTCAAAGGGGCTTGCCTTATTCTGGCTCCTCATGAAATTAAAAGTTGTTTAGGGAGTTTTTGAAACTAGGAGATCTAATGAGCATTTCTCGACGAACCTTTATTTTCCAGTCTGCCGCCATAGGCTCTTCAGTAGCCTTTCTAAGCATCACAAATACTCAGGCTGCCGCACCCATGGTGTCCGAGGCGGATCCTCAAGCGAAGGCTGTTAACTATGTAGCCGATGCAAAGAAGTCGCCCAAGGCGAAGCCCGGTCAGGCCTGCGCGAATTGCGCACTTTATCAGGGCGGATCTGCAAGTGCTGGCGGATGTGCCATTTTCGCAGGCAAACAAGTGGCCAGTGCTGGCTGGTGTTCGGCCTGGGCGAAGAAACCGGGTTAATAACTTCTAAGCGCAAGGCAGGCATTCGAAATACCTGCACTATCCTAAGTGACTCCTTTCGATGCCCTTCTCGCGGCTTGAGGGGAGTTTTAGTTTAAGGCTCCCAAACGTTACTAAAACGCCCCCAAGTGCCTCGAGCCTAAGTTAAACGGCCAATTGCACAGCTTACAAATGATTTGGCGTTTGTAAGGCCTGCTTCCAAACCAGAAACACTTCCCCTCAAGGGGTAGCCCATGGCCTTAAGCTTAAGAACTACCGCCTCACGAAGGCTCTCACTGGCTTGAACTGAGATAGACTGACTTTCTCGATCAATAGAGACATCAGACACCCCGTCAAGACTTGTCAGACCTTTGACAATGGAGTTCTCACACCCACCGCATTTGATGTTTTCAACTTCCAGGTAAATTGTGTTTGTTTCCATTGCTATGCGTTCCTTTTTAAGTTTTTTTATTCTAAGCCTTGGGCTTTGTTTTTCAACCCATGCCCACGCATTCCGCCTGCCCAGTCACAGCCCGGTTCCAGGCGGGGTTGCGATTTTAGACCTAGGCACGTCAGCGGACTGGAGCAAAAAACCCGAAGCGTTTTTTCAAGATAAACCTGTCCTAACGGTGTTACACGACAACCAGTGGAAAGCAGTGGTTGGCATACCTCTTGATCAGGCCCTGGGTAAAGCAACTCTAACGATCCTCAAACAAAAAAATGGCGAAGCACGCCACAGCAAAACGACTCAAGGGTCAAAAAAGCAGGCTGCTTCCAATGCTGTGGCCATAACTTTTGAGGTGGGTAATAAAGAGTATGCGGCGCAGTACCTAACAGTAGCTCCTAAACATGTCGATTTATCAGAGGCCAACTTGAAACGGGTTCGAACCGAGCAACCCATTATTCGCAAGGCTTTTGACACATTCAGCGAAAGAAATCCCGAGACATTTGAAATGATTACCCCCGTGGTAGGACCGAAGTCGAGTTCCTTCGGGTCACGCCGATTTTTCAACGACCAGCCGCGCCGACCGCACTCGGGCATGGACATTGCAGCGCCCACTGGAACACCAGTGGTTGCGCCTGCAGCCGGGAAAGTCATTGAGACAGGAGACTATTTCTTTAATGGCAAAACTGTTTTCATTGACCATGGCCGAGGCCTAATTACCATGTTCTGTCATTTGGATCGTATTGATGTGCAGCAAGGACAGGTGGTGTCGACAGGAGACCCCATTGCCACGGTTGGCGCAACAGGCCGCGTGACAGGGCCCCACCTACACTGGAGTATTGCCCTTAACGGCGCTCTGGTGGACCCCGCACTATTTTTAGCAAAATAATAAGAACCTTAGATTCTTTTAAAAATAGTCGCGGGGCAGGTGAATTGCGATTCAGTGGAGGCGGTCTCAGGGCTTCCGTCTTGGCACCTGTATATGCAAGTGCGCATGTTATTACGAACACTCTGTTCGCTGATGTGACAGGTGACTTCCATATCTTTCTTGGGCTGATTCACCGTTTTATGCACATTCGATGCCGTGTCGCAACCCGACAAAATGAGCAGAGCAAGGACCGGGGCAAAATAGGCTTTCATACCTTTCGGACCCCTTGCCCGCCCCAGAAGTTCCCTCAGGACTCTTATAGACTTGTAAAGCCCATGAGAATCAGAGAGACCTCTTCTGACCTGAGAGGCCTTATTGACGGGAAAGCTTAACAGAGCCCCCGGTACCGACAAGCCTTACTTTGTCGCCCGCGCGCAGGCTTTGGTCATCTTCTTGCACAATAGCAACTAAGCGGCCCGACTCAAGTCGCACAGTAATTTCAACACCAGGAACCTGATTGGCTCGCTCCTCAATGGCCTGCCCTGCGATGCCACCAAGCACTGCACCTAATACGGCACCCACTTGGCCTGATCGACCATCGCCAACGGAACTCCCTGCTATGCCCCCTACAGCGCCCCCGGCAACCACGCCCACGCCTTTGCTGTCCCGCTGTATGGTGACCTGACGAATACTTTCAATGGTGCCGAAGCGAACAGTTTGTTCAACGGAAGACTCGCCCGCCCGATAAACACTGGCCGAACGGCTTTGTGTAGCGCAACCACTTAGAACAACAAGGCTCACCATGAACACGAGAAGAAGAACAAAACGAGCGCTCTGGGTTGCAGGGAATGCAAAAGTAGTCGATACGAATCTGGATGCGGTCATGATTGAATTCTTTCCTAAAAAGAAACACAAGGCCTTGACTTAAGTCAGACGACTTCCAAGGCTTAAGCCCTTATTATTGTTCAAAACCTAAAGATGAATACTGGCAAGACCAGTGTCCATGGTGTGTAAAGGGGCTGTGTTTTTGACAAGTCAAGATGGGAATGTCACGGTGGAAGAGCAAAAGGTGCGCGTCTGGGATCTACCCACGCGTCTTTTTCACTGGTTTTTGTTAGCAGGTGTTATAACCTCGTTCATTACAGTGAAGCTTGGCGGCAATGCCATGGTCTGGCACGGGCGTGCCGGAACTTTTGTGCTGAGCCTTCTTGTTTTTCGATTGGTCTGGGGTTTTATCGGAAGCCCCACCGCGCGGTTTCATTCCTTTGTGAAGGGCCCCAAAACAATCTGGCGTTATCTTCAAGGACGTTCAGTTAAGCAGGTCTCGATTGGGCATAACCCCCTTGGTGCCCTGTCTGTTCTTGCACTGCTTGGCATCTTTCTTCTTCAGGCGCTCACCGGTCTTGGTACAAGCGATGATATTTTCTTTGATGGCCCATTGGTGCAAGCACTTAACTCAGACACAGTAAGCAGACTGACCAGCCTGCATAAATCAACAGAACCTTTTTTAATTGCGCTTGTGGCGCTGCATGTTGCTGCCATTGCTTTCTATCGACTGGTGAAGAAAACTAACCTTGTTCGGCCCATGATTACCGGCATGAAGAACGTTAAAACACAGACGGGCATATCGAAATCGCTAGACGACACAGACGATCCGCAACAGGGCATTACAGAGGGCCCAGGTCTTTGGTT
Source organism: Burkholderiaceae bacterium (assembly GCA_023261135.1). GTDB lineage: Bacteria > Pseudomonadota > Gammaproteobacteria > Burkholderiales > Burkholderiaceae_A > Hahnella. The sequence continues at coordinate 11,726 of JALRJP010000010.1, read as the reverse complement.
TAAGGCGCTTGTTTGCTGGCTAGCGTCCCTTGCAGTAGTTAGCAGTCTGGGCTAGCTAAGCTAGCCTAAGGGCCCTGAGGCTAGTTTGCTTGATACTGAAAACTTAAGAACATTCCTCGTGGAGGGGTGTTATACCCGCCAGCGATCTCGTACTTTTCGTTCGTAATATTCTCGAATAACAGCCTTGATGTCCATTCAGAACTAAGCTTCCTAGAAAGATAAACATTTGCTGTGCCGTAAGAAGAGAGTTGACGGTTAGAGAAGTCTGAGTCTCTTCGAGTGCCACTCCATAGGGCTTTAATGCCCCATGAAAACATGCCGCTTTCTTTCTGGATATCGACCGAGCCGAAACTTTTCGCTCGCCTTGCTTGCTGAATATTCAGTAAGGTATTCACTGGATTCTGACGGGTGTAGGCAACCTTCACCTTATAGCCTTGAAATAGCACCTTGCCTGAAGCCTCCAGACCTCGGTTATCTACGTTTTGATTACCAAAGCTAAATACATTGGGATCGTAGTAAATGGCATCTTTCGAACTTGTATCAAAATAAATCACCCGGAAAACGGTTTGATCCTTTCGGTATTCAAGACCATATTCAGACGTCTTACTAACCTCAGGCCTCAGGGTGGGTGTGCCTAAGTATTCGGCAGGTGCGGGGGCTCTAAATCCGAGAGAATGGGTTGCGGTAACACGATAAGGGCCAGAAAGCGCATATCCGAGCCCGACTAAGTAACTGACCTCGTCGTATTTGTGAGAAACACCCTTAACCCTTCCAGCCTCAAGCTCATCGCGCCGAATGCTGGCTTGAAAACCAAGGCGATCGATCTTTTTATCGACACCTATGAAGTAACCTAAGGATTCTCTGTAGTTAGTTGCGTTTGTATACCCTGATAAATCGTAACGAGCGTCGGTCAGGGATAGGCCAAACGTTAAGGTGGAAGTCTTATTGAGCTCGAGAATATTCGATAAAGAGTAAGTCTTGGACTTGCCCTGCTGCAAGCTATCGACAAAATCACTCGCGCCCCTGAGATTACCGTTTTTTAAATCTTTGTAGCTTAAGTTCGAATGACTTATTTCTAGCGTTGAGATTAGTCGGTCATTCGTAGAGACTTTCAGGTATACAGAAACAACTTCGGTGTCTGATTCAAAAACGTCTTGATCAGAAAGAGAGAAAGCGTCGTAGTCTGTTTCACCCTTCACAACATTGGTTTGAATGCCCACCTCTGTTGCTGCCGATAGTCTCCTTTTCAGCATCCCGGAAAAAGCTTGTCGACGGTACCCATCTTTATCTAGGTTGAAATTTGATGAGGACCTTGCTGAGAAGCCGTCTGTCTGGAATGTGCTTGCCATAAGGTTGAATGTTGATTTGTTTACTGAGCCACCAAACCCTGCCGACAGTCCCTGGGTATTACGAGCTCCAAGGCTTAGGGACCCATAGGCTTTGGGAGGGCCTGCATGCCCATCTCTGGTCTTTATGCTAAGAACCCCGCCAATTGCGGCTTCACCGTAAAGCGCACTTGCATTACCCCGAAGAAGCTCTACCCGTTCAACGTGATCCAGAGGAATATCGGTGAGATTTATGAACCCTATATTGTCTGTATGCGCCCTAATCCCGTCGATAAGAACAACAATATTTTTACTGTCTGCCCCTCGTAGGAAGATACTCGTCGTGCTTCCATGACCACCATTTCGGCCAAATTCAAAGCCCGGCTCGCCGACCAGTAAGTCAACCAAGCCTTTGGCTTGTGCGCGGTCAATTTCATTACGGCCGAAAATGGTCACGGACGAGAGGGTCTCTGAGGCCAGCTGACTGTAGCCCCGGGCAGAGACAACAACAGGATTAAGCTCAGCCACCAACTGGGCGTAAAGCGGCGACGTCAGGGCAGCAAGAAGCCCTGTGAGAATTGGCCGAAGCATGTGCATAGTAAAACTCCATGCCGCCCTTCACCCGAAGCAGCCCAAAGGCGTTAACACCAATGGCCGGTCTCCAGGCTTAGGGCTGCGCACAACTGTGCGAGGAACGCGGCCTTCCCAGGAAACCCCAGTGGCTGGCAAGATCGAATAACGACTCTTACAACGCGTACCATGCTACCCAACACTGTTTCGGGGAAAGCAACGGATTTACACCGTCTTCCCGTTTAACCCGCTTTAATCGGGCACCAATTGATGGTGTCTAAACAAACTTAGACAAAATAAAGTGTAACTTACTTTGCCTATCTACAAAGTCAACTTTAAATGACAGTTTCCTTGGGTGCCCTTCTTGGTCTCTTCGGAAGTGCCTTTCTTGCAGCAACGCTCTTGCCGGCTCAATCCGAGGCGGTCTTGGTAGGGCTACTGCTCGCCCAGCCCGAAACAGCCGCCGTGCTCGTTGCTACCGCTAGTCTTGGCAACACTCTTGGTGCCATGGTGAACTGGCTCCTAGGCCTGGGCATTCAAAGATTTCGCGACAAGCGATGGTTTCCGGTGTCATCGAAACAGCTTGAACGCGCAGAGCGGCATTACCATCGCTTTGGCCGTTGGTCACTTTTATTAAGCTGGATGCCCATCATCGGCGACCCACTTGTTTTAGTGGCTGGAATTCTTCGAGAAAAATTCTGGGTTGTCTTGCTTTTTACGGGCATTGCCAAAACCGGGCGCTATCTGGTGCTCGCAGCGTTCACTTTGGCCTGGCTGAAATAAAGAAGTAGCGCAAGAAGAAGAATCAACATAGGCAGCACAGACACCATATTGAGTATCTGCCAGCCTTGGGCCGTCACCAATGCACCCGATCCAAGCGATGAAAACCCCATCACGAAAAACACCCAAAAGTTAATTGCACCCTGAGCTTTGTCTCTCTCAGCGGGGTGATAAGCCTGCAAAGAGAAGGTGGTGCTTGCAGTGAATAAGAAGTTCCAGCCCACACCAAGGACAAAAAGAGCAAGGGTGAACTGATAAAGCTCGGTTCCCGACAACGCAATACCAATACAAACCAGATTCAAAAAAACGCCAGTGAGCATAATTTTTACGGCACCGAAGCGCTGAATAAGATGGCCCGTAAAAAAGCCAGGCGCAAACATACCAATAACGTGCCACTCAAGAACAAAGGCTGCATCGCTAAAGGGCATACCACAAACCTGCATGGCAAGTGGTGTTGCTGCCATGAGTAAATTCATCACACCATACCCAAACGAGGCGCCAAGCACAGAGACAAGAAAGACCGGTTGACGCATAATCTCGCCGATCGATCGGTTGATAGGCTGTTGAATGCTTGTTGTTTCTGATGCCTGAGAACGCGCCTCCGTGGCTTGGGTGGAAGCATCTGCAGGTTTCGCATTCTTGCTGGTCCGAGTATCGTCGGAGAACTGAATACGATGCATAAGAAGCAATGCAAGAAGACCCACAAAAGTGAGTGATAGGTAGGAGCCAGCGAAGTCAACTTCGAAAAAGTCTTTGGTGTAAGAGGCCAGGTTCGGGCCCGCTACCGCACCAAGAAGGCCACCTGCCAAGACCCAAGAAACCGCCTTATCTCGAAGCTCAGGGCTGGCAAGCTCTGCTGCAGCAAAGCGATAAAGTTGGCCATTGGCCTGATAAAAGCCTGCGACAAAGGTTGCAAAGACGAGTAACCAGAATTGGCGAAACCAGACAGCTACAACACACAGTAAAGCCGAAAAAATAGCAACCCCTATACCTAGCTCAAAAGAGCGTTTTCGGCCTAACTGTTTTTGCGTCTTTGCAACAAGGCCGGTTGAAGCAGCCCCTCCGACCACGTAAGCCATAATGGGAAGCGTCGCGAGCCATCCCATTGGGGCCATCGTAAGTCCAACGAGGCCGTTAACCGCCATGAATAAGACGTTGTTGGTAAGAAACAATCCCTGGCAAAGGGCAAGCAAAATGAGGTTTTGACGCATCATATCGATTCAGCATAGCAGGTCTTAGGAGACACTAATGCCCATTCGGTTTTATCACTTTCCGCAATCCGGCCCGTCGTTTCGAGTTCGTATTGCCATGGCCCTCAAGGGTTTGAACTACGAGGCGATTCGCATTGATCTTCTTGAACGCGAGAGCCACCCGGAGTATTACGAAGTCATTAGCCCAGACGGGCTTGTACCGATGCTCGAGCTAATCGATGAGGATGGAATGCAGCCTACCATTCGTATTGGTCAATCTATGGCCATTATTGAATTTCTTGACGAGCGGTTTAACAACCATCCTTTGCTTCCTGACGACGCTTTGTATCGGGCGCATGTGAGGTCATTGGCTCAGACCATTGCCTGCGACCTTCATCCTTTAAATAACCTACGCGTTCTACGTTATTTGTCACGCCCGTTGCAGCTTGACAGCGATAAGCGGTCAGACTGGTACAACCATTGGATTATTGAAGGCTTAAACGCTTACGAGAGACGGCTTGTTGAACTTGAAAGTTTACGAGAAGACTTAGGCTTACCTCCTTCAACCTACTCTTGGGGAGACACCCTTAGCCTTGCAGATTGTTGCCTTATTCCTCAGTTGGTGAATGCACCGCGCATGGGCCTTGAACTCTCAAGCTTAAATATCCCATTAACTCTTGGTGTGTTTACAAATGCCATGCAGCACAAGGCTGTCAAGGAAAGTCACCCTGATCAGTTCTAACTTAAAGAGTAACGATCACTCCGGTAGGGCCTTGCTGGCATTCGCCAATAACCGCCGCTGCAAAGCCTTCCTGTTTCATGCATTCAAGAACGGCAGGGGTAGCCTCAGATCTGCATGAAATCAGAAGACCGCCGCTGGTCTGTGGGTCGGACAAGAGCGCCTGTTCCACCTGACCAAAGGTTTCAGGTGTGGTAATTTGATGCCCGTAAGCCGCCCAGTTTCGCCCCGAGGCGCCGGTTAAAAAGCCCTGCTTCGCAAGCTTCATAACCTCAGGCAGTAATGGGACAGAGGGCCAGTGAATAACTGCGGAAACACCAGAACCCTTGGCCAACTCAAGGCAGTGTCCCGCAAGTCCAAAACCTGTTACATCCGTCATGGCATGAACGCCTTCGAACTCAGAGACCAATGCACCAGGAGTATTTAACTGAGTGGCCGTAGCTATCATCTTTTTGTAAAGCTCGTCGCTTAACGCATTTTTTTTAAGAGCAGCCGAGTAAATTCCAACGCCTAGTGGTTTACCCAGAACAAGTTGATCTCCTGGTTTGGCATCGGCATTACGACGTACTCGATTCGGGTGAACAAGCCCAAGCGCCACGAGACCGTAAATAGCTTCCACTGAATCAATCGTGTGCCCACCTGCTACGGGGATGCCCGCCTGAGCGCAAACCGAACGCCCGCCGTCAAGGATGCGGCCGATGGTCTGAGGGCTGAGCTTATCAATGGGCATACCCACGAGCGCAAGCGCCATGATGGGTCGCCCGCCCATGGCGTAGACATCGGAAATAGCATTGGTTGCTGCAATACGCCCAAAGTCGTAGGGATCGTCAACAATGGGCATGAAGAAGTCGGTTGTCGCTACAAGCGCTTGGCTGTCATTGAGCTTGTAGACGGCAGCGTCATCGGCTGTGTCAATACCCACAAGAAGCTCGGCCGGCATGGGCAGCGCAGACGAGTCCTTTAAAATCTCAGAAAGCACACCCGGCGCGATTTTGCAGCCGCATCCTCCCCCGTGGGAAAGGCTTGTAAGAAGTGGTTCTGTCATGCAAGGATGGTAGCAGACCAAACAGAACTTGACTGAATGCGCTATTCTCAGGCGAGTTGCGCTCTATCTATCCGGGTTAGTTCTGCACCATTTCGCTGGCGTCTTAAATGACCTTATCGCCCACCGCACTTGCGCTTGTTATCTCTGCCGCCTTCTTTCATGCAGTTTGGAATCTTGTCCTTAAACGCATAGGGAAGTCGTCGCTAGGATTTGTAGGGCTCATTGCCCTGATAGAGACATTCATTTGGCTGCCCATTGCTGGATTTGCTTCCGATTTGACAAGTATTTTTAGTATGAACGGCGCAGTCGGTGTTTTTGTTAGCGCTATTCTGCATATTGCCTACTTTTGGCTATTAACAAACTCATATGGGAAAAGTGACCTTGGCGTAGCCTACCCCATTGCCCGAGCGACAGGCCCCCTGCTCTCTAGTCTCTTTGCTATTTGGGTTCTGATGGAAAGGCCTCACGCACACGAACTTATTGGAGCAATAGCAATTTTAGTGGGTGCACTTGTTATCGGCTTCTCCCATAAGCAAAGGCTTCACCTTGATCAATGGTGGAGAGAAATACGAACGGCTCTCTTGTGCGGCCTTACTATTGCCTCCTATACCGTCTGGGATCAGCAATCTGTTGTAGCCTGGGGGCTACCCGTTTTGAGTTTTTATTGGGGACAACTTTTCGCAAGGGCTATGTTATGTGCCCCGTGGACAATACAGGAGAAAGACACTTTACAGGCTCTTATTAAGAAACACTGGGCAAGCATTATTGCTATTGCTTTTCTTTCTCCGCTTGCTTATCAATTAGTTCTTATTGCCATGAGAACGGCACCCCTTAGCTTAATTGCTCCACTTAGAGAGACCAGCATCTTATTTGCAATTCTTCTAGGTGCCATATTTCTGAAAGAGACGAACACGCTACAACGAATGATTGGAGCGCTCTTTATGCTGGTTGGTATTCTGCTTATCGCCCTGCCGGCAACACTTTAAGCTTTCCGATTCAGATGCTCTGTTCAGCTTGTGTGAAGCAAGCCCACTTTTCCAACACCAGACGGTTTAAAAACCAGTGACACAAGGTTTGGAACTTAGGCGGCATCAAGCAAGCGCTCTTCAACGGAGCGCTCTTGCCCATTCTCCAAAGGCTCTGTCCACTGAAGACGGGTTGTATGAAGCATGGCCTGGGCAGCCCTACGCATAGAATATTGAGTGTCCTGGGACTCGCGCGATCCCAAAGCGGGTTGCGCAGTCCGCACATGTTGTGCATGCACTGACTTAGCAAGTACCATTGTCGACTCTCCCTTCTTTGTTTTTATTCGACGACTGGTTACCTGAATAGTTCCAGATTCTTCGCAGGGCTGCACTAGGGAAACTACGAAGGCAACAAATTCTTCACAAACTGAGAAAGAGTCCTTTTTTCATGAGCGGGCTTGAATAATTCCTGGCGGACGCTTAACTGCTTAAGTAATTCATTGTACAAGCCTGTTGCTGAACCATAACTTTGTTGGCATTCACCTACCAGCTGCTTAAGTTGCTTCACATCGCCGTGTTTAAAGTAGCCCAAGTAATTGCTTCCAAGCATGCCCACATTGCCAGGAACTTTCGAAGCAAGTACTGGCGTACCCGAATTCACTGCCTCAAGAATGGCATGCGCTCCTCCTTCCAAATAACTTGGATGAATAAGCAAATGAGCATTACGAATACGATTCCTTGTGGCCCGATAACTCAGGGGCCCTGCCCAAGCAAATACCCTTGAATACAATGCAAGACTGCTTGCAAGCTCACCAAGTTTTTGGTCAATTACGCCACCGATAAGCTCGAACCGAATACCTGGCACCTCTTCAAAGCACTGAGCAAGCTGCATAAAAGTCTCGGGAGACTTCTCCTTCCGAAGATGCCCCACCATACGAAGCGTAAATGGAAGGGGCTTAACGTCACGGGGTTTCCAGGCAGGCCCTGATTGATAAATAACCGTGGCCTTTGATTGAAACCGAGAAGGCAGCGCCGCAATACCCTGGTCTTGAAGAACCACAAGTGCGGTGGATTGATCAAGAGACTGCATAGCCATAGGGTCTTTACGAATGTCCGAATAGAGGTCTGTGCCCGTGAGCACAGTAACAAGCGGCCTTGATGGAAAGACCTGTGACCAGGCTCGAATACTCTGGGCAGACCGTCGGGCATGCAAGGCAATGAAAAGCTTGGGATCGCCCTGCTTGCCTATTGAAGGCTCCCAATGCGTGACCAGTTCGACCAAATATTGGGAAGAAAGAAAACGACGCCAGCGCTCTGCCGTGCGCCAATTTCCGTTATTCGACTCTGCCAGTGCAGGGGTAACAATGACAACTTCTTCTTGCATTTTTGGTTTTACTATGCCTCTTATGCAGCTTGACAACCTTGAACGGAAGGCTCGTAATCCTTCCAAAGACGAACTACATTCTGCCATGCTGGCTTCGCGTGAACGGACCATCGCAGGCGTGCAAAGCTACCGCGATGCGCTGGGTGACGAGCTTTATGTTCCTTGCCAAACGCAGCTCAATCTTCCTCGTTGGGAAGTTGGCCATATTGGCTGGTTTTACGATTGGTGGATTAGCCGTAACCCCGACTTTGCCTTAGGCCTTCGAGCAAATCCAAGCGCTAAGCGTAAACTTGCAAGGCAGGTCACGCGGGGGATTGATGCCGACAGCCTCTACAACTCCAGCGACGTTCATCATTCCAGCCGTTGGGGTCTTGCATTACCCAGCATCGAAGAGACGCTAAAAGATCTTGAGGAAGGTGTTGAAGAAACCGTTGAGCATCTTCAGAGAGCCGGCAACAATCCAGAATCACATTACTTTTTTCAATTGTCGGTTTTGCACGAAGACATGCATGCCGAGGCTGCGGTATACATGGCTCAAAGCCTAGGCATTCCAATGGGCAGGCAGTGGCAGGCACTGGTCTACGGCAATCAGCCCAAGCAACAACAAACAAATCCAGGCCTTGATACGCTCAGGGTGACGTCTAACTGCCCGAAACAAGAGCCGCTTCGACTCGAGCGATCGCAAGCTTGGAGGCTTGGTTTTGAAGGTGAGGGCTTTGCATTTGATAACGAGTGCCCCAGTCAGTGGATGCAACTTGAACCATTCGAGATTGACCCAAAGCCCGTCTCGTGGGGCGACTTTCTAGCCTTTATTAATGACGACGGCTACACACGCCAAGAGCTCTGGACCCAGGAAGGTTGGGCCTGGTTAGAGGCACAAGCTTACAAAAACCACCCACAAGCTCGCGGCGCAACTGGCCAACGTCTTCCTCGTTACATTCGGTACGATTCAGGAGAGTGGCTACAAGAAGACTTTGGGCAACTGAAGTTACTTAATGCCGATCATGCGGCTTGCCACATTAATTACTTTGAAGCGCGGGCCTGGTGTCAATGGAAAAATCGCCGTCTTCCTACTGAAGCGCAATGGGAATGGGCGGCCCGCCAATTAAGCTTTTCTTTTGGTGAAGTCTGGGAATGGACATCCAGCCCATTCTTGCCGTTTTGCTCTATAACAGACTTCAAATGTCACCCTTACCAGGATTATTCCTACCCCTGGTTTGACGGCAGACCTGTTCTTAAAGGGTATAGCCTGGCAACCCCAAAAAACCTTCGGCATCGAAAGTTTCGAAACTTCTTCACCCCAGAGCGCAACGACATTTTCGTGGGCTTTCGTTCAGTAAAAAGTCTGACCTAGCACAAACTGAAGGAACTAGGCTCTTGCCCAAAAAAGACTAAACCAGCCTTGTGGATCGGTGAAGTGCTCTACTTGGCTAAACCCGGCATCCGCAAGAAGTCTGGCAAAAGAACCTGGCTCCCACTTGTAAGAGTTTTCCGTGTGAATGGTCTGGCCTGGGGCAAACAAACGCTCGCCTCCCGGCCAGCTAACAAGCTGCTGATCTGTGGACTTCAGATGCATCTCAATGCGCGACTGCGAGGCATTAAAAAAGGCTTGATGCGACCAGTTATTTGGTGAGAAATTGGTTGCAAACCTCTCGTTGACATGCGCAAGCATTGATCGGTTAAACGCGGCAGTCACACCAAGCGAATCATCGTAAGCGGCCTGAAGAACCGCCAACTCTTTAACTCGATCGACCCCAATAAGCAAACCACTGCCGTTACCACCTTCTGCACAAATTGCATGAACCTGCTTTAACAAAGAAAGCGCATTGTTGGGCGAAAAGTTACCAATACTTGAGCCTGGATAAAACACAATACGGGGAGAGTAATTCGCCTGATTGGCCGTGAGCCACTGTTGCACTTCGGCCGGAAGCGTTAGTCTCGTTGAAAAGTCGCAGCCCAAACCCGCCACCTTCACGCCAGGATTATCTTGGATTACCACGCGAAGCGCTCTCGACAAGTGAGTAACCGAGATATCAATGGCAAGGTAAGCAAAGCTCTTAAAGGTTGCCAGTAATGGCGATGCCTTCGCGCAATCGCCTGCACCAAGATCAATAAACAGGGCCTTTTGCGGCAAATGGACCCTAAGGCTGTCTTCACTTCGATTAAAGATCAGTTTCTCTGTTCGACAGGGGTAGTACTCATCGAGAAGTGTAATGGTATCAAAGAGTCTTGAGCCCAAGGTGGAATAGAAATACTTTGAAGCAATGCTGGCTTGTGGCTGGGATAAGCCCTGGTAGAACTCAAGTGCCTCGACCTCTAAATTAAGGCCATCGGACACAGAGAAAATGGGAATGCTTGGCCGGCTAGTCACAAGGCTCGGCGGGGCTAGAAATCAATCAGGCTGAGCCCGTAGCTCACCACTGTTCTTCGGTAGTTGTAGTCGACAAGGCTGTCACCGTAGCCCGAAAAAAAACGTCCATGAAGTGCTAGGTTGCTACCGCGGCCTGAACGTTCGGCAGCCAGCGGGCGAAACCACTCAATAACAACGGCACCACTTTCTTTATGCGTTAATGCATGCCGAAAACTTAGCGAAAAAAGATGCTGGGCCGAGGGCTGCCAGGCCAACTGAAGCTCAGCATGGCCAAGCTTACGCAGAATGTCAGGGTTGTCATCGTCTTGCTCATCACCTGGAAGCCTCCACCAAGCCCGCGCAACAGCATACCAGTGGTCAGAACGCTCAAGGCCTGCTGAGGCAATCCACCGGTTCCAACTCCTTGAGTAGGGCAGACTTTCGCCGTTGGATTGATGCGAAAGATTCAAACCAACGTACCTTAGGCGCCACCCCATGGGCAAGGCGGCCGAAACGGGGTGAACGTAAATAAGTTCCGGTTCATGGTCAGTGGTTCGAAATGGTTTTGAGTTATCACTGCTAAAAACCTGCCAGTAGGACTGCTGGGTATAACCAAACCACAAAGAGTCATTCAGGCCCGACTGTTCAAGGGGTAACAACCCTGTTGCAATTTTTGTTCGAAAAGAAAACTGCAGTCGCGCCTCCGTGGTGTCGAAAGACTGGTTCTCCATGCTTTGACGACCTAAGCTTGGCGCGCTTGGGGTGTTGTTAACAGAGCTAGCAATGGACAGACCCACCGAAATAGGCCGATAGCCACGAAGCCTGAAGGAGCCACAATCCGATTCGTGGGTGAGCTCCCAATAGTTCGAAAGGCGCTTGCCTGATGCTTCATAAGAATTAGGCTGGCAGCTAGCGGTGCTTTGCTGAGCATGCGCATGGGTTAATAAGCCAACGGCAAGTAAACAAGCCCCAAAGGGGGGGCTTAGGAACATTCGAAACAGGCGCATAGCCCCATGATAGGCCCAAAGCCTAAGCAAGTTAGAAGCATACGAAAAGGCGCATGAAACTAAGTCAGTACAAACCCCCAGACTACTGCCGGATTAATAATGGCACCGAGAACAACAGCCCTACCCATGTCTTCGACATTCTTAGAAAGCGGATTGTTCTCAATTCAAATGCGGTCGATGGCTTTTTCAATAGCCGTGTTTAAAAGCTCAACCACGACAGCCAAAATAAGCATGCTAGTTAAGAGGTCTCGAGAATTCTTATATTCATCCTGCGATATACTCCATTGCTTCAGTTTTTTTAGGAGGTTTTTTGGTGGTTACCCTAGCCAATCTGGTTGTTACTTCCCCAAGCTGGGACGATGAAGCAGACC
>JALRJP010000109.1 GCA_023261135.1 Burkholderiaceae bacterium | reverse complement strand
GGTGACAACGTGGGTGTGTTGTTGCGGGGCACCAAGCGTGAGGAAGTCGAGCGTGGTCAGGTGTTGGCCAAGCCCGGTTCGATCACGCCGCACACGAAGTTTGAGTGTGAGGTCTATGTGCTCTCGAAGGACGAGGGTGGACGTCACACGCCGTTTTTCAACAACTACCGTCCTCAGTTTTACTTCCGCACGACCGATGTGACGGGTTCTGTTGAGCTGCCCTCGGGCACCGAGATGGTGATGCCGGGCGACAACGTGAAGATGACGGTCACGCTCATTGCCCCAATTGCCATGGAGCAGGGCCTGCGCTTTGCTATCCGTGAGGGTGGCCGAACCGTCGGCGCCGGCGTCGTCGCAAAAGTGATTGAGTAAATGTTTTAAAGCGGCCCGGTCATTCATTGACCGGGCTTTTTGTTCTTTCTCGCTCTTTTAACGTTCTTTCTAGAGGTTTTTATGCAGCAAAAGATTCGTATTCGGCTCAAAGCCTTCGATTACAAACTCATTGACCAATCGGCCATTGAAATTGTTGACACCGCAAAGCGCACGGGCGCCGTTGTTCGCGGACCCGTTCCCCTTCCTACTCGTTTTCGTCGTTTCGACATTCTGAGAAGCCCGCACGTTAATAAGACATCGCGCGATCAGTTCGAAATTCGGACTCACCAGCGACTCATGGATATCGTGGATCCAACAGACAAAACGGTTGATGCTCTTATGAAGCTTGATCTTCCTGCGGGTGTTGATGTCGAAATTAAGTTGCAATAAAAACGGAAAGACCACCAGACCCCCGTTCCTATTGCTTGCACTAGTAGCCAGAATCGGTATAGAATCGAAGGCTTTCGTGTGATAACACGATCGGAGTTTGCAGTAAAAAAGAATTGAAGTAAAAACAGAGTAATTGTAGTTTCGTAGTTTCATCATTCCTAGCCAATCGCAGCTAGGACTCGGAGAATAAAATGAGCCTTGGACTAATTGGTCGCAAGGTTGGCATGACGCGTATCTTCACCGACGATGGGGACACCATTCCCGTCACAGTGATTGATGTGTCTGACAACCGTGTGACACAAATTAAATCAACCGCCACCGACGGCTATGCTGCTGTTCAGGTGGGTTTCGGGCAGCGCAAGCCTAACCGCGTCGCCAAATCCCTTGCGGGCCATTTCGCGAAAGCCGGTGTTCAGGCGGCTGAAATCATGGGTGAATTTGCTTTAACCGACGAGCAGGTCTCGGGCTACGCCATGGGCCAGGTTCTGCCCGCCAGCCTCTTTGAGGCGGGCCAGAAAGTCGACGTCACGGGCACAACCCAGGGCAAGGGCTTTACCGGAACCATCAAGCGACACAATTTTGGTTCTCAACGAGCCTCTCACGGTAACTCACGGTCTCATAACGTGCCAGGTTCCATCGGTATGGCACAAGACCCTGGCCGCGTCTTTCCTGGCAAAAAAATGCCTGGCCACCTTGGCGATGTCCGTCGCACCGTGCAAAACCTCGAGGTTGCCCGTGTGGATGCAGAGCGAAATCTGCTGCTCGTTAAGGGCGCTGTTCCCGGTTCGCGTGAAGGCACCATCATCATCCGCCCCGCGGTTCGCCAGGCTTCGGCCCAACCGGCGTCTAAAGCTTAATCGCAACGGCGCAAGGGACCCTAAAGTATGGAACTTACACTCATTAACGAATCCGGTCAGTCTGCAGGAAAAGTGCAGGCGGCCGACGTTGTTTTTAATCGCGACTTTAACGAGCCTCTCGTCCATCAGGTTGTTGTTGCTTACCAAGCTAATGCTCGTAGTGCCAACCGTGCCCAGAAGGATCGGAGCGAGGTTAACAAGTCCACTCGAAAGCCTTGGCGTCAAAAGGGCACAGGCCGGGCCCGTGTAGGCCGAGCATCAAGCCCGCTTTGGCGTGGCGGTGGCAAAGTCTTTCCCAATTCTCCTGAAGAGAATTACAGCCACAAGCTCAACAAAAAAATGTACCGTGCAGGCGTTCGGTCTATCCTCTCGCAGCTTGCGCGCGAAGATCGCCTGGTCGTCGTTGAGAGCTTTTCGGTGGATGCCCCAAAGACAAAATTGGTTGCCGACAAGCTCAGGCAAATGGGTATGGACTCTGTCCTGCTCATTACCGAAGCTTTTGACGAAACGCTTTACCTGGCGTCACGCAATTTGCAGTCCATTGCCGTTATTGAACCCGAGGCTGCAGATCCACTGTCCCTTATCTACTTCGACAAGGTTGTTGTCACCCGCGCGGCCCTGGGTCGTTTTGAGGAGATGTTGTCATGAACCAAGAGCGGCTAATGAAAATTCTGCTCTCGCCGGTAATCTCCGAGAAGAGCACTCAAATCGGCGAGGCCAACAACCAGGTTGCATTTCGCGTTCTTGCTGACGCAACCAAGCCTGAAATTAAGGCTGCTGTTGAACTCATGTTCAAGGTTCAGGTGGCGTCGGTTAATACTATTAATCAGAACGGCAAGGTCAAGCGTTATGGACGTAGCATTGGCCGTCGTCGCAATACACGCAAGGCCTATGTCTGCCTTGCACCCGGCCAAGAAATTAACTTCGCAGGGGAGGCCGCTTAATCATGCCTGTCGTAAAAATGAAGCCAACCTCCGCCGGGCAGCGTGCCATGGTCAAGGTTGTCCATCCCGACCTCCACAAGGGCAAGCCGTTTGCTGGTCTTGTGGAGCCTCAATCTGCCACCGCTGGCCGTAACAACCTCGGTCGTATTACGACCCGCCACCGCGGGGGTGGCCATAAGCACCACTATCGAGTCATTGATTTTCGTCGGCTCAAAGATGGCATTCCAGCCAAGGTTGAGCGTATTGAGTACGACCCCAACCGAAGCGCTCATATCGCTCTTCTTTGCTACGCCGACGGCGAGCGCCGCTACATCATTGCGCCAAAGGGCCTTGAAGTCGGCGCCACACTTATGAGCGGGCCCGAGGCGCCTATTCGTTCGGGTAACGCCATGCCTATTCGGAACATTCCCGTGGGCTCAACCATCCATTGCATCGAGCTTCTTCCTGGTAAGGGCGCGCAGCTTGCCCGCTCGGCAGGCGGTAGCGCTCAGCTTCTAGCGCGCGAAGGAAGTTACGCTCAGCTTCGTCTGCGTTCAGGTGAAGTTCGTCGCGTGCATGTCGAGTGCCGGGCAACTTTGGGTGAAGTTGGGAACGGCGAGCATAACCTTCGCCAGCTTGGTAAAGCAGGCGCAACGCGTTGGCGCGGTATTCGTCCCACGGTGCGTGGTGTGGCGATGAACCCCATCGATCACCCACATGGTGGTGGCGAGGGCAGAACCGGCGAGGCCCGTGAGCCCGTCAGCCCATGGGGAACCCCTACCAAGGGTTACCGTACGCGTCGCAACAAGCGCACAAGTTCCATGATTGTCACCAGCCGCCATAAGCGCAAATAACGGTTAAAAGGTAATTCCTATGTCACGTTCCGCGAAAAAAGGCCCGTTTGTCGATGACCACTTGGTCAAAAAAGTTGACGCGGCCGTTTCCACCAAAGACAAGCGCCCTATCAAAACATGGTCGCGTCGCTCCACCATTCTTCCCGAGTTTGTAGGGCTCACCATTGCCGTCCACAACGGCAAGCAACACATGCCTGTCTTTATTACCGACAACATGGTTGGCCATAAGCTTGGTGAGTTCGCCCTTACGCGTACCTTCAAAGGTCATGCGGCAGACAAGAAGAAAAAGTAAGCACAAGGACTCTCTATGGAAACCTCAGCAAAACTACGCGGTGTGCGGCTCTCGGCTCAAAAGGGCCGCCTCGTTGCAGACCTCATTCGTGGCAAGCCTGTGGAGTCAGCGTTGAACACGCTCACCTTCACAGAGAAAAAAGCC
>JALRJP010000108.1 GCA_023261135.1 Burkholderiaceae bacterium | reverse complement strand
CCAGAAGCGTCACAGCAAGAATGGCCCAAGACCGGCTCTCAAGGCCTACCACCGAGGCAAGACTTGCGATGGTGACCATAGTGGCAGTACGCTGTGCCGGGATATTGAAGCCCGCAAGAAAGGCATAGCCGATGGCCGCTAGACTGGCCGTGACCGCCGCGGCAACCGGCGCAGGGACACGCAAGGCAAGTGAACTTCCGGAACGCGCAAAAAGACGCCAGACCCAGAGTGTGGCAAGCCTTGCAATAACGGCAAACATGGTGACATGCATGCCCGAGATCGACATGAGGTGCGAGACACCGGTGACGGAAAAGACCTGCCACTGCTCACGGGGTATGGAGCGCTGATCGCCCACGACAAGACCCGCCATAATCGGTGCGAATTCCTCTTCGCCCAGGGACTCAAAAATGGCTTTTCGAATGGCATACCGCAGTCGGTCTACCGATGCAATGAATCCGTCATCCAAGACATGACCGTCGGTGGCTGGCAAAGGATGCGCCGCCTTTACAGACCCAGTAACCTGCATTCGGTTCTCGAACATCCAGGTTTCAAAGTCAAAGCCCGTGAAATTCACAGGTCCCGAAGCGGGTCGAAGTCGCAGCTCTGCCTTAAACCGATCGCCAGGGGTGAGCTCGGCAGGCAGTCGCTCACCCAGCCAACTCATGCTGGCATTAAAGGGTGCAAAATCCTGAAATCCTTGTAATCTCTTCACTTCGTCATTAGAGGCCAGGCCTATCGCGCTCTGTCTTGTGCCCTTCCCTGTCGGCTCAAGTGGACGGAGACTTGCCTCAAACTGCCAGCGGGCGGGGCGCGCAGGACTTGCAGGTTCAAAAACCGGTAGATCCAGCACACGCATCTCAACAACCACGGCCTTCTCAAACACCTGGTCTGGCGGAGCCTGATCAAGAATAAGTTGCACACGCAGGCCGGTGTAGGCCGCTGCAAAACACAGGGACGCGCATAAAACAAGAAGCCCAAACCATCGGCACCTTACGAACCACCAGGTCAATAAAGCGCTGATCAGGCCGAGTCCAAACAGCGGCAGACTGAGGTTGATAGGCGCCCAATACAGGTATCCGACAACGCCGAACAGCACCGACAGCGCAAGGCTGTAAACACTTGGTTGCACGACGGGGTAGCTAGAGCGAGGCGACGAGAGGGGCAAGCCTTGGCAAGGCACGCAGGGCATTTGCCTTTGCATGGTAGCCAATGGCTCCAACCGAGGAACCTCTTAGATCTGCCATGCATTGAGCAATGCCTGAAAGCTCCCTGGGCTGATTAGCCTCACCCTTGGCAAGCCATTCCGGGGGAATGTCAGGGCTGTCTGTCTCGAGCACCCAGTCATCATCGGAAAGCGAGGCAGCAAGTGAACGAATGCGCGAAGCCCGGGTGTAGGTCATGGCGCCACCGAAGCCAAGCACCATCCCCTGGGCCAGATAAGCTTGAGCTTGCTGTTGACTCCCATTAAACGCATGGGCAATTCCACGACACATGCCAAACCGACGCAGCCCGGCAAGCACCTGGTCTTGAGCCTTTCGAACATGCAAAACCACCGGAAGCTCGTAATCACGAGCAAGTCGAAGTTGTTCCAGAAAGAGTTTATTCATACGGTCGCGACAGAGTCCTTGTACAAAGTGATCAAGGCCAATCTCGCCCACGCCCAGAAGTCGTGGGTCCCCGTGATGAGCCTTGAGCTGATTCTTCAGCAGCTCCAAGGCCTGCTCTTCTAGACCATTGACCGAGCAGGGGTGTAGCCCCAGGCAATAGCCCACACCGGGTAGGGAATGGGCAAGCTGACGAACGCGCTCAAAGTTACTCGGGTCAACTGCGGGTACGACAATGCCATGCACGCCATGATGCATGGCTTGCATGCAACTTCGCTCGGGGTTGGCTAGAAAATCCAGGTGGCAATGGGTATCGACCAACACGCCAGACCGCCAGTTAACTAGGCCTGTGAGGAGCCGCTGCCCGAATGACTGGTCATGGCAAAACGCTGATCACACCGATTTGCAAAATGCAGGTCATGCGTCACGATAACCAGACCTGCCTGAGCCTCTTGGCATTGCGTAACAAGCAACTCAAAAACACGTTCAGCCGTCTCGCGATCAAGATTGCCTGTGGGCTCATCGGCAAGAACAAGAGAGGGCTGGTTCACCAGAGCGCGGGCAATGGCAACCCGCTGACGCTCTCCGCCCGAGAGCCTTGAGGGTGGGTGATCAAGCCGGCTTTCAAGCCCCACCTTTGAAAGCCACTGGGCCGCTCGATCTAAGGCCTCGGCCTTGGGCTGCCTACGAATGAGAAGTGGCATGGCCACATTCTCAAGGGCTGAACATTCCTCAAGAAGATGGTGGAACTGATAAACAAAACCGAGCTTCTGGTTACGCAGAAGCGTGCGCTTAGCATCGCTGAGCTCATAAAGTGCCTGGCCTTCAATAAAAACCTGCCCTGTCGTGGGTTTGTCCAGACCACCAAGCAAATGAAGCAGCGTGCTTTTCCCCACCCCCGAGGGCCCAATCACGGCGAGGCTTTGACCTGCTGCGAGCTCGAGACTGAGATTATGAAAAGGCACTACCTCGCGAGGCCCATCAAGGTAGCGGCGGGTAAGACCCACAGCACGAAGAACAGCAGAGCCTTCTGGGCTGAGAACCCTAGTCATAACGAAGAGCCTCTGCGGGATCTATGGCCGAGGCACGCCAACTGGGGTAAAGCGTGGCCAAAAAAGAAAGGACAAGGGCTGTGGGGCCAATGGCAAGCACGTCTTGCCATTGCAGGTCCGACGGCAGTCGTTCAATCAGGTAAATGCCTTTGGGTAAAAGCTGAAAGCCGAAGGCCTGCTCCACCGTTGCCACAATGGTGTCAATGTAGACCGCGCCTAAGACGCCGAGCAAAAGACCAAAGCCAACACCGAGAAGCCCCAGGAAGGCACCCTGAATAACAAAAATGGCCATGACGGAACGGCGGCTTGCCCCAACCGTTCGCAGGATTGCGATATCCGAACGCTTGTCCATAACCGTCATTACCAGCATCGAGACAAGATTAAAAGCCGCCACGGCAATGATGAGCATCAGAATAATGAACATCATGCGCTTTTCAATTTGCACCGCGGCGAACCAATTACGATTTTCGAGTGTCCAGTCCCGCACCAGAGCGCCATTGGGCATCTGCGACTCAAGTTCAATGCGGACAAAGGGGGCCTGATGCATATCATCGAGACGTGCACGCAGCCCCTCGGTGACCTGATTACGAAAAAAGCGACTCGCATCGTTCTGATGAATAAAGACAAGAGACGAGTCGTACTCGAAATGCCCTGAGCTAAAAAGAGCAACCAGTTGAAATGCCTTCATGCGCGGCAGGACACCGGCCGGGCCGGATGCAGGATCGGCGGTGACCACCATTACGGAGTCGCCCAGGCCAAGGTTGAGCGCCATGGCAAGGTCGCGGCCCATGACAATGCCGAAGCTACCCGGCTCAAGCGAAGAAAGTTTGCCCGCCGCAACTTGTCTTAAGGCTGGACTGACTGCCGGTTCGCTTATGGGGTCGATGCCACGCACCATCACCCCGCGAATCTGATCGCCCGCCGACAGCATAGCTTGCC
Source organism: Burkholderiaceae bacterium (assembly GCA_023261135.1). Taxonomy (GTDB): domain Bacteria; phylum Pseudomonadota; class Gammaproteobacteria; order Burkholderiales; family Burkholderiaceae_A; genus Hahnella. The sequence goes on along the minus strand of JALRJP010000108.1, from coordinate 469 downwards.
CCATAACAAAGGGGGCAGTCGCGACAACCTTGGGCTGACCGGCAAGGGTCTTCTCAACCAGAGGCCAGTCAATACCGCGCTCAGGAAGACTGATAACTTCAAGATGCGAAAGTACGCCCAACATACGGTCACGGACCTCTTTTTGAAAGCCATTCATGACCGAAAGAACAATAATGAGCGCCGCTACGCCAAGGGCAATGCCCACCGTGGCCAGCGCGGAGATAAAGCTGACAAATCGAGAGCTGCGCCCGGAGCGAATGTAGCGAAGCCCTAAAAGTAGTTCGTACGGCATGGCTTGCAGTTTGCCATACTGAAGGTCATGACCTTCGCCACTGCAAAAAGCTCCACCGACCCGATCAAAAAGCTCGTCGACGTTATTGGCCAAGGAGGGACCGTCTTTATTGTTGATGCCGGTCTCATAAGTCCTTTGGAGCGTGAGCAGATCGAAAGAGCGGTGACGACGCATACC
>JALRJP010000107.1 GCA_023261135.1 Burkholderiaceae bacterium | reverse complement strand
GGGGGCTGGGGAGGGTACGCTCCACTCGAGACCTCCAGAGGCCTGCCAAGGATTGTCAGCCGCCGCAGGGCCGCCTTTGATGCACTTAATAACGACGTAGAGCAAGATGAGTTGAGAAAGCCCAAATCCAAATGCTCCAACCGATGCCACTGCATTAAAGTCGGCAAACTGCATCGGGTAGTCTGAGTATCTACGCGGCATGCCAGCAAGGCCTAGGAAATGCATGGGGAAAAAGGTGATGTTGAAGAAGATCATTGAGCCCCAAAAGTGAATCTTGCCCAGTGTCTCGTCGTACATGTGCCCCGTCCACTTAGGAAGCCAATAGTAAACGCCGGCAAACAGCGCAAACAAAGAGCCCGCTACAAGCACGTAGTGGAAATGCGCAACCACGTAGTAAGTGTCGTGAAGTTGAATATCCAGTGGCGCAACCGACAAAATAATCCCTGTGAGGCCTCCAATAGTAAAGACGACTATGAATCCGATAGCGAAGAGCATTGGGGTCTCAAAACTCATGGACCCGCGCCACATAGTTGCAAGCCAGTTAAAGATCTTCACTCCTGTTGGGACGGCAATAAGCATGGTCGCGTACATAAAAAACAGCTGCCCTGTGAGCGGCATGCCGGTCGTGAACATGTGGTGAGCCCAGACCACAAAAGAGAGAATCGCAATAGAAGCCGTGGCATAAACCATAGAGCTATAGCCAAAAAGACGCTTACGGGCGAACGTGGGAATGATTTCCGAGACGATACCGAAGGCTGGAAGAATCATGATGTAAACCTCGGGATGCCCAAAGAACCAAAAAATATGTTGGTACATCACTGGGTCACCGCCTGCGGCGGCATTGAAAAACGCTGTGCCGAAATGACGGTCCGTGAGGGTCATAGTAATGGCTCCTGCGAGTACCGGCATCACCGCGATAAGCAAGTAGGCCGTGATCAACCAGGTCCAAACAAACAAAGGCATTCTCATTAACGTCATGCCCGGAGCGCGCATATTCAGAATGGTTGTAATGATATTGATCGATCCCATGATAGAAGAGGCACCCAAGAGGTGTAGAGCGAAAATCGCCATATCCATCCCAATGCCCATCTGCAACGTCAGGGGTGCATAAATGGTCCAGCCAGCCGCGGCCGCCCCTCCGGGGACAAAAAACGACCCAACCAAGAGAAGGGCAGCAGGGATGGTTAGCCAAAAACTAAGGTTATTCATCCGAGCAAAGGCCATATCCGCAGCACCAATTTGCAGTGGCACCATCCAGTTCGCAAACCCAACGAACGCGGGCATGATGGCGCCGAAGACCATTATTAGCCCGTGCATAGTTGTCAGTTGGTTAAACAACTCAGGCTGAATGTATTGAAGACCGGGCTGAAAGAGCTCCGTGCGAATTCCTAGAGCAAGCACCCCGCCAATCAGGAACATCGTGAAGCTAAACCACAGGTAAAGCGTTCCAATGTCTTTATGGTTCGTGGCATAGACCCAACGACGCCATCCGTGTGGGTGGTCGTGGTCATGGCTGTGGTCGCCACCGGCTAAGCCCTGAGGTTCAAGAACTGCACTCATAAAACTCTCCTATCGTCCTTCGTGTCGGAATAAGGCCCGTTGCTATAAATTTATTGGTTGGCCCGCGCCAATTGGGTACTAGTCGGTGCTTGCGCCGACTTTGCCTTTTGCTTATCAACCCAGGCGGTGTAATCTTCCTGACTTACTACCTTAACCACGATGGGCATAAAGGCATGGTCCTTACCGCATAGCTCGGTGCAGTGTCCGTTATAGGTGCCAATTTTCTCGGCCCTGAACCAGACATCACGAACAAAACCGGGAATGGCGTCTTGTTTAACACCAAACGCGGGGACCATCCATGCGTGAATGACGTCGTTGGCTGTCGTCACAATGCGTACCTTCTTACCCACAGGCACCACCATGGGGTTATCCACTTCTGACAAGTAATTTTCCGTTTTGGGCTGCTGATTGATACGCTGCTCATAGGGTGTGGTTAAGGTCGACAAAAATGAAATGCCCTGGCCTTCACCCTTCAGATAGTCGTAGCCCCACTTCCACTGGTAACCCGTTGCCTTAATTGTTATGTCCGCATTGGTCGTGTCTTTCTGTGCCATCACGATAGGTGTTGCATAGACCCCAATCACGACAACAATCAGGAAAGGGACCACGGTCCAGGCAATTTCAACGGTATGACTCTCGTGGAAATCAGCAGATTTGTGACCACGAGACTTGCGGTGAGCCCACATGGAGTAGAACATGACTCCAAAAACCGCTACAAAGATAACGAGACAGAGCACGAGAAGAAAGTTATGCAGGGTATAGAGATCCTCAGCCATGGCTGTAGCCGGCGTACGGAGGTTGTACTTTGTGGTCATGTCGTTGGCCATGACCCAGACGGGCATGACGAGACCAGCGGCTAATAGCCCCAGCTTTTGAAATGCATAACAAATTAGCTTTTTCACGCTTGATGCCCCCTAGAACAATCAGATTCCAACACCACTCGCCTGACAACACACTGAGTTGTCTTGCTGCTTTAAAGCAAGGCGAAGATCTTTTACGAACTGCTCTCGTTGTGGCCGAGTAAGAAACCGACCGATGTACGACCCTTGACCCTGACTATGGATTGCAATGAGACCCGTTGCCTCATCAAGTACAACCCGCAAGCCAATTCGGCAAAACCTAAGTCTAACCACTTTTGAACCCGAATGGTCGTCAACCTGAAGCCCACTGGGAGTGACAACAACCCGCTCGCGATCCTGCGCATGACGACAATAAAACATAAACGCAAGGCCCAAGGAGAAGCACTCTAGAATAGCAAAGGGCAGTATGGGCCAGTTTCCGTGCCAAGCCCAGGCTAGGGCAACCGCCATAGAAAAACCTGCCAACGAGGCGAACAAGCCTAAAAGTTGGTATGGCGAAAGAGAACAATTCCTCTTTAATTCCCAGCATGACTGGCCAAGCACTGCTAACACGGAGCCCCCTTACGGTTAACCTGATTTGAAGACCATTCCCGGCGTTTTTAACTTGCTACGCTCTTTTGGTTGATAGACAAAAAGTCTTGGGATTATATGACGACAAACGAATAAACATCCAGACCTCTGTTGGACCGGCCCAAGTGGAATCTAGGGCTTTTTACGGAAAAAGCGCAAGGGTGAGAAGCCGGGCTTTTCCGCCTCTGGCGGGCTCTTTGGCTCTGGAACAGGCCTCCAGGCATGTCCAATCACTAGCTCCCAGTCCACTAGAACACCATGGTCCTGAGGCCTTTCAAGGGCCCGGAAGCCCGCCCTAAAAGCCTGGGCGCCAAGCCAAGAGGCTTTGTCCCAAGGGCTCTCTTGGGGCCCCCACCCCGACGACTCTAAGCCCGGGCCTTCCCCCTTGGGCGGTGCGACCAGCCGGTTGGATGAGGCCGATGCGTAGCGTAAAGGCCAAGCACGAAGATCCTTTATGAGTTGTCGAGGCGTCTGGTAACTGAAAGTAAGGGAGTCAGACTCCATGACTGGGCTGGACAAACCCGCCTGCTGTAACTGATCCCCTAGGTCGTGCATGTCGGGTAGCAGATCCATTCGATTAAGTGCAAGCCCGCTTTCAAGCGCAGGGCCAAGCGCACCGCCCTGCTGCACGGCTCTTTGCCTTAGGCCACTAAGGCTCGAGGGACCGAGCCCGGCAAACAAATACACCCCCCCTTCGAGAAGGCAGTGATAAACCTGAGCAAACCAGTCTTTGGAAAGTCTGTTGACCTGCCATGTTGCTGTATCAACAACCACGGCGTAACCCCCATGCTTGGAAGGGCTAAGGCAGTCCGCCCATTCTTCCTTACGATTTTCGAGAGCGGGGCTGCGATGTAGCCAGGTCGAGTTACCCGTCAAGCCGAAGCCTTCGGGCCCCGGGCCAAGCCATAACCTGGGGCCTGCCGGCGGGCGCATAAAGCCAAGGCGATCAAGACAGGCCTGACCAAGTTGGCTACAAATAGGATGGATGAGAGTGGCGCCCACAGCCTCGAAAGTATAGTCAGCCCGCCGAATGGGCGCCGCTTTCAACAAAAGATACCCAACCCATGCTTAAACGTCCCAGCCTGCTGCCTGCCCTGAAATGGCTCATGGCCGATTCCAGCCAAGAACTCATGCCCGCCTTAAGCCCGGCCTTTTCTTGGCGGGCTGCACGCACACAGGCCCGAATTGATCTGCCCGTGCTCGCAGCCCAAAGCTACACCGAAGAGATTGCGAGCCTTTTACGCCGCGCCAAATACGGGCCGCAGTGGTCCTCGGCGCAAAAGCTGGTGCGGCTAGCGAACAAACTACAGGCGCCAGCATGGCTTGAGACGCCTTGTTGCCTGGTTCCAGTTCCTGCCGACCCGAGCCGGCTGAGC
>JALRJP010000106.1 GCA_023261135.1 Burkholderiaceae bacterium | reverse complement strand
CCTCTACCCAACTCAGTTCCAGATCAAGCCAGAGGAGCGAATTCTAGAGGCGAAGTTTGGTGAGACCTTTTTGGAATGCAAATCAAAGGTAAGGCGCTGGATTTAGGTGGTGGTGTCGCCTACCCATCTGGCCAGACTTGGATATGCTAACCATCCACACAATAGGAATGAATAGGAAGGCGACAATCTCTTTATCGACTCAAGAGCCTTATTCATTAAGTAGCATTACTAACCGTTAAGACCCTAATGATTAACCATATCTATGTCTTTGGCCCACCGGGAACGGACAAGACCCGCCAGATCGTCGAAGAAAACGCTGAGAAATTCAGTACAACTTGGAATGAAGAGTGGCTGAGACTGGTTCACGGTTTGTTCGATGAGATGGAGAACCCATTTCTGACTCGCAATGTAGTGCAGACTCTTTCAGAGGAGTTCTTTGAAGGAAAGGCGACAAAAAAATAGACTTCGCTTTCCTTTTTGAACGTTTTCTTATTATTCTAGGCAATCGTTCAGAGTCCGTCACTACTGCAGGAAAAAGAGTTCTTAAATGACTTTAGCCTCGCCCAAGCCAAACGACACCGACCCCTCTCGAGACGTTCGAATGCGGGGGTTTGTGCAGAGATCAGAAGTCGAAGCTGTCTTGACCTGGATCGATGCGAATGCATGCAGGAATGGCGCAGAAGCGACGCAGGTGGACGAGGCGGGATTTAGGGTGCTGGCTGAGGATATTGTTGCCGGCCTTGATGTACCGGAGTTTGATCGATCTGCTATGGATGGCTACGCTGTTCAAGCTTCGTCAACTGAGGGCGCCGGGGACTACAACCCGATTAGCCTTCGTTTGGTGGGAGAAGCTTTCCCAGCAAGCCCTTTTGTGGGCTCGGTAGATCCTGGGACGACCGTACGAATTATGACAGGCGCTCCGATTCCTGATGGTGCGGACTCCGTCGTGCCCGCAGAGTATGCTAATCCAAGACCTGACAGTGTAGAGTTGACCCAGGCCGCATCGCCGGGGAAGCATATCGGGCGTATTGGGGAAGATATTCGTCGCGGATCGATTCCGTTGGGCGCGGGTAGAATTTTGAGGCCCCAAGACCTTGGGCTTATCGCCTCGCTTGGTATTTCAACCTTCCAGGTTGTTCGGCGGCCGAGGGTGCGCCTTATAGTGACAGGCAACGAAGTTGTGCCACCGGGTATGGCCAAAGACCCGTACCAAATTTTTGACGCAAATTCATCAGTGTTGCGTGCCCTAGTTGCTCGGGACGGAGGCGTTTTGGAGTCGCATCTCCGTCTTCCTGATGATCCGCGGCGATTGCGTGAAGCACTGGTGGTCCCGGGCGCGGATGTTATCTTGGTTTCAGGGGGATCGAGTGTCGGTGCTGAGGACCATGCCCCCCGGCTCGTAGCTGAGCTCGGGGTGCTTCCTATCCATGGTGTAGCCATGCGACCTTCAAGCCCGGCCGGGGTAGGAAAAATTAATAACGCCCTGGTTTTTTTGCTTCCTGGGAATCCTGTTTCTTGTCTTTGTGCCTATGATTTTTTTGCTGGGCGAGCGATACGTTTATGCGGCGGCCGATCCAGCGATTGGCCCTATCAGTCCCGCCTCGCGAGACTTTCACGGAAGTTGTCCTCAGTGATAGGTAGGGTAGATTATTGCCGTGTACGGTTTGAAGAAGACGGTCGTATTGAGCCTCTAGCTCTAAGCGGGGCTTCTATCCTGTCATCTACCGTCAGAGCGGATGGGTTTGTAGTGGCGCCGGCATTCAGTGAGGGATATGGCGTTGACGAAGAGGTTTTAGTTTACTTGTACGATAAATGATCGAAGACTGGTTATGACTAATCGTCCAACCCTCCATGCAGACACGAACAGCACTCAGCAGACTCAATTTCTCAAAGTGCTTACCAGGGATGAGGCTTTCGAAAAGTTTCAAGGGTGTCTCAGGCTAAAGCCTCTCGGGCTCGAGACTGTGTCCCTTCAGATGGCACTTAATCGTGTTTTGGCTGAAGACATCGCCTCAAGTGTTGACGTGCCATCATTTGATAGGTCTAACGTTGATGGGTACGCGCTTGTAGCGTCAGACACATTCGCGGCCATGGAGGAGAGTCGTCGGGAGGTGGATTTAAACCAAGAAGTGCTCTCGCCGGGGATTGTTCCAGAAGCTGCGGTTCGCCCCGGTCTTGCGACCGCAATCGCGACCGGCGGTATGTTGCCACGCGGTGCAGATGCCGTCGTGATGGTGGAACATACCGACATCGTCGGAAAGGCTGAGGCTCGAAGACTAGAGATCTCTCGAGCCGTCGCGCCAGGCGAAAATATAAGCTATACAGGGACCGATATCGCCCTAGGAGAAACGGTATTAAGGACTGGTCAACAGCTAACATCTCGTGAGATAGGCGTGTTGGCGGCGATCGGTCGTTCCTCGGTATCCGTTTATAGAAGGCCTAGGGTTGCGATCTTTTCAACTGGTAACGAGATCATTGCCCCAGGTGAGCCCTTAAGGGTAGGAAGCGTTTACGACTCAAATGCCACGATTATTGGTGCCGCAATTCAAGAACTTGGAGGGGAGCCGATCCATCTAGGGGTCGTTCCAGATAACGAGGAGGAGCTACTAAAAACTCTTGAGCACGCTTTAAAGTACGATTTGGTATTGCTCTCTGGGGGAACGTCGAAAGGTGCTGGTGACTATTCCTATCGCATCGTTGAGAGTCTCAAAGACCCAGGGATCGTTGCCCACGGTGTCGCTCTGAAGCCAGGCAAGCCAATTTGTCTTGCTGTCACAAACGAAAAACCCGTGGTCATTCTCCCGGGTTTCCCAACTTCGGCAATTTTTACCTTTCATGAATTTGTTGCTCCGGTTATTCGGGCCTATGCCGGATTGACCGAGGAGCAGATTCGGACAGTTGAGGCAACCCTTCCGCTTAGGGTCAATTCGGAGAAGGGGCGGACAGAGTATCTTTTGGTCGGGCTCGTTGAAGGGGATGAAGGGCTTACGGCTTACCCCATGGGCAAGGGTTCTGGGTCGGTTACGACCTTTAGCTGTGCCGATGGCTTCGTGACGATTGGGCAGCACCAGGAGATCGTTGACTCCGGAACTCGGGTCCCAGTGAAACTCTTGAGCCAACGGCTCTCCGCCCCAGATCTCGTGTTTATCGGTAGCCATTGCTTAGGGTTTGACCTACTTATTGGTGAGCTTGTGCAATTGGGTTTTCGTGCCAAGGCACTTTTTGTCGGGAGCCTCGGTGGCTTGGCTGCCGCCAAACGAGGGGAATGCGATTTGGCAGGGATGCACCTTATGAATCCTGACACGGGTCAATACAACGAGCATTTGCTCACGGAAGATCTTTTCTTGCTTCCTGGGTATGGACGGATGCAAGGGTTTGTCTTTCGTCGTGGAGACAAACGGTTTGAGGGAAAAGATATTCAGCAGGCCATTGTTTCAGCTCTCGAGGACAATTCGTGTGCGATGGTCAACCGCAATTTGGGAAGCGGTACACGTGTACTCATTGATCGTCTGTTGGGGGAGCGACGACCTCCGGGGTATGGCGTTCAGACAAAGTCGCATAATGCAGTCGCGGCGGCTATCGCCCAGGGAAGAGCCGACTGGGGGGTTGCTATCGATACTGTCGTTCAGCAATATGACCTAGGTTTTATTCCCATGCAGGAGGAGCAATACGATTTTGTCATCCCGAAGAGTCGTTTATTGAGGCCCGCGGTCAAACAATTTCAGGCGTTGCTTGCGGAGCCCCGAGTTGTTAGGCGTTTGCGCGATCTCGGCTTTCTTCTCCCTGGTCCATAGAGTCGCAATTCACCTAGCTTACTTTTCGCAAGGGAACGCTTCGATGACTGATAATCGACGAGATTTTCTTCAGGGTGTTAGCTGTATTGCCGCGACGGTTCTCTCGGGAGGGGTTAGTCTTCCTGCGATGGGTAATGCGCTTACTCCCTATAAGTCCAGCCTTCTCGTTGATGAGTTTGGTGAGCCAATTAAGGCGAGTCGGCTTAAGGCTGAGGCCCCGTACGTCTTTAATTACCCTTACCAAGGAACTCCGGCATTTCTCATTCGACTTAAAACTAGAGTTTCTTTCAATGAGCTGAGGACCGAAGGGGGTGACGTTTATCGGGCAAGTGCTGGTGTTGGTCCGGAGGGGGCGATTGTTGCTTTTTCCGCTATTTGCGCTCATAAAATGATGTATCCCACGCCCAATATTAGTTTTATCGGACTTCGAAAGGGAGTGGGGTCTGAGCCTTCGGCGGTCATCCATTGTTGTGGGGATGACTCTCGCTATGATCCTGCTCGAGGAGGGCAAGTTATTGGGGGCCCCGCACCTCAGCCTCTTGCGTGTATTGTTCTGAATTTTAAGGAAAAGGATGACAGCCTTAGAGCAATCGGTACGCTCGGGGGTGAGATGTTCAAGGCGTTTTT
>JALRJP010000105.1 GCA_023261135.1 Burkholderiaceae bacterium | reverse complement strand
GACATGGGCGTTGTTATTGCTGCCTTTAGTATTGGCTATGGAGTTATACAACCTCTTACTGCTCTACTTGCAGACCGTTACGGAAAACTAAGGCTGATTAGTAGCTTTATGCTTATGGCAGGCCTCCTAACCTGGCTTGCTGCAAGCTCCATTTCGGTCAACCAGCTTGCCTTCCTGCGTTTTCTCTGTGGCCTCTCCCTTGGTGCATGTATTGCCCTTTCTCTCGCTTACATTGGCGAATTCGTTGTCTTCGAGAAGAGGCAGGGCGTTATATCTCAGTTCCTGACAGGAATTCTTCTAGGGCAAATTTTTGGAGCCTCATTCGCAGGTCTTTTATCAGAGTCGATGAGCTGGAGAGAAGTCTTCAATGTCTTTGGCGTCCTAACAAGCATGAGTGGGGCACTGTTGGCGGCGCTACTTCTCCTGAAACAAGCCAGCGACTCACAGACAAGCACGAGAGTAGGACCAGGAATCTATTTAGAAATAATCACCTCGAAATCCGCACAGCCCATTCTGCTTATAGGCCTTTTAGAAGGTGCATTTTTCTTCTCTGCATTCGCATTCGTTGCCTCTTTTTTACGTGATCGCCAAAACTGGGACTATCTGAGTATTGGGCTAATAATGACTGGGTACGGCGTTGGAGGGGCCATTTACGCCCTGCTGTCTCGACAGCTTTGTCGCATGCTGAGCAGTCGTCAACGCATCTTAATTTCCGGCCTCATGCTGTCGTTTGCGTATTTCCTATTTCCTTGGCTCTCATCGAAGACCAGTTTTTTTCTGTGCTTCGCAGGAATTGGCTTTGGCTTTTACATGCTCCATTTAATTCTTCAAACCCAGGCTACAGAAATGTACCCCCAGGCTCGCGGGGCTGCGATGTGCATGTTTGCACTGGTTATTTTCATAGGGCAATCAATAGGGGCACCTATTTTTGCTCTAATGATTTATTCCCTAGACTACCCAGTCAGCTACGCACTTTCGGCATTTTTTTGCCTTATGTTTGCTCTAATTTTCAGGCGACAACAAGAGCGCTGAGTCTCTTGTTTTTTTCTTACACCAACCTACTCTGTATACGCAACCGGTGCTAAGGCTTCAATGTCAGTCACCACATCAATAACAACAGGCGCTTTAATAAGGTAGGCTTTTTTTAGAGTCGCCTCAAGCTCTTTAGCAGACTCCACCCTAAGGCCAACTGCGCCTATCGAAGATGCAATGGCCGCGAAGTCCGTCTTTCGAAAAGTCCAAAGCTCCCTTGCTTTTTCAGTCTGCTGGCCGCCATAGGCACGATCGAATCCTCGCTTCGACTGATTACCGCCTGAATTGTTATTTACGACTGTAATGGAGTGAATCCCCCAACGAACAGCGACTTCAATTTCCGCAATGTGGTACCAGAATCCCGCATCCCCGGTAAAGCAGACGACAGGCCTGTTTGGCTGAGCACACTTTGCACCGAGACTCGCTGGGAAGGCCCACCCCAGGTGTCCCGCGCTGCGTATATAGCCCTGATTCGCATTGGTTAGGTCGAACATACCCCCCATCCACATGCCTGCATGTCCGGTATCAACAACCACGAGCGCGTCATCGGGCATGGTTTTGGTAAGTGCATCACAGAGTCTTTCCGGTCGAATAGGAGAAGCCTCGGAATTAAAGTAAGGCTGATACTTTGTGCGCCATTGAAGCTTGTATTGCTCGCACTCTAGGAGCCATTGAGTGCGATCGGTGGGCAATGCCCCCCCAGCCTCCATCTCAACAAGAAGTTGCTCAACAACCGTGCGTGCATCCCCATGCAGGCCCACCTCCAGCTTGTAATTAAGCCCCAGTGAAGTGGGTTCGATATCAATCTGTATGACACGCGCTCCAGGCTTGGGAGATTTCCAAAAATTCGTCACCATACTTCCGGTCTCGGAGCCCACAAAGCAGACCAGATCCGCTGCAAGAACAGCACGATTCGCAGACTCTCGAGAGTACGTTCCTACAACACCTACACTTAGCGGATGACTACCGGGAATGACATCTTTTCCGTTGAGCGAACTGGCAAAAGGTATGTTTAGTCGCTCACACAAGCTCTTCAGAGCCGTCCCTGCGGCAGAGTGTCTTGCGCCACCGCCAATCACAAAGATGGGCTTCTTGGCTTTTGCAAGCGCCTCTAAGGCCAGTTTCACTGCGTTCGAATCGGCCGGAAAGCGATAAGCGGGACTTCGGACGTGCTGCGCCTCATGAAAGACGTCCATATCCCCTTCCTCCTGGTCAATCTGGCCCTCATTTCCGCGAAACTGCAAGTGCACGGGACCGGGACATCCTGACGTTGCTGCCCTGAACGCTTGGCGTAGCATGTCAGGAATGCGTTCTACATTGTCAATCGTGGCATTGAGCTTGGTGACAGGTTCAAAGGCAGGCAGGTCATCAACCTCTTGGTACACCCTCTTAAACTTTGTACTGGGATCTCGCCCACCTGTTATCGCGATAACAGGGGAGTGTGCAAGCCAGGCGTCTCTTAAGCCAGCCGCTAAATTAAGGGCCCCAATGACTTGGGCCATACATACCCCTGGCCTACCACTCGCTCTCGCATAGCCGTCGGCCATGTAGGCGGCTGAGGCCTCAGAGTGCACGTGCAGCCGGCTTATATCAGTCATAGCTTCAAGCTCCGCCATAGTCCTTCTAAGCACGGCCGGAACCATGAAAATATGGCTAACGTCATAAGCTTTCAACATTTGTGCAATAGCCTTTGCACCAGTTGTTTTTGTCATTTGAAGACCCTCCCCCTTCATTAAAAATCAAAAATTTCGGGTTTTCCCTATTGCCTGGTCTAGCCCCCGGTATCAAGATTTAGAATGTAATTAAACAATCATTTAATAAAGGGAGATGTTATGCGTACTTGGGCCTACCATGCAAATCAAATATTTAAGCTCGTATCGCAACGGTCTTGCGGTCGAGGTCGACAAGTCGCGTTGTTGTCTGCAACATTTGCGTGCCTGATGTCCGCGGGTTCACTGCAGGCAGAAACCTTTAAACTTAGAATCGGGGCTGGCCACCCTCCTGTTCTGCCTTACACATCACAGGCTAAGGCTTTTTTTGTCCCAGAGGTTATTAAGCGAGTCAAGGCGCAGACCGGCCATGACATTGTTTTCACGGAGGCTTATGGTGGAGCAGTTGCTAAACTGCCCGAGGTTCTTGAGGCAACCCGTAGCGGCCTACTTGACTTTGGTCTGATCTCAACCCCGTTCGAACCAAGAAATCTTTTTCTACAGAACTATGGGTATCACGTTCCATTTGGCGAGAGCAACCCCGTAAGAGCTGGACAGATTGCCAGGCAGTTATACGAGGAGATACCAGAACTCAAGACCTCTTTGCACGCGCACAACCAAGAGATATTGTCTGTTTTTGCAAGCTCCGACTACAACATCATTACCAAAAAGCCAGTTACCAAAAGTGGGGATTTAAACGGGGTTAAGCTTATGGCAGCAGGTGCCAATGCAACCTGGCTGGGAGGTACCGGTGCAATACCCATTCAATCAGGTTTACCCCAGGCATACAACTCCCTACAAACCGGGGTGTACGAGGGTGTGCTTATGCACTTTGCAGGAATGAAAGGCTTTAAGCTTTATGAGCCCGCCAAGTACGTCTCGATTGTAAACTTTGGATCGCTTCCCATTAACCTGCTAACCGTTAACCGAAAGACTTGGCAGTCCTTGCCAGAGAATGTTCGCGGCATTATTAAACAGGTTGCCCTTGAATATGAAAGACTTGTCAACCTACAGACCCTTGAGGCTGACAAAGAGGCTGTTAAGGTGATGACCGATGCGGGCGCTACCGTTTCGAAGCTCTCTGAAGCGGAGATTAAAAAATGGGCGGTCGCCTTAAAAGATGTACCCAAGCAGGCAGCGAAGGAAGGGCAGACCCTTAACTTGCCGATGCAAAAGCTTCTCAGCCGCTATATTGAGCTGCTCCAAGCATCTGGAAATAAGTCTGTCGGAGGTTATCAACTCAAGTAAGGTGCAGTAGACTCACGGTATAAGTTACAAGAATGAGCGACATGAAAGATCTTTATTTCTATGCATGGATCTGATCCGGAACGCCCTGGCGCTCTAGGTAAAGCCAATCGGTTCTTAATGCTTGTAACGGCGTTTTGGGCCTTCTTTCTCGCTCTTCTTGTGACTGCCGATGTCGTCTTAAGGGGTGTTTTCAATGCGCCCATTACGGGTGTTGTCGAGATCATCAAGAACTCCATTGTAATAATGGTGTTTCTGCAAATGGGCTATGTTGTATTTTCGGACTCCATGCTTCGAGCAGATTTCTTCATTCAACACCTCAGCCTAACCTGGCGCAGGGTCATTGATGCTGCTAACTCTTTGGCGGGAGCCTTTTTGTTCGGGCTCATGGCCTATGCCTGTGTCGAACCCATGCTAGGGGCTCTTGAAAGGGGAGAGTTCGAAGGCGAAGGTGCCCTTCGAATCATTACCTGGCCAATTTACTGCATTCTTA
>JALRJP010000104.1 GCA_023261135.1 Burkholderiaceae bacterium | reverse complement strand
TGCGTGACTATTGGCTTGACCGCCTGGGCACGAATGGGCAAAAGGTGGATCATCCTCAACTTCAGGCTCTTACCCAGGCCATGTTCGCTCTTGACGATCGCGACCCGGAGAAGGCGAAAGCCATTCTTACAAAAGAGCTCGCCTCTGAGCGTAAGCAAATTCACACCATGCGCATCATGCTTAAGCTTGCCGAGGCCACGCTCGATCTGCCTGAAGCGTTTCGGCTAGCACGTCTGCTTGAGAATCGTCATGCTCTTCCAGCTCATCAGGCCTTAGAGATCAAGAGCGGGCTTCTAAAGCGTTATCTTGTCAGTAGTTCCTCTGCACCTGCGGCAGGCGAGGTACGCACGGTACAAGACCTTTTGAATTCCAGTGAAAAGCAAGAGCCATTGCTGGTTGCCCCAGTTGCTCGGGCATGGCTTCGCGTTGGGGTCCATCGTGAGGCCCGACACATGCTGGAGCCGGTCTTAAAGCGCGGTCTTAACGATGCGCTTATTGAGCTTTATGGCTACTGCCTCGATAACCCGTCAGAGCAACTCAGTCGCCTGCAAGGCTGGCTTGCTCAGTCTTCATCTAAGGCAACAAGCTACTCAGGCCTTCTTGCGCAGGGCCTTTTAGGCATTGCTGCGGGTGACTGGCAGCTCGCTAAAGACCGGCTTGAGACGGCAGCAACACAAAAGAAAACGGCCAGGGTCTATATGGCCCTAGCCGAGGTTTACAGCGTCTTAAACGATCTTGCCGCAAGTCGTGCAGCTCTGAGAACTGCACGCGAAATAGCCGATTAAATTCAGCATCGCTTGTTGAATGACAAGGACCGCTTGTTTATGGCGGCTACCTCGCAAGCAAACTGCCCTAAAGAATGGGTACGATCAGTAGGGCAACAATGTTAATAATTTTAATCAACGGGTTCACTGCAGGACCGGCGGTGTCTTTGTAGGGGTCACCTACCGTATCGCCCGTAACCGCAGCCTTATGCGCCTCCGAGCCCTTACCCCCGTGGTTGCCGTCTTCAATGTACTTTTTGGCGTTGTCCCAGGCGCCGCCACCCGTACACATTGAAATGGCAACGAACAAGCCGGTCACAATGGTTCCCATGAGCATGCCGCCCAAGGCCTGAGGTCCAAGAATAAGACCAACTGCAATGGGAACAATAACGGGCAGAAGCGAAGGAATAATCATCTCCTTAATGGCTGCTGCGGTCAGCATGTCCACGGCCTTGTGATACTCGGGCTTCGCGGTGCCTTCCATAATGCCGGGAATTTCGCGGAACTGACGCCGCACCTCAGTGACCACAGAGCCCGCACAGCGACCCACTGCCTCCATAGCCATGGCTCCAAACAAGAACGGGATCAGCCCGCCAATAAAGAGGCCAACAATGACCATGTGGTTGGACAGGTCGAAGGTAATGGACTGACCAGCCACATCAAGGGCATGGGTGTAGTCTGCAAAAAGCACCAATGCAGCCAAGCCTGCCGAGCCAATGGCGTAGCCCTTGGTGACAGCCTTGGTGGTGTTGCCTACGGCATCCAGGGGGTCGGTGATGTTACGAATTTCAGGGGGCAGTTCGGCCATCTCTGCAATGCCGCCGGCGTTATCGGTAATCGGGCCGTAGGCATCAAGAGCCACAATAATTCCCGCCATCGAAAGCATCGAGGTCGCGGCAATGGCAATGCCATAGAGACCGGCAAGTGAATACGAGGCAAGAATGGCGAGCACCACCGCAATCACCGGCCAGGCCGTTGACTTCATGGACACTGCAATACCGGCAATGATGTTCGTGGCATGACCCGTTTCACAAGCCTTGGCCACATGGCGAACTGGGGCGTACTCGGTGGCTGTGTAGTACTCGGTAATGACCACCATGGCGGCTGTTAACAAAATACCAACGACCGCGGCCCCCCAAAGGCTTGCCACTGTCATGCCAGGTGCCACGCTTGCTACATTGGACATAAAGGCTTCTGTGACGAACCAGAAAAACACCACCGATAAAAGCGCGGCAACGATAAGGCCTTTGTAAAGTGCGGTCATAATCTTGCCGGTACCGCCGTAGCGAACGAAGAAGCAGCCAATAATTGAGGCAATAATGGATACGCCACCTAAGGCAAGCGGGTAAATAGCCGCTGACTCGCCAAGGCCTTTAAGCGTTAACGTTCCCAGCAGCATTGTGGCAATGACTGTCACTGCGTAGGTTTCAAACAAATCGGCTGCCATACCAGCGCAGTCGCCTACGTTGTCTCCTACGTTGTCAGCAATTACAGCCGGGTTACGCGGGTCGTCCTCGGGAATACCTGCCTCCACCTTGCCCACAAGGTCGGCACCCACGTCGGCACCTTTTGTGAAAATACCGCCTCCAAGCCGCGCGAAAATAGAAATAAGAGACGAGCCGAAGGCAAGTCCAATAAGGGGTTGCAAGGCATGGTGCACATCATCACTTTGACTACGCATCACCATGTAGAAAACAGCCACACCAACGAGGCCAAGGCCAATAACGAACATGCCTGTTACTGCACCGCCTTTGAAGGCCACGTTTAGCGCGGCATTAAGGCCACCCTTGGCAGCCTCC
Organism: Burkholderiaceae bacterium; assembly: GCA_023261135.1. Classification (GTDB taxonomy): domain Bacteria; phylum Pseudomonadota; class Gammaproteobacteria; order Burkholderiales; family Burkholderiaceae_A; genus Hahnella. The sequence continues at coordinate 2,004 of JALRJP010000104.1, read as the reverse complement.
GCTGTTCTTACATTGGCGCGAACGTTGATGTTCATTCCAATAAAACCTGCCGCGCCCGACAAAATTGCACCCACAGCAAACCCAATAGCGGTTGGCATGCCTAACCCTGGCACAAGTGCTATGAGGGCAAAAATAATGACGCCAACAATACCAATGGTTTTGTACTGCCGTGCCAAATAGGCTGAGGCACCTGCCTGAATGGCCGCTGAGATTTCCTGCATCCGCGCGTTGCCCGCAGGCTGCGCAAGAATCCAGCGACTTGAAAAAAGTGCGTAGACAATAGCCAAGACCCCACAGGCTATGGCAAACGTTAATCCATCCATAACGACATCCCCCAAAAAAGGTTTAGAAGCATCGAACAGCATTTAGTAAAAATTCTTCGCAAAGTGTAAGCCAAGCCCCCGTCGAACTTTTGCCTAAGATCAAGGCTAGGGGCTCGTTTCAGCGTTTCTTTGCCCCAACCTAGGGGAATCCCTTATCATGACCCCCTAACTTGGAGACCCTTAGTCATGGCCCTTATGAGCGTTTCAGCAGGCAAAAACTGCCCCGAAGAATTCAATGTCATTGTGGAAATTCCTGCCCACAGTGATCCTATTAAGTACGAGGTCGACAAAGACACAGGCGCACTTTTCGTTGATCGTTTCATGATGACCTCCATGCATTACCCCTGTAACTATGGCTACGTGCCCGAGACCATCTCGGACGATGGTGATCCGGTCGATGTTCTTGTCATTACCCCCTTTCCGGTCGCTGTGGGTGCGGTTGTCCCCTGCCGGGCCATTGGCGTTCTCAAGATGGAAGATGAAGCCGGTGGCGACGCAAAGCTTTTAGCAGTGCCCATCGACAAGGTTCTTCCGATTTATAAGCACTGGCGCAAACCAGAAGACATCGCACCTGAGCGTTTGCATCAAATTCAGCACTTTTTTGAGCACTACAAAGACCTTGAGAAGGGTAAATGGGTCAAGGTGCAGGGCTGGGAAGGGCCTGAGGCGGCCAAGAAAGAAATTACCGACAGTGCCGAGCGCTATAAGAAGGCCCTGGTGTCCTAGCCTCGACGGGTAGCCTCGAAGTCCACCTCCTCCCCAATCCGATCGCCTTCTTAAATGGATAGCCCCCTTCTTAGGGGGCTTTTTCTTGGGGCTTGAAGGCTGTGCGCTCTTCAAGTTCGTTGAAGTAAGCCGACATGCCGTCGCCCTCGCGTTCTAAAAAGCGGTTGACTGCATCACGGAATCGGTCCTCGGAAATCCAGTGGGCTGAGCCCATGGGCACAGGCTCAAAGCCGCGAGCCATTTTGTGCTCGCCCTGGGCTCCGCCTTCAAACCTTGCTACCCTCTGGGCAATTGCCCATTCAATAGGTGTGTAATAGGCTAGCTCAAAGTGCAGGCAAGGCACGTATTGCCTAGCTCCCCAATACCTTCCGTAAAGAATGCGCTCCTGCGTTCGGACGTCTTGTTGATGCATTAATAAGGCGCAGGCAATAGGCGTGCCTTGCGCATCCTCAGCAAGGCTAAGCACGAGTGTCTCAGGCATGTCTTTCAGCAGGCCTATGAAGAATGCTTCAGAGAAGTAGGGTGGGTTGCCATGCTCGTAGTAAGTGTTGGCATAGCATTGGTAAAAAAAGCCAAGCAACTCTTCTGTAATGTCTATGCCCGTAACCACTCGACAATGCAGGCCAGCCTCAGCTACCTTGCGACGTTCGGCACGAATCTTCTTGCGCTTGGGCTGACTGAGCTGATTTAAAAAGTCATCAAACTGGCTATAGCCCTTGTTAAACCAGTGAAACTGCACACCCTTGCGGATTAGCCAATCGGTCGCTTCAAAGGCGGCCTGGTCCGATTCATGCGCGAAAAGAACGTGACAGGACGATAAGCCCGACTCTTTAGTCAGCTGCGCCAGTGCCACGGCAAGTGCCTGCTGGTCTTCAGGACTTGCGGCTAACAACCGGCTTCCAGGCACAGGGCTAAAGGGACTTGCAACAAGCCACTTCGGAAAGTAACGAAGCCC
>JALRJP010000103.1 GCA_023261135.1 Burkholderiaceae bacterium | reverse complement strand
TTGAAGTAGAGGGTATGGGCGCGGAGGGCGGCCATGAGGTGATGCAGCAGGCTAATATTTGCGGAGTCGTAAAGGCTTGAACCCTCGGCAAGCAGGCCCATTTGACCTAAAAGCTCCTCGGCCTTCTCAAAACCCGCGTCTGACAAATTAACCTGTCGGCCTTTTTCATCAAGAAAATAATCGCCAGGACCGTCTTCGACCGGCTGACGATTGAGCTGGGCAGGCAGACTGTTAAGTTTGAGATAGAGGTCCGGCGAGTCTTCTGCATGACCCGAGATAATCAGCGGTGTGCGCGCCTCGTCAATAAGAATCGAGTCGACCTCGTCGACAATGGCGAAATTCAGCCCTCGCTGAACACGGTTGGCTTTTTCCGAGACCATGTTGTCACGCAGGTAGTCAAAGCCAAACTCGTTGTTGGTGCCATAGGTAATGTCGCAGGCATAGGCGGCCTGTTTGGCATCGTGGTCGAGCTGCGACAAGTTGATACCTGTGGTGAGACCAAGTGCCGCATAGAGCCTGCCCATCCATTGGGCATCGCGCTCGGCAAGGTAGTCGTTCACTGTGACCACGTGCACGCCCTTGCCCTCAAGGGCGTTCAGGTAGGCGGCAAGGGTGGCCACCAAGGTTTTGCCTTCCCCCGTGCGCATCTCAGAGATCTTGCCTTCGTGCAAGACCATGCCGCCCACCAGCTGGACATCGAAATGGCGCATGCCAAGCACACGACGGCCCGCCTCGCGGCATACCGCAAAGGCAGGAACCAGAAGCTCGTCGAGTTTTTTTCCTGCAGCGAGCTGCTGGCGAAACTCGGCGGTTTTTTCGGTGAGCTGGGAGTCAGAAAGGGCCTGGACCGACGGTTCGAGGGCGTTGATAGCTGCTACTCGAGCCTGGTATTTCTTAAGTAGCCGGTCGTTTCGGCTTCCAAAGATGGAGGACAGTAATCGCGAAATCATAAGCCGCTTAGGGTAGCATGAGCCGCATGTCGACCTCGTTTCGTGACCTGGCTCAGTTGGCCACCTGCTCGCTAGCAATTCACCAAAGTCTTGCCGAGCGCCAGGCCTTGCGAGAGCTCGTGAGTCGGCTGCTAACTGCCATGGGCCAGCCTGGGATTGACCGACTTATTCTGTCGGTTCAACGAGATAACCCTGTGTCTGGCATACGCGGAACGGTGCTTTTGCTGGTGGTCGCCCACCATGCCGCACAGTCGCGGCTGCGACTTTTTCTTCCCGATCTCACGGAACGTATAAGGCGCGAGAACAAGGGCTTTCAATCGGTTCGGATTCGGGTCGGTATGCCCGATGCCTTACGTTTGGGGCCCGCACCGGGACGGCAGCTAGAGCCAAGACCACGCCCCCCTGAAGAGGCTCGCCATAGGCTACGCGCCTTTTATTGCCAAGACCATTGACGCGCCCAGGCCGCTGGGGCATCGCTTAGTCGGTCAAAAACGCGCTCACGCCAGGCATGGGTCTGTTTAGACAAGGCGCGAAGCAGCTGGTTATTGAGGCCATGGCCCGACTTGTAGGCTGAGTAGTGCGCAAGCAAGGGCCGACCCAGCAGGTAAAGGTCACCAATGGCATCGAGCGCCTTATGCATGGCGAACTCGTTGGGCTGGCGCAAACCACCTTTATTTAAGATTCGTCGGTCATCCATGACAATGGCATTGCGCAGGCTTCCTCCCTGAGCAAGCCCCTTGGCACGGAGATGGTCCACATCTCGCATGAAACCAAAGGTGCGGGCTCGGGCAATCTCATCAAGAAAGGAGGTCTGTGCAAAATCAACCTCCACTTTCTGTCCCGTCTGATCGATGGCGGGATGCTGAAAATCGATGGAGAAGGACAGCCGAAAACCGAAGTAGGGGTCAAGCCGCGCGTATTTTTCGCCATCGCGGACCTCTATGGGAGCCGTCACCTCAACGAACCGCTTGGGCTGATCCTGCTCGGCAATGCCCGCCGAATGGATGAGATAAACGAAACTTGCAGCGCTTCCGTCCATGATTGGAATTTCGGGGGCGTTCACCCCAACCAAGGCGTTGTCAATGCCAAGGCCTGATAGGGCCGACATAAGATGCTCCACAGTGGCCACCTTCACCGCGCCGTTTGACAGCGTGGAGGCCATTTGTGTGTCACCCACAGCCGCCGCCTGGCTGGTTACGCGATTGGGGGGTGGCAGGTCGGTTCGACAAAAAACAATGCCACTGTCCGCATCCGCGGGTTCAAGCCGAAGCTCAACCGGTGCACCGCTGTGCAGACCTATGCCTTGAACGGCCACAGGTCGGCCCAGGGTGCGCTGGCGTAACACGTTGAAGCAAACTACAGGAGCGCGAGCATGGCCTCTGCGCTGCTCACCTCGAACTTGCCGGGTTCTTCCACGTGCAGCGCTTTAACGACGCCATCTTTCACCAACATGGCGTAACGATTGGAGCGAATGCCCATGCCACGACCGGTAAGGTCTAGGGTAAGGTCAACAGCCTTGGAAAACTCGGCATTACCGTCACCCAGCATGCGGACCTTTCCCTTCGTGCCCTGCTCACGTCCCCAGGAACCCATAACAAAGGCATCGTTGACCGAGACGCACCAGACTTCGTCCACACCCTTGGCCTTTAGGGCATCGTTATGTTGTACGTAGCCCGGCACATGCTTAGCAGAGCAGGTGGGCGTGTAAGCTCCTGGCAGCCCAAAAATAATCAGGGTCTTACCCTTCACCATATCGGCCACCTGAAAAGCGTTAGGGCCAATGGCGCATCCGGGGGTCTCTTCCTCAATGAATTCGTAAAGCGTCACGTTGGGCAGGGCCTGCCCGACTTGAATCGTCATGGTTGTTCTCCTAAAAAGGTCGCGCCCAGGCCAGGCAGTGGCCAGGGCGCCAATTGCATCTAAGAAGCGTAAGAGTAAACCAGTCTCTAGTCCGCCTGCTTGCGCAGGAATGCGGGAATGTCCAGACGGTCCATGCCCCCTTCTTCAAGTGCAAGCACACGGGCCGCAGCCTCGCTTCTTGGGGGCTGCCTCCAGATTGCGGGGGCATCGTAGCCGGCATAGTCGCCAGCCGCGCTTGTAGCTTCCTGTCCAGCCTCATCGGCCTCAAAGGCATTGGCATCGGCCCGTGCACCCACCGCATCATCGGTTCCCGTGCGATAAACAGGGACCTTCACAGGCGCAACCAGCTTAGGCCGCTGGACTGCACGGCCAAGGCCGGTTGCCACCACGGTGACACGAAGGTTGTCGGCCATGGACTCATCATGCACGGTACCAAAAATGATAGTGGCGTCTTCGGCCGCAAAGTTGCGAATCGTCTCCATGGCAAGTTTGGTCTCTTTTAACTTGAGCGAGCCATTGGCCGTAATGTTCACCAGAATGCCGCGTGCACCGGAAAGATCGACACCCTCAAGCAGAGGGCTGCGAACAGCCTGCTCGGCGGCGATGCGGGCCGCGGGTTTTTGGTAATCACCCACTACCAACGGCTTTTGGATCACATCAAACCCGATGTTGTGCACATCATGGCCAATGGCCGCATCGTGAAAACCGGCGGCCCTGAACTAGCGCTGGAGGTAGAAAATAACGGTTATGCCGACATTCTGGGCGAGGCGGTGTAATGGCGGATCTGGCAGTAAAATCTGACCCCACCGAAGACCGGCTGGCGGCGTTGACGATGCCAAGCTGTGGCGCTTGGGGCCGTGCAGTGCGCGAGGCCGCTTTGGCGCGGCTGCGTTCCATGGGCTTGCCGGGGCGGCGCGATGAATATTGGAAATATACCCGCCCCGACACGCTGACACAGGCCAATGTGGTGCCTGCGGCGGTTTTTCAAAACGACGAACTGCCGCCCTTTGAAGGGCTCGAGCGGCTAAAGCTGGTGTTTGTCGATGGTGTGTTTGACGCCGATGCAAGCGATGATTTGGCCGAAACCGGCCTTGAAATCGAGCGTCTTGAAACCGCCATGGCACAAGACATTCATTGGGCCAAAGACCTATATGGCGTGCTGGAAGCCAACGGCCAAACCCCCGTCGCGCGCCCCTTGGCCGCGTTGAATTCGGCCTATGCCAGCGATGGCATCGTTTTGCGCGTCACGGCCCCTGTGGCCCGCCCGATCAGCATGATCTATCGCCACGAAAACCCAAATTCCGATGCGATTTTACACCATGTGATCAAGGTGGAAAAAGGCGCCAGCGTCAGCGTGCTGGAAAACGGGCCTGCCGCCGCGCGGCTGAACAAGGTGATGGAGGTGGACGTGGCCGATGGCGCCGCCTTCCACCATGTGCGCGCCCAAGGCCGCGATCACGAACGCCGCGCTGCCACCCATATTTTTGCCCGCCTCGGCACCGAAAGCCGTTTTAAAAGCTTCACCATGACGGTGAATGGCGTTTTGACGCGCAATGAATGCGTGATCGAATTGCTGGGCGATAACGCGCAGGCCCATGTGGCGGGTGCGGCGCTGGGGGATGGTGATTTTCACCATGATGACACGGTATTCATCACCCATGACGCAGTGAATTGCGAAAGCCGGCAGGTGTTCAAGAAAGTGCTGCGCAACGGCGCTACGGGCGTGTTTCAGGGCAAGATTTTGGTGAAACCGGGCGCCCAGAAAACCGATGGCTACCAGATCAGCCAGTCGCT
>JALRJP010000102.1 GCA_023261135.1 Burkholderiaceae bacterium | reverse complement strand
CGATCAGACGAATATTCCCGCGCGACTTCGACATTTTTTCACCATCGAGATTCAGCATGCCATTATGTAACCAATAATTGGCGAGTTCGATGCCATGCGCGCAGCGGCTCTGCGCGCACTCGTTCTCATGATGCGGAAATTGCAGATCGACGCCGCCCGCATGAATATCAATTTGCGGCCCAAAATGTTTGGCAATCATGGCCGAGCACTCAATATGCCAGCCGGGGCGGCCAAGCCCGTAGGGCGAGGACCACACGGCCTCTTTGGGTTCCTCGGGCTTCGCCCTCTTCCAGAGCACGAAGTCAAGTGGGTCTCTCTTACCTTCTGCGACTGCTACCCGCTCACCGGCGCGTAGCTCATCCACCGACTTACCAGAGAGCCTGCCGTAACTTGGAAAACTGCGGACTGAAAAGTGCACATCGCCGGCCTGCCCTTCGGTATCCGTATCTTGATAGGCATGACCATTGGCTTGAAGCCTCTGGATAAGATCAAGCATCTGGGGTACATACTGCGTCGCGCGAGGCTCATGATGCGGCGGCAAGACACCAAGGGCCTGCGCATCTTCGTTGGTTGCCTGGATCATGCGGTCGGTAAGCGCCGAGATTGGCTCGTTGTTCTCGCCAGCACGACGAATAATTTTGTCGTCGATGTCGGTGATGTTACGAACGTAAGTAACTTTGTACTGGCTAGCCTCAAACCAACGCCTCACCATATCAAAGACAACCAGAACACGCGCATGCCCAATGTGACAAAAGTCGTAAACCGTAAGTCCGCAAACGTAAAGGCGGACATGGCCCGGTTCTATAGGAACGAATACCTCTTTCGAGCGCGTTAAGGAGTTATAGATTTTCAAGGGTCGGATCTTCTTTAAAACTTCTGGCATTCTAGGGCTTAAACCAAAACGGAATAAATCGTCATTGTTCGCTCAGGAAAGGAGGCAGGCCGCATGGTGTTAACCCAAGACATCTCAAACCCAGGTAAAACGCGGGTCCGGACCTTTCAAAAACCGCTGCTTTTTATGCTCGCCGGGCTTGTAATAAACCTATGTTTTGTCGCTCTAGTCCCAGGGACTGCAATGGCTCAGGCCATCAGCCTGCCAAGTGGCCAGGCGCCTTTGCTGTCTCAGTCGGTGCGTGAGGCAACCGACCTTATTGAACTCAAACAGTTCGACCGAGCCCGGCCTCTTATTCAAAAGGGCCTTGAAAACAACCCCCGCGACCCACAGTGGCGTTTCCTTGAAGCCATGGTACTTGCGGACACCCAATCCCCTGAAAAAGCCATTGCGGCTTTCGAGTCTTTGGTTGACGAGTTCCCAGAATTAGCAGAACCCTACAACAACCTGGCTGTTCTTTATCTGCGGCTTGGTCAGCCCGAACGCGCCCAACAGGCACTGGAACGGGCCATCTTGAACCGGCCAGATTATGGGCTCGCCCACGAAAACCTGGGTGATCTCTATGTTCAGTTGGCGCTAAAAGCCTATGAGGCGGGTGCTAAAGCCCAGGGTGCATCGGCGTTTCTTCAACCCAAGCGCGATCATTTGCTTAATATTCCATCAGCGCGGCTTAGCCGCCCAGCGAATCCAGGTAACCCAGACGCCAAACAGGCGCCTGTTCGCTACGACGAGTTGCCCAAACAAAACCGGGAGGGCTTCCTTCCTGTTGTGAAACCTCAAACGTCCTCAAGAAAGGCAAAACCCATGGTTGAACTCAAAACCTCAATGGGCAGCATCAAGCTGCAACTCAATGAAGAAAAAGCCCCTAAAACAGTGGCCAATTTCTTAAGTTACGTCAATGACGGTCACTTTAACGGCACCATTTTTCATCGGGTTATCGATGGCTTCATGATTCAAGGGGGAGGCTTTGACACCGCAATGAATCAAAAGGACACGAAGGACCCCATTGAGAACGAGGCTAATAACGGGCTTAAGAACTCGGCCTACACGATTGCCATGGCACGCACAAACGACCCACACTCGGCCACCGCCCAGTTCTTTATTAATGTGGCAGACAATGACTTTCTTGATCACACCGCTCCCACAGGGCGCGGCTGGGGCTATGCGGTTTTTGGTGAAGTCGTCGAAGGCAAAGACATCGTCGACAAAATTCGTAGTGTGAAAACCGCAACCAAAGGCTTTCACGAAAATGTTCCGGTCGAGGCAGTCGTCATTGAGTCGGCCTCTGTTGTGAAGTGACACCGCTGTCCTCGCTTGCGCTCTCGGGTGCAGGCGAGCCTCTTTTTTGCTCCGACGTTCACCTGGGCGAAGAATGCCCCGAACTCACAGAACCCTTCTTGGCTTGGCTTGACGAAGCCCTTAGGTCAACACGAACATTCTTCATCCTTGGCGACTTGTTTCATGCCTGGATTGGCGATGATCTGCTTGACCAAGAGGTGCTTTACCCCGAGACCGTACGCGCGGCGAGGAAGATTTGTGAGGCATTAAAGGCTTTCACACAGACTGGGGGTCATGGCTATTTTCTTGCAGGTAACCGCGACTTTTTAATGGGTGATCGCTTTTTTGCTCAGACAGGTCTGAGGCCCCTTGCCGAAGAATGCCTCTTGCAGTTTGAAGGCCGCACCTGGCTTCTTTGCCATGGCGACCACCTTTGTGTAGATGACAAGCCCCACCAAGAACTTCGAAGAAAGCTATTAAGCCTAGAATGGCAGAAGGACTTTCTTACCCAGCCTCTTTCCAGTCGGGCGGACTTTGCAAGCGGCCTTCGAGAAAAGAGCAGACAAGCCAAAACCATGAAATCCGATGCCATCATGGATGTGAATCCGCAGGCATGCCTTCAACGTGTTCGCGACTTGAACTGTGTTGGACTCATTCACGGCCACACCCACCGGCCCGGTCGTTATGACTTGGCCGAAGGGCTAACACGCTGGGTCATTCCCGACTGGCAGGCCTTACCGAGCGCCGAAGATAAAAACAAAGACGGCGAGGCAGCCTCGACCTACAAAGGCGGCTTTCTGCGCCTTCAAAGCGCAGGCCCTAAACTCACTGCGCTTTCTTATCCAGCTTCTCTTGAAGCTCCTCAATAATCGCGCGTTGCGTTTTGAGCTCATCCATCATTTGGTGCATAAGTATGTCGAGTGGGTCCTGAACCCCAGAGCTTAAGCCGTAGGCCGCAAAGCTCTCATGCTCGCCCAAGGCAGCAGCTTTGCCCGGATCGTCATTGGCAAGCCGCGCTGGAATACCAACCACAGTGGCCCCTTTCGGTACCGCCTTTACAACCACTGCGTTCGATCCCACCTTAGCGCCCGCCCCTACCGTAAAGGGACCAAGCACCTTGGCGCCAGCACCCACAACAACGCCAGGCTCAAGGGTGGGATGACGTTTAGTGCCGCGTTCAAGTGCTGTTCCCCCAAGTGTCACGCCCTGATAAATGGTGCAGTCGTCACCAACTTCAGCGGTCTCGCCAATAACCACACCGAGCCCATGATCAATAAAGACCCTACGGCCAAGCTGGGCACCGGGATGAATTTCAATGCCCGTAAGCCAGCGGGCGAAAAGGCCAATAAAACGCGCTAGCCAGCGTAAAGGCCCCCAGTTCGACTGCCAAAGGCTATGGGCAAGCCGATGGAGCCAGACGGCATGCAGCCCGGGGTAGCAGGTTGCTACCTCGAAACGATTACGGGCTGCAGGGTCCTTTTCAAGGACGGTATCGAGATCTTCAAAGAATGTGGAAAGCATAGATTGCAAGCCTACCGCATTCAGCCAAGTCGCCTTAGAATCTCCCGACTCAGGCCATGGAGAAGCTGCGCTTCGTCTTCAAGCAACTGCGTGCGTGCAGCAAGCCTTTGCAGCCGGTCGCGAAATCGGCCGGGCTCGCTGGGGTTCAGATAGCCCGAGGCAAGGGCCAACTGCTCGAGGGTCTTATAGAGTGCTTGCACGGAGGCAGCCGGCGCAGGCGCCCGATGAGGGGACTGAGGGGGCTGAGTTAGAACACTCTCGGTCTGAACGCCGACCTGGGATGAATGAAACCGCTGCATGGCCAAGTGGCGCAGAAAATAGGCCACGACCTGAACAGCCTGCGAAAGATTTAAAGAGCCGAAGGCAGGGTTAACGGAAAGCCCACAGACACGACTGCAGCTCATGAGTTCGTCGTTGGTGAGGCCCGCCCGCTCAGCTCCAAAAACCATGGCCACTTGCGCCTGCGGATGGCTTTGAAGCAGGCCCAGAGCCTCTTCGAGCCCGTCGTACAGGTCTCGGCGGGGTGGCTCGAACTCCCGCGGCCGTGCCGTAAAGGCCATGCTGAGTAGACAAGGTCCAAGGGCCTGATCAAGCGTCTGTGCATGCTGTGCCTCTTGAAGAAGGTCGTCGGCGCCCGAGGCCATGGCCTGAGCCTGTGGGTCAAGAAGCCTTTGCTTTGCAAGCGCCTCGTTTGCATCGACCTGCCAGAGTCGCTGAAAGCCTGTGACCTTTAAGGCACGTGCAGTGGCGCCGACGTTGCCCGGATGGCTGGGGCTAACCAATACCCAATGAACGCGTGACAAAACGGCCTGAAGATCGGGGGAATCGTGACCTTGCTCTACACTAGGCACTGCTCTTTGAAAATCCACTGTTATGCATCCAATGCTCAATACTGCGGTGAAGGCCGCACGCAAAGCCGGCGCGTTAATTAATCGAGCCAGCCTCGATATCGATCGTG
>JALRJP010000101.1 GCA_023261135.1 Burkholderiaceae bacterium | reverse complement strand
AGCCAGTATTACTTTAATGACACAAGCCTTAACGAGACGGCACTTAGCCATCACCAACGCCGTTATTCGGCCACTTTATTTTGCACACCCCAGGGACTCGATTGGGTGGCAGAACCAGGTCAACGCGACAGCCCAGAGGCACAAATGGCGGTTCACCATATTCTGTCGGATCTTCTAGAGTCTCTTAAGAGCCACCCTACAATTACCCTCGCCGGGCCCTTGAATCAGCGCACTGAACTTGCGCTGGCTTTCTTAAACGGATTACACTCGTAACTCGCTAGGGGTCCCGAAACCTCTTGGTCTAGTCAGGTGCTTGCAAAGTCTGTGTTTGGAGCAAGTGCGAGGCACGGTGCCAAGAGCCTTTTTAAAAGGCGGGTGAGACAAACCCTTCGAACCTGATCGAGTTAAGACTTGCGCAGGGAAGCGTAAAGAGTTGTCTGCCTTCGTCCCGGGTATGTCACTCACGCGTTTCTCTGCCTCTATGGGAGACGCAACAATGTCTGGTTACTTTTCTTTCTCTGGCCTGAGCCGAATAGGGCGAATCGTGCTTTTGCTTTTCCTAGCTGTATCTGGGCGGGCTGTGTTTGCTCAGTCTGCTACTGCCTTGCCGGACATTGAAGTGCGTGCACAACCCTCGCTTGGGCTCGGTGTTGGTTCGTCGCAGACACAGCTTTTTACAGGGCAGGACTGGTTAGATCAGCCTTTGTCGGGGCGGGTGATTACCAAAGAAGAAATGATGGTTGTTGGGCCTTCGCGCCTGACCGATATTTTGCAACTCGACAGCTCTGTCGAGCCCTACTACAGCCCTGTAGGTTATTACGAGGGCTTTCTAATTAGAGGCTTTGCGGTCGATCCTGCGCTTGGAATACGTGTAAATGGTGTACCCATTGTTGGCGAGTCGCGGCTTTCCCTGCAAAACAAGCAACAGGTTCAAACCTTACGCGGGCCTGTCGGCACCTGGGTGGGCGCAGGTGCATCGGCGGGATTGATCAATTTGGTTACTGAGCGACCTAGGGATATCGGCGAGCTCTCCCTAACCGCAGAGTCGCGTGCATCGTTGGGGGCGGGTGTTGACATTGGCAGTGCAGGACCGCAGGGAGGATGGCGGCTTAACGCAGCTATTGATCATTTAAGGCCCGAGGCTCGCGGTGCTGACGGCGGTTCAGGCATGGTCAGCCTTGCCCTTGACCAGCCAATTGGTTCGCAATCGGTGCTTGAGATAGACATGGAGTATTCCCGCCACAGCCAGCGCACTCAGCCAGGGAGTCAGCTCTTAGGTGGAACAGCCCTGCCGCCCTTAAATCCTAAGCTTGTGCTTGGACGGTCGGACTGGTCAAAGCCTGTGGTTTTTGATTCTATTTTTACCATGGGGCGTCTCACGCACGCCGTGGATTCTAACCTCAAGATCATGGGAACAGCCTCGCTGCATAGGGTAAAGACTGATGATCGGAGCAGTTTTCCTTGGGGTTGCTCGGCTAGCACCGGAACTTTAGCAGGCACCTATTTTTGTTCGAACGGTGACTTCACGCTTTGGGATTATCGTAGCCTTCAGGAGAAACGCGATGCCGCCTACCTGGCACTGGATGGGCTTTACACGGTTGGACATGAAGGCATCACGCATAACATCGCCTTTGGCGCGTCGTACCTAAGGCGCACCACCCGCATGCCTGAGTATTTTTGGGATGTGGCTGATACAAACAATAATGGCGAGTTTGATGCAGACTTTAGTGACTATGTAGACACAGGGAATGTATTCGACTCAAGTTGGACAGGTGGAGCCAACCCCAGCCCATTTTTTAGTGATGCCTTCGATCAGACCATTGAACAGTTCTCCCTGGTAGCCAATGATCGAATTACCCTGGCGAATGGTGACGTTATCTCGCTGGGCGGCCGTTGGGTAAAGCATAAGGAAGATCTTAGATCCGCTTTCTACTGGGCTGTTACCCAAGATACGGTTACAACGGTTCGTTCGACGGAGGATACGGTTTTTCTTCCTGCGTTTAGCTACTCCCGAAGGCTTTCGGCAGCTGTCCTTTACGCGGGTTATCGACAGGACCTAGATGCGGGTAGTCGCGCACCAAACAGCAGTTCAAACTATGGCTCGGTTTTATGCCCTCGGCGTGTTCATTCCATAGAGGTTGGAATAAGAGGGCGGTTAGGTTCGAAGTCCATTTTTGAGACAACAACTTTTTATGCGGAGAGGCCATATAACTTTCGTAATGACACATCCCTTTCTGAGTTGCTAACTAGCGCCGAGGCGCAGGATCCAGACTTTGACCCCTGCAATCCATCAATAAATCCTCCAAATGGCAGCTTTGTACAACAGGGCAAGGAATCTCGTCTTGGGCTTGAGCTTGGGACGAGTGGCGCGCTTAGCCAATCCTTAACCGGTAGGCTTGGACTTACGGCCATGCGGGCCAAAGTCTCGGGGACTTCTCAGGAGGCTGTAAACGGTAATCATGCCTTGAACACTCCAGAGCTCAGCATGAACGGTCTGCTTGCCTATAAGCTCCCAGTATCGCAACCAACCCAGGTCTCAGTCCTTTGGAACTATGTTGGTCAGCGACCTGCAACCACCGACGGTCGGGTAAAGCTGCCTTCTCACCATCGCTTTGATCTTGGCCTTCATCAGGACCGCAGACTGGGCGAGGGTGCCGGGCTCAGCCTGCGTCTTCACGTTGAGAACTTGTTTGATAAAGCCTACTGGCGAGATACCGCCGATTTCCTGGGCGATGGGTATTTAACTGCAGGTGCACCACGAACATTCAAGCTGAGTCTCACCCTAAGTCAATAAGAAAGTGGTAGCCTTCGCAGATGTTTTTATCTGCGGAGGCAAACGTGAGTACTGTAGTACCGGACCAGGCCGTTAGGGTTCTCAAGCAGTTTCGGGTTATTTTCAGAGCGGTCAAAGAACACTACCGCAAGGTTGAGCAGCTTACCGGTCTCTCCGGCTCTCACGTCTGGGCCTTGGTGGTTATTGATGAAAACCCAGGTATTCGCCCGGGTGCTCTTAACGATCGGCTTGCCATTCATCAGTCCACCGCCAGTAACATCGTTCGTCATCTGGTTGCTCAGGGTTATGTGCTTCGTACCCGTAGCCAATCGGATGCGCGTGCTTTCGAACTGGCCGCAACAGCTAAAGGACATGAACTTTTGGGCAGGGTACCAGAGCCTAAGATGGGGCTTTTGGTGAATGCCTTGTCGGAGATGCCTCTGGCCTCAGTCGCCTCTCTTGAGGGCTTACTTGACCACCTTATAGCGCGTATGGGCCAGCCAGCTGCAGGCCAGGGTTCAGCCTTTGAGCCACTTATTGATTAAGCTGGCAATAGATCAACGCCACTATGTGTCGTAAGTACCAGTAATAAAAAAGCCCGGTGGTGAACCGGGCTTTTTTATTGGGTGAGGCGAACCTCACCCGCAGGACACTAACTTAGTTTGCCATCTTCAGGTCGGGGTAGCGAACCTGAGAGACAAGGTCTTGCACCTCACGATTAGGCGCCGGTGTAATAAGCGACACCAAAATAATGACCGCGAAGCCCAAGGGCACACCGAAGATACCGGAAGAAATCGCCCCAATGCCAAACCACATGTCGGGACCAATAGGCACTGATCGAGCAATACCCCAAATGGACTCTCGAAGCCACGGTTGATTGAGCGACATGTAGTAGAAGCAGATGACGATGCCGGAGATCATGCCAAGCGATGCCGCAATACCCGTTGTGCGCTTCCAGAAGATACCCAGCACGAGAGCAGGGAAGAATCCGGCAGCGGCAAACGAGAAGGCCGCACCCACCAAGAATAAGATGTCGGCAGGCTTTTGCTGGGCCACCAAGGCAGCTAACACGGCCACGACAAGAAGCATTGTCTTTGAGATGGCTACGCGACGTGACACCGGTGCATTGGGATCAATCATCTTGTAGTAAACATCGTGAGACAGCGCGTTGGCCATGGTAAGCAAGAGGCCGTCGGAGGTTGACAACGCAGCAGCCAGACCACCTGCAGCCACCATGCCCGAAACAACATACGGCAGGCCTGCAATTTCAGGTGTGGCCAGAACCACAATGTCATTACCAATTTTAACCTCTGCAAGCTGAACAATGCCGTCCATATTGACATCGGTAATGCTCAGCAGCTTGGCATCCACCGCACTCCAGTTTGCAACCCAGGCGGGCAGGTTTGCAATCTGACTTCCCACAATGTCGTTGTACATCACGAACTTCACGAGCACCGCCAGGGCAGGGGCTGTGAAGTAGAGCAGGAAGATGAAGAATAGCGACCAAGTCACCGAGTTACGGGCCTCACGCACCGAAGGCGTCGTGTAGAAGCGCATCAAGATGTGTGGCAGTGCCGCGGTACCTAACATGAGCGTAAAGGTCAGAGCCAAGAAATTAAGCCGTGCTGTGTCCTTCGCAGCGTCGTCCTTGCCAGGGAAAGGAGCGGCGTGAGCGCGAGGAGGATTTGCCCGTGCCGCTAACCCCTTTTCACCGTTCAAAAAGGTCTTGTAGGCTTCAACGTCGGCTGGGAACTTTGCAAGCCGTCCCTCTGCCGCCGTGAGGCCTGCAGGGTCGGATCCCGACGCCTTCAGCTCAGCAACCTTAGCCTCAAGAGCGGATTTATCAGCCGCAAAGGATGCTTCGGGGTTCTTGAGTTTATCGGTTGCGGCAGCAGCCCTGTCCTTGAAG
>JALRJP010000100.1 GCA_023261135.1 Burkholderiaceae bacterium | reverse complement strand
GCTAGCCTGCCCGATCCTGTGAATGCCATCCAGAAGACAGAACTGATTTCAGAAATCCGCTCGCTTTTAAATCAACGCAAGGCGGTGCTTGTGGCTCACTATTATGTGGACGGAGCAATTCAAGACCTTGCCCTGGATACCGGCGGACTTGTTGCCGACTCCTTGGAAATGGCGCGCTTTGGGCGCGACCATGCGGCACAGACCTTGGTCGTTGCCGGGGTGCGATTCATGGGTGAGACTGCAAAAATTCTCTCGCCTGAAAAAACCGTGGTCATGCCCGACCTTCAGGCCAACTGTTCACTCGATCTCGGATGCCCTGCCGATGCCTTTTCGCAATTCTGCGACGCTCATCCCGATCGGGTTGTGGTGGTCTATGCCAATACCAGTGCTGCCGTTAAGGCGCGTGCAGACTGGATGGTGACCAGTTCCTGCGCGGTTAGTATCGTGAGCCATCTGCATGCGCAGGGTAAGAAAATTCTCTTTGCGCCCGACCGTCATTTAGGCCGTTACATTGAGGAGCAGACTGGGGCCGACATGCTTTTATGGGAAGGGCACTGCATTGTTCACGACGAGTTTAAGTCGGTTGAACTGGCCCGTCTCAAGGCAAGTCACCCCGAGGCCAAGGTGCTTGTGCATCCCGAGGCGCCTGCCGGTGTTATTGCGCTTGCCGACCACGTGGGCTCCACCACGGCCATGATCAATGCGGTGGTGCAAACACCCGCCCAGAGTTTTATCGTGGCCACTGACCAAGGCATTCTGCATCGTATGCGTAAGCTTGCCCCTGAAAAGACACTCATTGAAGCACCCACCGCAGGCACCAGTGCCACATGCAAGAGTTGCGCGCACTGCCCTTGGATGGCCATGAATGGTCTTGTGGCTCTGCGCGATGCCTTGTTGCCAGAGGCCTCTTCGCAGCACGAAATTCATGTGCCCGTTGAAACAGCAAAAAAGGCTGTGCATTGCATTGACCGGATGCTTGCATTCACGTCCTCGGCGGCAGGTCGAGCTTCAACAGAACGCTCTGCCTCGGGCTTTGTGCCCCATATCGGTGCCGCTTAGCTTTTCTTCCAACGAGAGTCTCGACGAAGCCATTGCGCGCAATGTGCGGGATGCACTTCGCGAAGACATTGGCACGGGCGACCTTACGGCGCAGCTGCTTGAGCCATCGGGGCTTTCTTCAGAACGCGGCTTGGCCGAGATCTTGCTGCGAGAGACGGCGGTGGTCTGTGGCAGACCTTGGTTTGATGCCTGTTTTCAGCAGATTGACCCATTAGCTAAGCTTGATTGGAATGCAGAGGAGGGTGAAGAGGTTCAGGCCGCTCAGGTGGTCTGCCGACTTACCGCGTCTCGTGGGGCCTTGGTCACCGCCGAGCGATCGGCATTGAACTTTTTGCAGATGCTCTCTGGCGTTGCAACGCAGACACGGCAATATGTGAAGGCCATTGAAGGGCTAAGCCCTAACTCACGAGGCTGCAAAATCCTTGATACACGCAAGACCTTGCCTGGCCTGCGTCAGGCCCAGAAGTATGCCGTGCGTATGGGGGGCGGTTCCAATCACCGCATGGCTTTATGGGATGCTGTCTTGGTGAAGGAAAATCACATTGAGGCGGCCGGGGGCCTTGACGCGCTTTTAGCGCGACTTGCCCAGCAGCCCCAGCGCGGCGCATGGGCACAGGTAGAGGTCGAGACGCTTGAGCAGCTCGAGCATGCTCTTCGTGCAGGCGCGCGCATGATCCTCTTAGATAACTTCGACCTAAAGGGCATGGTGGAGGCCGTTACTCTTGCCAGCACGCTTGCGAAAGAAATGGGTTGCGAGCCTGCCTTGCTTGAGGCCTCGGGAGGGCTTGGCCTCGAAGACCTTCGTCGTGTTGCGGCCACTGGGGTTGACCGTATATCGATTGGTCAGCTTACCAAGTCGGTGAAGGCCATTGATTACTCGATGCGCGTAAAACTCTAAAAGGTGCCTGTGATACCGAGGCGTTGCAGCTCCTGAACCGGAGTTCAGGTGGGCGAGGTCAACCGGGCTTCGGGTTCATTCGACAAGGAACGCTCACACCCGCCTGGTAATTTCCTTACCCTAGCGCAAAGGCATTGGTTCAGAGACATGAATGCCTCAGCACCACAGACAGGACCAGTTTATTACGAATTGAGTTTTAAAAGGCTGCAGATTTCCTGGGCATTCGTGGCCAAGGCATCGGCACCCCACTTCTCGGGCAGAGCCCCCAATTCAAAGTCGGCCATGGCAACCGCCATGGTGAAGCAGCCCGCATGAAAGCCACTGGTAATGTCGCGCTGGTCGTCGCCTAAATAGACCACCGCCTGCGCGGGCAGCCCCAGCGTTTCGGTGGCCATTTGCAGTGGCGCAGGATGTGGCTTTGGGAAGGCAGCCGAGTCTCCGCTAACACAGACCGCCATGCGGCTGCGCAGGTTCATGGCCTCTAACAGCGGCTCAGTGAACCGTGCAAATTTGTTGGTGACCACGCCCCAGACCATGCCTGCCTCTTCAATTCTGTTGACCACCTGATCGAGCCCTGGCAAAAACCGCGTTTCTTCGCAGAGTCGCGATTCGTAGTGATTTAAGAACTCTTGCCGAAGATTCTCGTAGCCCGGTTCCTCGTGGCCAATATTGAGCGCCTTAAGAATCATGCCGCGCGCGCCATGGGAGCAGTAGGGACGAAGCTCCTGAATAGACAAAGCTGGCAGGCCACGGGCGAGCCGCATGGCATTGGCTGCACCGCCCAGGTCGGGCGAAGTGTCAAGCAAGGTGCCGTCAAGATCGAAAAGCACAGCACGCTTCTGGTGCTTGAGCCAACGAGCCTGCCAGTCTGGTCTTGCCTGCGGTGGGCTCCAGTCTTTGGCGAGACTGTCTGGGTTAATGGCAAAACCAGGAAGCATATTGAGGGAGCGCGAGGGGCTTTAGCTGGGTTTGCTAAACGCCATGATGTAGTTCACATCCACATTGCGTCCCAGCGAGTAAACCTTGGTGAACAGGTTGTAATGAAGGCCAATCATGGACCTGAGTACAAGCCCAGCATCTTGGGCTGCCGTGTGGAGCTCAGAGGGCCGAATGAACTTGGCGTACTCGTGGGTGCCCTTGGGTAAGAGCCGCAGAACATACTCTGCCCCCACAATGGCAAAAAGGAAACTCTTGGGGTTGCGATTCAGGGTCGAGAAAACGGCATGCCCGCCTGGCTTAACAAGGGTTGCGCAGGCCGCAATCACCGAGGCAGGGTCGGGTACATGCTCAAGCATTTCCATACAAGTGACTAGGTCGTACTGGGCTGGCTCTCGGGCAGCAATGTCTTCGGTGGCAATGCATTCGTAGTCCACCGTTACGCCTGACTCCAGAGCATGAAGCTTTGCTACGCCCAGGGGCTTTTCTGCAAGATCAATGCCTTTCACCTGAGCACCCTGTTGGGCCATGGCCTCGGCAAGAATGCCTCCGCCGCAGCCCACATCAAGAACACGCTCCCCCTTTAAGGGGTGGAGCCCGTCGATCCAGTCGAGCCTTAAAGGGTTGATTTCATGAAGTGGCCGGAACTCGCTGGTGGGGTCCCACCAGCGGCTTGCCAGTTCGCTGAACTTAAGCAATTCGCCGGCATCGGCATTACGAGATGCAGTCTGGCTCTGCGGTGCAGTCATTTCTGTGAAAGCCGTTTGCGCATGCTAGCAATGAGGCTGCATTTGCAGTGATCAGACAGGAGACGTTTTACTTACCAACGACCTTGCTGCCAATAAGCTCCACCATAACGCGACGGTTCTGTGCGCGCCCGTTCGGTGTTGCATTGTTCGCAACGGGCTGGGTCTCGCCAAAGCCTTCGGTTTTAATAAAGTTGGCAGGAATCCCTTGCTGAACTAAAAACGCCTTCACAGCCTCTGCGCGTCGAACCGATAACTTCAGGTTATAGCCTTCGGAACCCACTGCATCGGTGTGGCCTTCTACCCGAATCTCTTCAATGTTTGTGCCCTTCGCCTGGTCGAGCATTTTTAGAAGCGCCTCAGTGCCCTCGGGTTTGAGGCTTGTTCTGTCGAAGTCAAAGAAACTATCTGCCTTGTAGGTGACTGACTGGGGGGTGGGAACCACTACAGGCAGGGATGCAGCCTTGGGCTCAACCGAAGACGCGGGGCTTGAGGCAGGTGCAGCCACTGCCTTTTTGGGTGCCAACGATGGGTCGCATTGCTCAGTGGCCATACTGGGTGTGAAAAAGCCTGCCCGGACACATTCGCCAGAGCCCGATCGAACGGGCTGGCCCGAGCTGTCTTTCCAGTAGGCGGTGCCCTCTTGGGCCTGTGCCGTTGCGATGGGCAGTCCGGCACTTAGGCCGCCAAGACTAAGCAGGGCAACGGCAACGAATGTTCGTGTTTTTTGAAAGAGGCTAGACAGGCAGTTCATGGTACGTGGTCCTTGAGAGAAGAAAATGTGAGTCACCCTGCGGTTTGAAATGCTCAAAATGGCGAGCTAAAAAGTAAAAACAGCAATTCCCGTTAAAAGAAACCCGAGCGCGGCAAGCCTTCGAATGAGAACGCCAGGAAGCTTTTCAGCCAGCTTTTCACCGACAAGCACCGCAGGGACGTTTGCTAGCATCATACCAAGCGTCGTTCCCACGGTAACCCAGACCACCGATTGCAATTCGGCAGCAAGGGCTATTGTCGCAATCTGCGTCTTGTCGCCCATTTCTGCAAGAAAGAAAAGGACAAGGGTCAGCGCAAAAATTCGTGCAAACGTTCTTGAGGAGTCTTTTTCGGGAGCAAGTTCGTCCTCTTTGTCGGGAATGAGAATCCAGCCTGCCATAGCAATAAAACCCAGGCCAAGAAT